>NZ_BAAAKI010000009.1:0-34396 GCF_039527675.1 Luteococcus sanguinis
CGCCGCCGGACTTATACAACACCCCTGACGGGAGCCGCAAGGCATCTGTCAGGGGTGTTGTGCATTCCCAGACAATCTGCTCGCCTCGAGCAATGAATTCAGTGCCATCGCGAGCGGGCAGTAAGTACACCCGAACCACCAAGACCAAGAAGTAGCTGAACATCACGCGTGGTGCCGCAGCCCCGCGCTACGGCAGGATGGATGACATGGCAGAGCAGGATGACGACAAGCGCCGCGACGATCGTGGCCGAGGATACGGCCAGGGCGATCGACGTCCGGGCGGAGACCGGGGCCGGCGTGATGATCGCGGTGGTTTCGACCGCGATGACCGTGGTGGCCAGCGACGAGATGATCGCGCTGGCTGGAACCGCGACGGGCGCAGTGTGAGCCGGGACGGACGTCCCTCCGACGACCGCGGACGCGGATATGGTCGCGGCCAGGACGGTGAGCGTCGGAGCTTTGGGTCTGGACGCGGGGGCTACGAGCGTCGTGACGACCGGTCCCAGACCCGTGGACGTGATGGTGAGCGCGGCTACCAGGCGAATGAGCGTGGTGGTTTCCGCTCTGGCGACCGGGATTCGCGTGGTCGTGATGATCGTGGTTACCAGTCGAGTGGCCGGGGTGGTTACCGTTCGGGTGATCGTGACTCCCGCGGTGGCGGTGAGCGCGGGTACCAGTCGAGTGATCGGGGTGGTTACCGTTCGGGTGATCGTGACTCCCGCGGAGGCGGTGAGCGTGGTTACCAGTCTCGGGACGATCGTGGCGGGCGTGGTTACCAGTCGAGTGGCCGTGATGGTTACCGTTCGGGTGATCGTGACTCCCGCGGTGGCGGTGAGCGTGGTTACCAGTCTCGGGACGATCGTGGCGGGCGCGGGTACCAGTCGAGTGGCCGTGATGGTTATCGTTCGGGTGATCGCGACTCCCGCGGAGGCGGTGAGCGTGGATACCAGTCTCGGGACGATCGCGGCGCGCGCGGGTACGACGCGAGTGATCGGGGAGGTTACCGATCGAATGATCGCGACTCTCGCGGTCGTGATGATCGCGGGCAGCAGGGACGCGAGGACCGCGGTTACCAGGGCCGCGACTACTCGAGCCGCGACTCTTCGGGCCGCGAGCGTCGAGGGTATGGCGCGCGGGACGCTCGTCCCGATCGCCGTGAGGACCGTGGCGGCTTCAGCCGTCCGGATCCGCGGGACGCTCGTCCCGATCGCCGTGAGGACCGTGGCGGCTTCAGCCGTCCGGATCGCCCCGACCGTCCCCAGCAGCGGGACCGATATGACAATCCCGATCGCGGTGAGCGTGGCGGCTATGAACGTCGCGATGAGCGTCCCGGGCGCGACCGCTTCGAGCGTCGCGAGGAGCGCGCACCTCTGCACCCCGGCCTTCAGGCCAAGGACGGCGAGCCGGCGACGCCGAGCGACGTCGACCTCAGCGTCCTGCCCTTCCCGGTCCGCGCTGAGCTGCGCGGCCTGACGGCCGAACTCGCGCAGATCGTCGGCGCGCACCTGGTGGCGGCTGGCGAACTGATTGACGAGGATCCCCAGTTGGCGTTGGCACATGCGCAGGCCGCTCGGCGTCGGGCGGCGCGGCTGCCCATCGTCCGTGAGGCGACCGCTGAGACTGCCTACGCGGCCGGCGATTACGCCACTGCGCTCACCGAGTACCGCGCCCTCCGTCGGATGACCGGGGGAGCTGACTACCTGCCCGTTCTCGCCGACTGCGAGCGCGCCCTTGGCCGACCGCAGAATGCCCTGAAGCTGGCCAAGGAGGCGCGCGAGGAACGCTTGTCTCCCGAGATGGTCATCGAGATGACGCTGGTCGAGGCCGGCGCGCGGGATGACCTGGGTCAGCGCGCCGAGGCGCTGCGGGTGCTCAAGAACGCGATCGCCGGCAAGGTGGGCGGCAAGCATGCACAGTCTCGCCTTCGTTATGCCTATGCCGACCTGCTGGAGCGCGCCGGCGACGAGGATACCGCGAAGCGCTGGTTCACCTCATCCGCTGGTCTCGATCCGGAGCAGGAACTTGATGCCGAGGAGCGGGTCGCCAAGCTGGAAGGCCTGGTGCTCGAGGTCGGCGAGGACGACGCCGAGGACGAGGACGTCGAGGATCTGACGGAGACCGAGCAGGATACGGACGACGCGCGCAAGGGGTCCGAGGACGACGATCGCCAGCATCGCGACGATGAGCGCGACGGCGACGACATAGCGGAGGACAACGTCGATCTCGAGTCGGCTGACGACGTCCCGGACGTCGAGGAAGCTGACGAGGACGAGTCCGACGAGCACGCTTCAGACGAGCACGAGTCAGACGAGGACGATTCAGACGACGAGCCCTCGGACGAGGAGCTGCACGGTGAGTGACCTGATCGAAGGCTATGAGGCGGCGCTGTTCGACCTGGACGGGGTGGTCTACCTCGGCCCGGAGGCAGTGCCGGGTGCAGCAGAGGGCATTGACGAGCTCCGCGCTCGGGGTATCCAGATCGGCTACGTCACCAACAATGCAGGTCGCCGTCCTGAGGTGGTCGTCGAGCACCTCAACTCGCTCGGCGTCTCCGCGTCGCTCGCGGATGTCGTGACCAGCGCCCAGGCGAGCGCCAAGATGCTGGCGGACGAGCTGCCCGCCGGGGCCAAGGTACTGATCTGCGGTGCCCAGGCCTTGGCGGACGAGGTTGAGTCAGTCGGTCTGGTGCCGGTCTGGGAACTGGACGACGAGCCAGCCGCAGTCGTCCAGGGCTACGACCCACAGATGAGCTGGCCCCGGCTCGACGCCGCGGGTCACGCCATCCAGCGGGGTGCGCTCTGGTTTGCCACCAACACCGACTCCACCCGTCCCACCAATCTGGGGCTCGTCCCCGGGGCAGGCACCCAGATCGACGCGATCCGTCACGTCGTGAGCGTCAGCCCCAAGGTCGCCGGCAAGCCCTACCCCCCGCTGCTCGAGGAGACGATGCGGCGGATGGACACCCAGAAGTGCATCTTCGTCGGCGACCGCATTGACACCGACATCACGGGTGCCGTGGCGGTCGGGATCGACTCGCTGATGGTGTTCACGGGTGCGCACGGCGTCCGCGACCTGCTGCTGGCCGACGAGGCCAGCCGTCCGACCGCGATCGGCTGGGACCTGCGTGCCCTGCTGGAACCCGTCCGCGAAGTGGAGATCTCCGACACCTCGGCCAGCTGTCGCGAGCAGCGCGCCGAGCTCGTCGACGACAAGGTCGTGCTCGTCACCAGCCCTGTTGGTCGCGAGGCACAACTGGACGCCCTGTGGGCCGTGCTGCAGCTCGTCTGGGCAGGCAACGGCTGGGACGAGGCGATCCCCGCCCAGTTGGACGAGCTGCACTGACCCTCGACAAGATCGGGCCCCATCGGCACGATCGGATCCCCTCGACACGATCGGATCAGATCATTCGGCCAGTTGGCCCAGCAACTTCTGCTGGGCTGGCTGGCCGAAGTGCTGTCCGGGGTCCTGCAGCAGGTAGAGGCGCACCACCGTGCCGGCGACCGCCCCGACCTCGGCCCAGTCGTCGCCCGCGCCATAGCTGCGTCGTCCGGACCACGTGGTGGCCGTCGTCGTGCCGGGCGTGACCTTGGGGGAGGTCGCCGTCGTGCAGGCGCGCAACTGCTCCTGGAAGGCCGCGAACCACGTGCCCGCCTGCTCGGGGGCCTTGAAGGTCATCACCTCCGCGACACCCGTCGACGATCCGCGGGCCAGACCGACCTCCAGGGCCTCGATCGGGTCGGTCCAAGTGCTGCGGTCCACCTCGGCGCAGCCCACCGACATGATCTCGTAGGCGGCGTGCGGGGCGCTGCGGGCACGGGCTGGGGTGCCGTTGCCGAGGTATCCGTCCTCACGTCCACCCTCGCCGGCGACCGCCTTCCAGCCCGCGGGGACCGGCAGGGAGGCCAGCGACAGGGATCCCGCGGTGCTGGCCGCCGGGGCGGTGGGGGCACTCGGTGCCTCGATCAGCTGCGACGAAGGACCGACCGGCGTCTGGGTTCCTGCGCTCGTGGCAGAGGTACTGGCCACCGCGGTACTTCTCGGCGGGGTGGCTGTCGCCGCGGTGGATGTCGCTGCGGGAGACGACGGCGAGTTGCCAGTGCAAGCGCACATCGTCAGGCCACCGGCCAATGTCAACGCGACCCGGAGTGCCGTGGAGGTTCTGGTGCTCATTTCTGGAAGTGCTGCCAGTCCCAGCCGGAGTACCAGGAGTAGCCCTGGCCCTTGAGCCCGACGGTCAGCGCGCTCGAACCGGTCAACAAGCCCTTCACCGAGGCGGGACGGTAGCTCCCATAGGTGGCGGAGGGGTACCAGCGTCCGTTGACCAGGTATGGGTTCTCGATCGTGTTGACGTCGATCGCCTTCCCGTAGGAGTGCGGTGACATCCGGTAGGGGTTGCCCGTGACGCGTCGGCAGTTGAAGGCGGAGGTGTTGCCAGCAGCCATCATCGCGACGTCATCGCCGGCCCAGACATTCGGGTTGGACATCCGCTGGATCGGGAAGCGTCCGGAGACCGTCCCGCGGGTGAAGGCGCTGATCACCTCCGGCGTCAGGTCCGATCGGACGATGAGCACACCGCGGTGCACCAGCTTGTCGTAACCGAGGTAGTTCATCTCCACGGTGCGCAGCTGGGAGGGGCCGACGGGGCAGCCCGAGCGGTAGGTCTTCGCGACATCCGCCGCCGTGGTGGCCCGCACTCGTGCGTTGAGGACGAGCGTCCGCCTCACCGTGACGTTGGCCGAGTGCACCGCGCTGCCATTGGGCAGGTAGGCCTGGGTCATCATCGTGTAGCTGGCCAGGGTGCCGGGCTTGAAGGTGAACGGCAGCGAGTAGCTGCCGTCAGCCCGCGTCCTGCCGACGTAGTGCCGACTCCAGCGACCGTTCACGGCCACGTAGAGCTCGACCTTGCGCGGGTAGCCCCAGGATTCCAGCCGGCCGATCACGTTCACGGACTTGAGGGAGTCGATGGTCCCCAAGGCCTTTGCGGTGACCGTCGGCCTCACGACCTGGACGGTGCGGACGGCCGAACCGGCGAGGGTGGGATCGGCGCTGGAGTTGACGAACCACCTGTGGCTCCCGGCGGAGGCGTAGATGGTGCGGGAATAGCTCCCGTCCAGACCGGCGCGGAAGCGCGCGACCACCTTGTTGGTGGTGCCCACCTTCTCCCAAATGGTGACGGGCGCGTCGGAGGCGGGGGACAGCTTGCCCGACAGCACGATCGGGTGACCGGTGAAGACCTTGGAGGTGTTGGTGGTTCCGGTCTGGGTGGCGGCCAGGCTCCAGGTGGCGGTGCCGGCGCGGTCAAAGGTCTTCTCGACGCTGCCGGCGTCGACGCTCGCCCGCACCCGGTAGCTTCCCGCGTAGCAGCGGGTGTCGTCCAGAACGGCCATCCACGAGCCGCTGCTCGACGCCTTGGCCGCCGGACGTGACGCCGGGCTCCACGTCGAGAGTGTCCCGTCCGAACGTTGCGTCGCCACGTGCAGCTTGACTGATGATCCGGCAGGAGCCGTGCCCCGCAGGGTGATGGAGGCGCAGGCGCTGGCGGGTGCAGTGATGTCCATCGTGACCGAGCCCACGGCCGCCACGCGGACCATGGCGGACTCGGTCGCTGTGGGCTGGGAGGTGGGCTGGGCGCTCGCGGTGCCGCTGGCGATGGTGGCCGCAGTTGGTGTCGGCGACGCAGCGCTGGGTGTCGGCGACGCAGCGCTGGGTGTCGGCGACGCAGCGCTGGGTGTCGGCGACGCAGCGCTGGGTGGACTGTCCGAGGGGCTGGCCGGAACCGACGGCGGGGTGGTCTCCGCGGCCGCCACCGCTGGAGCCAGCAGGCTGGCACCAGCCACCAGGGCTCCGAGGAGCAGGCATGGGGTGATCGCGGGCGTGCGCATGAGCTTCCTTCCGTGGGCGGCGTCGTCCGGTCCCTCGACCCAAACACGGAACGGGCTCACGGGGCAACCCGCACCAGCGTCCCTGTTCGGCGCCCTACCCTTGCACCCATGGACGAGAACCTGCCCGCCCCAGCTGCGCCCGGCAGCCCGACACAACCCAACGCCATGACCGCGAACAAGGAGGTGGACGCGGCGCTGGCAGCCCTCGGCGATCTGGCAGAAAGGCCTCTGGCCGAGCACCACCAAGCGCTCTTGGAGGCGCACGACGTGCTGGTGCAGCAGCTGGAGGCGGGCCGCGAGGCCGCCCACAACCCCATTCCCGCTGGCCTACGACCGAACCATGGCTGAGTCCTCCTCCCGTCTCGACCTGGCGCTGGTCGAGCTCGGCCTCGCCCGCTCGCGCCACCTGGCCCAGCAGCTCGTCCAGCAGGGGCTGGTACACATCGACGGGAAACCCGCGACGAAGGTCTCGCAGCAGGTCTTCAGCCACCAGCAGGTCAGCGTCGAGGAACACCGGCCGTGGGTTTCTCGCGCCGCCCACAAGCTGATCGGTGCGCTCGACGAGCTGGGCTGGAACACAGTGCCCGAGCGCGTCCTGGACGCCGGGGCCTCGACCGGCGGCTTCACCGAAGTGCTGCTGGATCGCGGCGCGCAACGCGTCTACGCCGTCGACGTCGGCCACGGCCAACTCGTCGACGAATTGCGGGCCGACCCTCACGTCACCAACCTCGAGGGCCTGAACCTGCGCGACCTGACCCTGGCCCATCTGGACGACGAACCGGTCGACCTGGCCGTCTGCGATGTCTCGTTCATCAGCCTCAAGCTGCTGCTGGAACCCCTGTTCAGCGTCCTCGCGCCCCCGGCCCCGGGCGCCAGCGCGGCGCACGGCAAGGCCCTGCTGATGGTCAAGCCCCAGTTCGAGGTTGGACGAAAGCGCCTCGACTCGCGTGGTGTCGTCCGCACCCAGGACGACCGGGACGAAGCGGTGGCCGGCGTCGTGGACGCCGCCCGTCATCTCGGTTGGACGGCTGTCTTCACCGCCGAGAGCCAGCTGCCGGGGCCGGCGGGGAACCTGGAGTACTTCGTCGCCTTCGAGCGGGCCTGAGGGAGCGGGGCGCTTGATCCGGGGGCTCTGGGAAGCCCATGCCAAACCTTGTCCGAGGTCCCCACTAGGCTGCGTGGCGTGACCACCAGCGAGAACCGCGCGGTCGCGGTGTTCCTGCACCCGACCCGCCCCGAGGCCGTCGACGCAGCCGCAGCCTTCATCAGCGGGCTGGCCGAGCGCGGCCTGCGCTGCCAGGTCAGCACCGAACGGCCGGAACGCGTCGATGAACTGCGGGCGCAGCTGCCGTCGGGCGTCGACTTCGACGAGCTGGACCTGTCTGCGCGCCAGGGCTTCGAGCTGGTGGTGGTCTTCGGTGGCGACGGCTCCATCCTCAGTGGCGCCGAGTTCGCCGTCCCACGCGGGCTGCCGCTGTTGGGCGTGAACCTCGGCCACGTCGGCTTCCTCGCCGAGCTGGACCTGTCGGAGACCAGCGACCTGGTCGACAAGGTCGTCTCGCACACCTACGAGGTCGAGCGTCGTCTCACGTTGGCGGTCAGCGTCCGCGACGAGACCGGGGCGCTGATCTGGGAGAGCTTCGCCATCAACGAGGTCTCGGTCGAGAAGGCCGCCCGCGAACGGATGCTGGAGGTGATGGCGACCGTCGACCACAAGCCCCTGTCGCGCTGGGGGTGCGACGGCGTCCTGGTCTCCACCCCGACCGGCTCGACCGCCTATGCCTTCTCCGCCGGCGGCCCCGTCATGTGGCCCGATGTCTCGGCGATGCTGCTGGTGCCGTTGTCTGCGCACGCGCTGTTCAACCGTCCGCTGGTGCTGAGCCCGGGCTCCCGGGTCGACCTGGACGTCAGCCACGGCCGTGACGCCACCGCGTCCGTCTGGGTGGATGGGCGACGCTCCGTCGACGCCCAGCCAGGCAGCCGCGTCACCGTGGTGCGGGGCAGCAAGGACCTGCTGATCGCCCGGCTCGCCGAGCAGCCCTTCACCACGCGTCTGGTGAAGAAGTTCCGGCTGCCGGTCGAGGGTTTCCGCGGCGGCTCCCAGGAGGCCTGAATGCTCACCGAGCTGCGAATCACCGGGCTGGGCGTGATCGAGGAGAGCATCGTCGAGTTCGGCCCCGGCATGACTGCCGTCACCGGTGAGACCGGCGCCGGGAAGACGATGGTCGTCAGTTCGTTGGGCCTGTTGCTCGGCCAGCGCGCCGACTCCGGCGTCGTGCGTAGGGGCGCTGCCCGCGCCATCGTCGAAGGACGGTTCAGCGCCGTCGAACACCTGCGGCACAGCGTCGAACAGACCGGGGGAGAGCTGGAGGACGACGAGCTGTTGATCGCCCGCCAGGTCACCGCGGGCGGACGATCCCGCGCCTTCGTCGGCGGGGTGCAGGCCTCGGTCGGCTCGCTGTCACAGGTGGCCGCGGAACTTGCAACCATCCACGGCCAGTCCGAGCAGGTGCGACTGGGCACCCCCGAACGGCAGCGCGAGGTGCTGGACCGCTTCTGCGGGCCCGAGCACCTGGCTCGGCTCGAGGACTACCAGCGGCTGTTCATCCGTCGCCGCGAGCTGCGCACCGAACGCGAGGAACTGCTCACCCGGGCCCACGAACGCGCTCGGGAGAAGGACATGCTGGCCTTCGGGCTGGACGAGATCGCCGCGCTGGATCCCCAGCCCGGCGAGGACGAACAACTCGCCGCCGAGGCCTCCCGGCTGCAGGCCACCGACGACCTGCGACAGCACGCCGATGTCGCAGTGACTGCGCTGTCCGGGTCGGTGGACGGTTTCGAGGATGCCCCGGGTGCCATCGGCCTGCTCGGCCAGGCTCGCAAGGCGATGGCCCAGGCCGCAGACCTGGACCCCGGCGCGCAGCAGATCGCCGACCAGCTGCGCGAGGTTGGCTACCTCCTTGACGACGCCACCGCCCAGGTCGCGAGCTACCTCGCCGACCTCGAGGCAGACCCCGCCCGCTTGGAGGTCATCACCGGACGTCGCGCCGAACTCGCCGGGTTGATGCGCAAATACGGCGACTCCGTGGACGAGGTGCTGGCCTGGGCGCGGAACGCAGCCGAACGGCACGCAGCGCTGTCCGGGGCAGATGACCGGATGGGGGAGATCGACGCGGAACTCGACCGGATGGACGATGAGGTCGCGCAACGAGCCGCCGCCCTGGGACATGGCCGAGAGCAGGCTGCACGTGAGCTCGCCGATCGGGTCCGAGAGGAGCTGACGGCCCTGGCCATGCCCCACGCCCGGCTGGAGTTCGAACTCCCCGCCCTGCCCGAACCGGGCCCGCACGGAGCCGAACAGGTGCAGTTGGTCTTCTCCGCGAACCCCGGCTCGGACCTGGCGCCATTGTCCAAGGTCGCCTCTGGCGGTGAGCTGTCCCGGGTCCGGTTGGCGCTGGAGGCGGTGCTCGCGGACGGTGCGCAGGATGCCTCCGAGCACCCCCTGCTGCACTCCTTCGTGTTCGACGAGGTCGATGCCGGCGTCGGTGGTGCAGTTGCCGTGGAGATCGGGCGTCGGCTGGCCCGGCTGGCGCAGGGATCGCAGGTGATCGTCGTCACCCACCTCGCGCAGGTCGCGGCTTTCGCCGACCGGCAGTACGTCGTCAGCAAGTCGTCCACCGGTCAGGTCACCACGTCGAACCTGCGTCGCGTCACCGGGGACGAACGGCTGGCCGAGCTGGCGCGGATGATGGGCGGCATCGAGTCCAGTCAGTCCTCACTGGCGCACGCCCGGGAACTGCTGGAGACGGCCGGGCGCGCGGACTGACGACCGAACTGCCAGGGAAGGGTTCAGCCCTGGAGCACCTCGTCCAGGTCATAGGCGATCGGCCGGTCCACTTGGTCGAGCAGGCAGCTGGCGGGCTCCCGGTCCGGTCGCCAGCGCAGGAACTGGGCGGCGTGCCGGAAGCGCAGGCCCTCCAGCTGGTCGAAGGTGACCTCCACCACCAGCGATGGTTCCAGAGCGATCACCGAGGTGTCCTTGCCACCCGAGAAGCGGGACCTCGACCGTTCCTGGTGCACCACCTCGCCGTCGTCATCCCGCACGACCAGCGGGGCCAACTCGTCCACCAGACAGGCGCGCATCGCCTGGGTGAAGGCGCCGATGCCGCCGACGGGCACCAACTGGCCTTCGTGGTACATCCCCAGCAGCAACGAACCGACGCCCGACCCGGAGGTGTGCACCCGGTAGCCCGTGACAACTGCCTCGGCCGTCCGCTTGTGCTTGACCTTGAGCATCGCCCGCTTGTCCTGCTGGTAGGCCCCCGTGTTCGCCTTGCACACCACCCCGTCCAGGCCCGCGCCCTCGAAGCGCTCGAACCAGTCGTGGGCCTCCGCAGCGTCTCGGGTGCTGCGGCTGAGGTGCAGGGACCGATGATCGAGGCCCGCGACCATCTGCTCCAACAGTGCGCGGCGCTCCAAATAGCCTTGGCCGGTCACGTCGCGGCCGTCGATGACCAGCAGGTCGAAGAAGACGAGTTCGGCCGGGGTCTCGGACGACAGCTTGTCGATGCGGCTCTGGGCCGGGTGGATCCGTTGGCTCAAGGCCTCCCAGGCCAGGTGCTGCGCTCCCGGCTCACCAGCGCGGACGACGATCTCCCCGTCCACGATGCACTGCGCGGGAAGCTGTTCCAGGGCGATCGCGACCAGCTCGGGGAAGTAGCGGGTCAGCGGCTTCTTGCCCCGGCTGAACAGCTCCACCTCGTCCCCATCGCGGGCCACCAGGCAGCGGAAGCCGTCCCACTTGGGCTCATAGCTCCAGCCGCCCTCGATCGCGTCCGGCTCTGGGAGCGAGGCGACGGCCTTGGCGAGCATCGGGGCCAAGGGAAGGGGGAGTGGCAGCTGCATGGCCCACATTGTGGCACCGGGTTGGTCCGCGCGACCGTGCGGGCCATGTAGGCTCGAAGCCCGTGGGAGCTGCGAAGACAACCAAGCACGTATTCGTCACCGGAGGCGTCGTCTCCTCGTTGGGCAAGGGGTTGACCGCATCGAGCCTCGGCTCCCTGCTGGTGGCCCGTGGCCTGCGGGTCACGATGCAGAAGCTGGATCCGTACCTGAACGTCGATCCGGGCACGATGAACCCCTTCCAGCACGGCGAGGTCTTCGTCACCGAGGACGGCGCCGAGACCGACCTCGACATCGGCCACTACGAGCGTTTCCTCGACCGTGACCTGTCCGCCGAGGCGAATGTCACCACCGGCAAGGTCTACTCGGCCGTCATCGCCAAGGAGCGCCGCGGCGACTACCTGGGCGATACCGTGCAGGTCATCCCGCACATCACCAACGAGCTCAAGGACCAGATGCTGGCGATGGAGGGCCCCGACGTCGACGTCGTGATCCACGAGATCGGTGGCACCGTCGGCGACATCGAGTCCCTGCCCTTCCTGGAGGCGGCACGTCAGGTGCGCCACGAGATCGGCCGTGACAACGCCTTCTTCCTGCATGTCTCGCTGATTCCCTACATCGGCCCCTCGGGGGAGATGAAGACCAAGCCCACCCAGCACTCCGTCGCCGCCCTGCGCCAGGTCGGCATCCAGCCCGACGCGATCGTCTGCCGCGCCGCCCGCGAGCTGCCCGATGGCATCAAGGGCAAGATCGCGATGATGTGCGACGTCGATGAGGAAGCGGTGGTGGCCTGCATCGACGCCCCGTCCATCTATGAGATCCCGAAGGTGTTGCACAACGAGGGTCTGGACGCCTATGTCGTGCGCCGGCTCAACCTGCGCTTCCGCGACGTCAACTGGAAGCGCTGGGACGACCTGCTGGAGCGGGTCCGTCACCCGAAGGAGGAGGTGACGGTTGCGCTGGTCGGCAAGTACATCGACCTGCCCGACGCCTACCTCTCGGTCAGCGAGGCACTGCGCGCCGGAGGTTTCGCGAACTTCGCGAAGGTCAACCTCAAGTGGGTCGCCTCCGACACCTGCGACACCCCCGAGGGTGCCGCGGCCCAGCTCGGTGATGTCGACGCGATCTGCGTGCCCGGCGGTTTCGGCATCCGCGGCGTCGAGGGCAAGCTGGGCGCCATCAGGTACGCCCGCGAGAACATGGTCCCCACCCTCGGCCTGTGCCTGGGACTGCAGTGCATGGTGATCGAGGCAGCCCGTAACCTGGCCGGCATCGCCGATGCGGCCTCCAGCGAGTTCGACCCCGACTGCGCCAACCCCGTCATCGCCACGATGGAGGAGCAGAAGTCCATCGTCGGCGGCTCGGGCGACCTGGGCGGTTCGATGCGGCTGGGTTCCTACCCGGCCGAGCTGGTCCGCGGCTCGCAGGTCGCCAAGCTCTACGGCAAGACCAAGGTCGAGGAGCGCCACCGCCACCGCTACGAGGTCAACAACGCCTACCGCGCGCAGCTGGAGAAGGCCGGTCTTGTCTTCTCGGGCCTGTCGCCCGACCGCAACCTGGTCGAGTTTGTCGAGCTGCCCGCCAAGGCGCACCCCTTCTTCGTCGCCACTCAGGCCCACCCGGAGCTGAAGTCGCGTCCGACCCGTCCGCACCCCCTGTTCGCGGGCCTGGTGGAGGCTGCCGTCAAGCGCAAGACCGCCGCCCGCCTGCCCGTGGACGAGCCGGAGTCGAAGTGACCACCTCCGGCCCCGTCCGCGACACCCCCGAGGCGTGGCCGACGACCCGTCACGAGGTGCTCGGCCACGGCCGGGTGTGCGACTTCGTCGAGGACGACATCACCCCGCCCAGCGGCGAGACCTTCACCCGGCAGTACCTGACCCACCCCGGTGCGGTCGCCGTGATGGCGCTGGATGACGAACTGCGGCTGGCCGTCGTCCGCCAGTACCGCCACCCCGTCGCGCACCGTCTGGTCGAGCCTCCGGCCGGGCTGCTGGATGCGGTAGGGGAGGACTGGTGGGAGGCTGCCCGCCGCGAACTGGCCGAGGAGGCCCTGCTGGCCGCCGACGACTGGCGGGTGCTGGTCGACATCTTCACCACCCCCGGTGGCTGCGAGGAGGGCATCAGGATCTACCTGGCTCGTGGCCTGCACGAGGCACCGCGTCCCGAGGGCTTCGTCGTCGAGGACGAGGAGGCCCACATGAGCATCGAGTGGATGCACCTGGCCGAACTCGTCGACGCCGTCTACGCCGGTGAGGTCTCGTCCCCGAGCCTGGTGTCGGGGGTGCTCGCACTCCATGCCGCGCTGCTCGACGGACGGATCAACGACCTGCGCCCGGCCGGTGCTCCCTGGCCCGCCCGTGAGGTCTGGGCCCAGCGGGTCGCCGAGCGGGCCAGCCAGCAGGCGTGACCATCGAGCCAGCCGGCGTGCTGGCCGAGGTGGCCGGCACCTGGTTCGACCACCTCCGCGTCGAGCGTGGCCTGTCGGCCAACACGCTGGCCGCCTACCGGCGCGACATCCGCCGCTACGAGCTGTTCCTCGGCAACCGGGGCATCGAGCGCGGCGCCGACATCGCCCCCGGCGACATCTCGGAGTTCCAACGTTGGCTGACCACCGGCGACGCCGACCACCCACCGCAGGCGCCGGCCAGCGTCGCGCGGACCATCGTCGCCGTCCGCAATCTGCACCAGTTCGCGTTGTCCGAGGCGCTGCTGCCCACCGATCCGACCGCGAACACCACGGTCCCCAAGCTCGGCAAGCGCCTGCCGAAGGCGCTCCCGGTCGCCGACGTCCAGGCACTGCTGGAGACCCCCGACCCGGAGACCGTCGACGGCCTGCGCGACCGGGCCCTGTTGGAACTGCTGTACGGCACTGGCGCGCGGATCAGCGAGGTCTGTGACCTGGACGTCGATGACCTGACCCGTGCCCTGGCCGACGAGGACGCCGGCCTGCGCCTGATCGGCAAGGGCAACAAGGAACGCATCGTCCCGCTCGGGTCCTATGCCCGCGCCGCCGTGGACGCCTGGCTGGTGCGCGGCCGTCCCGCCTGGGCGGTCAAGGCGACTCGTCCGACGCCTGCCCTGTTGCTCAACACCTTGGGTCGGCGGTTGTCCCGGCAGAGCGCCTGGGCCGTCGTGCAGTCGGCGGCGGGAGCGGCTGGCCTGCACGACGTGTCGCCGCACTCCCTGCGGCACTCCTTTGCCACCCACCTGCTGGACGGGGGAGCCGACGTCCGCGTCGTCCAGGAACTGCTGGGCCACGCCTCGGTCACCACGACGCAGGTGTACACCATGGTCAGCGTGGACCACCTGCGAGAGGTGTATCTGACCGCCCATCCACGCGCGTACTAGGCTGTGCAGGATGAATCGCAGGACCGGAAGGGCCAACACGTGAGCAACGAGCAGCTCGGCGAGCACGAGACGCCTGGGAGAGGGGACACCCTCTTCGAGGTGCCCACCACCCTCGACCGACCGGGCAATGACGAACAGACCGCGCCGGGTGAGATGGGCCCGACGGGTCGTCCGTTCCCCGAACTGCCCACCCCGCAGCCCCCGGCCGACGGGCCGAAGCACGCGATCGTCATCGCCATGTGCAACCAGAAGGGTGGGGTCGGCAAGACGACGACCACCATCAACCTGGGTGCCGCGCTGGTGGAGACCGGACGCCGGGTGCTGTTGGTCGACTTCGACCCCCAGGGCTCGCTCTCGGTGGGCCTGGGCGTCAACCCGCACACGCTGGAGACGTCGATCTACAACCTGCTGCTCAGCCGTGAGCACACCGTGGACGAGGTGATCCAGGAGACCTCCGTGGAGGGGCTGGACATCCTCCCGTCCAACATCGACCTGTCCGCTGCCGAGGTGCAGTTGGTCAGCGAGGTCGCCCGCGAGCAGATCCTGTCGCGCGTGCTCAATCAGGTGAAGGACCGCTACGACGTCATCCTGATCGACTGCGCCCCTTCGCTCGGGCTGCTCACGATCAACGCGCTGACCGCCAGCGATCGCGTCATCATGCCGCTGGAGTGTGAGTTCTTCGCGCTGCGCGGCATCGCGCTGCTGACCGACACCATCTCCAAGGTCACCGACCGGCTGAACCCGCGCCTGGAGGTGCTGGGGATCCTGGGGACGATGTATGACGCCCGTACCCTGCACTCTCGCGAGGTGCTGGAGCGCGTCGTCCAGGCCTTCGGTGAGACGGTCTTCCACACGGTGATCCGGCGCACCATCAAGTTCCCGGAGACCACGGTCGCCGGTGAGCCCATCACCACCTACGCCAGCTCCTCGCCCGGCGCTGCGGCCTACCGCTCGCTGGCCAAGGAGGTGTACGCGCGATGCCTCGCCGAGTGAACCTCCCCGGTTCCGCTGAGCTCTTCCGTGCCTCCGGGCCGGCCGAGGCGGACGACTTCGACGACCCGACCGCCATCCCCGCCGAGCAGGATGCGCTGCGCACCACGCCGCGCGTTGCCCCGGCCCCGGTGAAGGCCCCCGCGACGGGGCGGGTGCGCCACGACGAGAAGATCACCGTCTACGTGAGCCGCGACGAATTGCTGGCCCTTGAGCACGGACGCCTTGCCCTGCGTAGCGACTTCTCGTTGGCCGTGGACCGTGGGCGGCTGGTCCGTGAGTCGGTGGCGATCGTGATGGAAGACCTCGTCGCTCGCGGGGAGCAGTCGGAGCTGGTGCGCCGGCTCCGGTCACAGTGAGCCTGCCCCAGAGCCAGCTGGTGGGTGCCGAGGAGTCGGCCCAGACCGGCTTCCGGGTCACGCTCGACAACTTCGAGGGCCCCTTCGACCTGCTGTTGCAGCTGATCACGCGGCACAAGATGGATGTGACCGAGGTAGCGCTCAGCAGGGTCACCGACGAGTTCATCGCCCACGTCAAGGCAGGCGGCGCGGTCTGGGACCTGGAGCAGACCTCCAGCTTCCTGGTCGTCGCGGCCACCTTGTTGGACCTGAAGGCGGCGAGGTTGCTGCCACAGGGGGAGGTCGACGACCCCGAGGACCTCGCACTGCTTGAGGCGCGGGACCTGCTGTTCGCGCGGCTGCTGCAGTACCGCGCCTTCAAGCTGGTCAGCGCCGACTTCGACCAGACCTTGACCGGCGAGTCGCTGCGGCTGCCCCGCCCCGGCGGGCTGGAGCCCGTCTTCGAGGGCCTGCTGCCCGAGGTGACGATCCCGGTCTCGCTGGACCGTTTCGCTGCCATCGCCACCCGGGTGCTGACCCCGCCAGCGGTGGTCGAGGTCTCGTTGGAGCATCTGCACGGGTCGCGGGTGAGCGTCCAGGAGCAGGCTGGGGTCATCGTCGATCGCATCCGTCGCGCGGGGCGGATCAGCTTCCGCGCCCTGACCGGGGACGCCGACAAGCTCACCACCATCGCTCGTTTCCTTGCCCTGCTGGAACTCTTCCGCAACCGGGCTGTCACCTTCGAGCAGCTCTCCCCGCTGGGGGAGCTGACCATCGCCTGGGCCGGCGACGAGGACGCAGACCTGACGGTCTCCGACGAGTTCGACGGGACCGCCCCGGAGGCACCGACCGACCAAACCGCACAGGAGGCACGCGATGAGTGACGATGCCACGATCCCCGCACCAGACCCCACGATCCTCGAGCCTGACGCGGGGTCCGTGACCCCGCAAGAGCTGGGCGCGCCGCTGGAGGCGCTGCTGCTGATGGCGGACGAGGCCATGCCCACGGAGTCGCTGGCCGAGGCCGTCGGGGCCCCCACCGACCTGGTGCTGGCGGCCCTGCGCGAACTGGCAACCTTCTACGACCAGACCGGACGCGGTTTCGAGCTGCGCCACGTCGGCGGTGGCTGGCGCTACTGGACCCGCGCCGAGCACCACGAGCTGCTCAGCCAGTGGGTGGTCAGCGGCCAGCAGAACAAGCTCACCCAGGCGGCGCTCGAGACCCTGTCGGTGATCGCCTACCTGCAGCCGATCTCGCGGGCACGCGTCTCGGCCGTCCGTGGGGTCAACGTCGACGGTGTCGTGCGCACATTGTTGGCCCGAGACCTGGTCAGCGAGAGCGGCATCGACGAACAGACCGGCGCCACCCTGTTCGCCACCACCGACTACTTCCTGGAGCGGATGGGCATCGCGTCCGTGGACGAGCTGCCGCCGCTCGCGCCCAACCTGCCCGATGCGACCGCGCTGGAGGAGGAGCTGGCCCAGCTCGCGGCCCAACCGCCCCTGCCACCCGGGACCCTGCCGTCCGCGACCACCGATGGAGTCACAGGAAGCAATGCAGGCGATTCGTCGATGGCGCGCGACAATGGACCAACGGGCGGCGACGAGCCGGACGATGACCAAGCACGAGACCAAGCACGAGACCAGGACAGGGACCACGATGAGTGACCACGACGACCGGGAGGTCGACGAGATGGACCAGTACGCCGACGAGCAGGAGCTGTCAGCCGACACCGACAGCACCGACATCGACAGCACCGACATCGACAGCACCGACGAGCAGGACGAGGAGCAGGGCGAGGGCATCCGACTGCAGAAGGTGCTCGCCGCGGCCGGCATCGCGTCCCGCCGCGCCAGCGAGAACATGATCGCCCGCGGGCGCGTCGAGGTGAACGGTGAGATCGTCCGTGAGTTCGGTGTGCGCGTGAACCCGGAGCGCGACACGATCCGCGTCGACGGTGCCCGGATCCCACCGCCCCGTCGCCACGTCTACCTGGTGCTCAACAAGCCCCGCGGTGTCGTCTCCACGATGGACGACCCGGAGGGCCGCCCCACCCTGGGTGACATCCAGTTCGACAAGAAGAGCTGGCAGCAGCTGCGCCTGTTCCACGTCGGACGCCTGGACACCGACACCGAGGGCCTGATCATCCTCACCAACGACGGCGAGTTCGCGCACCGTCTGGCGCATCCCAGCTACGACGTCCCCAAGACCTATCTGGCCGAGGTGGAGGGCTTCGTCGACAACAAGACGATCCGCCGACTCGAGAAGGGCCTGCGCCTGGACGACGGCCCTGTCAAGCCCGACAAGGTCAAGCTGATCATGCGCAGCGACTCGAAGAGCCTGGTCGAGGTGACCCTGCACGAGGGCCGCAACCGGATCGTCCGCCGCATGATGGACTCGGTCGCGCACCCCGTCCGCAAGCTGTCGCGCACCGGCATCGGACCGGTCCGGCTGCAGCAGCTTCCGCCCGGCGAGGCCCGTGAGCTGAGCCGCGAGGAACTGGGCGCCCTGCTCGACGTCGTGAAGATGTAGTCGCCGTGGGGGGCACCGCACTGTCCGTGCGCGCGCATGGCCTGGAGACCGAGTATGGGCTCCAGGTGCGGGTGCTCACCGCGAGCGGCCGGTGGCGCCGGCTGGGTTCGGACGAGGCTGGTGAGGCGCTGTTCGCGCCGGTGGCCGAGGCCAACCGGGCCACCAATGTCTACCTGCGCAATGGCGGCCGGCTGTACCTGGACGTTGGTTCCCACCCCGAGTACGCCACCGCCGAGTGCGCCACCATCGGCGACCTCGTCGCGCAGGACCGGGCCGGGGACGTCGTGGTCGACCAGCTGGCAGACCGGCTCGTCGAGCATCTCGCCGACCAGGGGGAACAGGCGCGGGTCTCGGTCTTCAAGAACAACGTCGACTCCCACGGCAACTCCTGGGGCTCGCACGAGAACTACCAGGTCGCGCGGGAACCCGGCGACGGGGTGGATGAACTGGCCGACGCGCTGAGCGGCTTCCTGGTGACCCGGCAGCTCACCAGCGGCGCCGGGCACTGGGAGCGCGACCGGCTCGGTGTCGGACGCTTCCTGCTCTCCCAGCGCGCGGCGCACATGTGGGACCCGGTGGGGACGGCGACGACGCGCTCACGTCCATTGGTCAACACCCGCGACGAACCGCACGCCGACCCGGCCCGGCATCGCCGGCTGCACGTCATCTGCGGAGATTCGACGCTGATCGACGCGACCACCGCGCTGCGGGTCGGTTCCACGGAGCTGGTGCTGCGCGCGATCGAGGCTGGCCAGCGGCTGGACGCGATGGTGCCGGCCGACACCGGTCCGGCGATCAGGGCTGTCGCCGGGGACGTGACGGGGCGGGTGCGCTTTGACGGTCGGGCGGGGCAGTTGACCGCGTTGGACGTCCAGCGTGCCTGGTGGCAGCTGACGGCGCCGTTCGCGGACGACGACGAGCTGCGCCGCGTGCACGAGACCTGGGGACGGGTGCTCGATGCGGTCCAGGACGACCGGCTCGACGAGGTGGCACACCTGGTCGACTGGGTGGCCAAACGCCGCGTCCTGTTGGCCGAACAGGGGCGCCGAGGCCTGCGCGCCGACGACCCCCGGCTGGCGCAGATCGACCTGGTCTGGCACGACATCCGTTCCGGTCAGGGGCTGTGCCGACTGGCCGAGGCCCGCGGCCAGGTCGAGCGCTGGGTGGGGGCGGATGTCGTCCGCCGTGCCGTGGACCAGCCCCCCGTGACCCGCGCCGCGCTGCGGTCCCGTTTCGTCACGGCCGCGCAGCAGAACCAGCGCCAGTACACCGTCGACTGGATGCGCTTCACCTGCCACGACCTGGCCGATGGGCACGCGTCCGTCCCGGATCCGCTGTGTGCTCAGGATGTCGTCGTCGACGAGTTGGTCGCGCGGATGGCGAGCGAGCCCCGGACCTCGGCGATGCGCCGGGTGGCCGACCCGAGGGGCCCCGAGATGCCTCCGGTAGTCTGAACTGGTGCTCAACAACCACCTGAACCGCCGCCAGGTCGGTGGGCTCGCGCTCACCGCCGTCGCTGGCGCCACCCTGTCCGCCTGTGGCAGCGACGACGCGTCCACCCAGTCGCAGACCAGCGCCTCGGCCGGGACACCTGCTGCCTCGACAAGCGCGTCGGCCTCTTCGACTGCCTCGGCCAGCGGGTCCGCCTCGGCCAGCGCGTCGGCCACCCCGACCGTGAAGCCCACCGTGATCAGCGACCTGTCCGCGATCACGGTCACCGGCGCCTTCGGCAAGACTCCCAAGGTCACCGCCAAATGGCCGATCGCGGTCTCCAAGACGCTGGTCAAGACCCTGTCGGCCGGCACCGGCGCCACCGTCGCCAGCGATGCCACCGTCGAGGTGAACTACCACGGCGTCAACGGACGCACCGGCAAGGTCTTCGACGAATCCTTCACCGCCGGCCAATCCGCAACCTTCGCCCTCGCAAACGTGGTGACCGGCTTCCAGAAGGCGATCGCGAACCAGAAGGTCGGCTCCCGCGTGCTGGTCATGATGACCGGTGCGGACGGCTACGACGCCTCCGGCGGCAACTCCTCGGCCGGCATCAACGTCGGTGACTGCCTCATCTTCGTCGTCGACATCCTGTCGGCCTCGCTCACCGCGCCGTCCGGGACCGCCGTGGCGCCCAAGGCGGGCCTGCCCACCGTCACCGACGCCAAGGGCGTCCCCACCGTGACGATCCCGAAGACCGCTGCCCCCACCGCGTTGACGGTGCAGCCGATCATCAAGGGCACCGGACGCAAGGTGGTGCTGACCGACACCATCACGATCCACCAGCGCGCCTGGGACTGGGCGACCGGCAAGCTCGTCGTCGATGACTACTCCACCAAGGGTGGGGAGTCCGGTGCGCTGAACCAGACCATCACCGCGTGGCAGAAGGGGCTGGTCGGCCAGACCGTCGGCAGCCGCGTGCTGCTGATCGCGCCGCCGAGCACCGCCTACGGTGCCGAGGGTGACGGTTCGACGATCCCGAAGAACAGCACGCTGGTCTACGTGGTCGACCTGCTCTACGCGCAGGCGACCGCCGCCTGAGCCAGCCTCAGGCGGCGCCGGCCACGACCCACGGTTTCCAGACCAGCGGGTTGGCCAGGTCACCGCGTCCGGCTTCCAGGGCCGACAGCACCCTAGTGGCGCTGTCGGCCCTCGGCATTCCTGCCGAGTCGCAGATCAGGTGCAGCACGTCGGCGGGGGTGCGGCCTCCCCGGGCGAGGTCGGTCAGGGTGACGGCCCCGTCGCGCTTGGCCAGCCGTTGCCCGGCGGGGTTCAGCGCCAGCGAGACGTGGACGTAGCCGGGCACCGTGAAGCCCAACCGGCTCGCCAGCCAGCCCTGACGGGGTGAGGAGTCGAGCAGGTCGTCGGCCCGGACCACCTGGGTGACGCCGGTGAGGCCGTCGTCGACGACGACCGCGAGGTTGTAGGCAGGCGTCCCGTCGGCGCGGAACAGGACGAAGTCGTCCACCAGACCCGTCACCTCACCGGCATGGGCGTCGTGGATGCTGAAGACCGAACCCTCTGCCCGCACCCGGATGGCTGGCTGGCGGGCCCGCCGACGCTGGTCCCGCTCGGCGGACGACAGGTGGGCGCAGGTGCCGGGGTAGGGGCGGTACTGGGGCGCTCCCGGCCCGCCGTTGGGGGCCTGGGAGGCCTCGGCGATCTCGCGGCGGGTGCAGAAGCACTCATAGGTCTCCAGCCCGGCCGCGGCCTGGCGATAGAGCTCCAGGCGCTCGCTCTGGCGCAGCACCTCGCCGTCCCAGTCGATGCCGAGGGTGCGCAGGTCGTCCAGTTGTCGGGCGGCCACCTGCGGTGCCGCAGCGACGCGCTGCTGGTCCAGGTCTTCGACGCGCAGCAGGAAGGGACGATTCTCCGTCCGCGCCCACAGCCAGGCCAACAGGGCGGTCCGCAAGTTTCCGAGGTGCAGGTCGGAGGTCGGGGAGGGCGCGAAGCGGCCCGCACCATCAGCCCGGGAGGGCGCGAAGCGGCCCGCACCTGTGGGATGGGAGGGCGCGAAGCGGCCCGCACCATCGGCCCGGGAGGGCGCGAACGGGCCGACGTCGACATGCGCACAGGCTTTCGAATCGCCCACCGTGTCGCTCCTTCTGCCGCGGCCCTGACTGGTAGCGTCGACGCCATGGCCCCGCGCAAGAGCGAACGTATCGTGAACCTCACGATCTGCCTGCTGTCGGCCCGACGCTTCCTGCCCAAGGAGCAGATCCGACAGGTCGTCGAGGGCTATGCCGGGCTCAGCGATGCGGCCTTCGAGCGCACCTTCGAGCGGGACAAGGACGAGCTGCGCGCGATGGGCGTCCCGGTGGAGACGGGCCAGAACGACCGCTACTTCGCCGACGAGGTCGGCTACCGGATCAAGCGCAGCGACTTCGAGTTCCCGCCGGTCGAGTTCACGCCGCAGGAGGCGACGGTGCTCGGCGCCGCGGCGCGGGTGTGGCAACAGGCGAGCGTGGCCGAGCAGACCGTGAGCGCCCTGGCGAAGCTCCGCGCAGCCGGCATCGAACCCGACACCGACCGGTTGGCCGCGCTCGAGCCGAGCGTCTCGGCCCGGGAACCGGCCTTCGAGGCGATCTGGTCGGCGGCGCTGGCACGGCGGCGGGTCGAGTTCAGCTACCGCGGTGGTGCCGACACGCGCGTCCTGGAGCCCTGGAGTGTCACCTGGCGCAAGGGCGCCTGGTATGTGCTGGGCCGCGACTTGTCTCGCGGCGAGCCGCGGTTGTTCAAGATGTCCCGGATCACCTCCGAGCCGGTCGTCGTCGGCGAGCCCGGCTGCTACCAGGTGCCCGAGGTCGACCTGGCCGAGATGACCCGCCGACTGGAGCCGAGCGCCCCCGATTCCGAGGCGCTGCTGGCCATTCGCGGCGATCATGCCCCGGCGCTGCGACGCCGAGGGCGCCCCGCCGAACTGCCCGCCACCGTCCGGCTGGAGGGCTTCACCGGTCACCGCGTCGACTACGCCCGCGTCGACGGCCTCGCGGCCGAGGTGTGCGCCGCCGGCGCGGACGTGCTGGTGGTCGAGCCCGTCGAGGTGCGCGAGCGCGTGCTGGCCCAGCTGCGGGAGGTGGCGCGATGAGCACCTCGTCCGACCAGGTCTCGCGGTTGCTGGCCCTGGTGCCCTACCTGCAGTCCCACCCCGGCGTCGCCGTCGCGCAGGCCGCCCAGGCCTTCGGCGTCACCCGTGCCCAGCTGATGAAGGACCTGCAGGTGCTGTGGATGTGTGGGTTGCCCGGTGGCCTGCCTGGCGACCTGATCGAGATCGACATGGACGCTGCCGAGGAGCACGGCACGATTCACCTCACCAATGCCGACTACCTTGCGCGTCCGATGCGGTTCACGCTGGACGAAGTGATGAGCCTGGTGGTGGCACTGCGAACCGTTGCGGAGGTCGCCACAGGTGACACGGCGGCCGCGGTGGCCAGCGCGCTGGCGAAACTGGAGGCGCTCACCTCCTCGTCCGAGACGAACCGGGTGGCGCTGCATCTGGACACCGGCACCGAGCTGGTGCGCCGGGTGCTGGTGCACTGCATCGACAACTCGCGGCGCGCCAGCCTCGTCTACGACGGGCTGACGCGGGGGGAGACTACCCGGCCCGAGGTCGACCCGGCCCGGATCGACCTGGTCGATGGGGTGGCCTACCTGCAGGCCTGGAGCCACGAGCGCGGGGCCTGGCGCACCTACCGGCTCGACCGGATCGTGGAGGCGCGCATCGTCGATCGTCCGGCCGTTGACCATGGCCCAGCCCCGGCGGCCCGGGTCGGCTGGTTCGACGCCTCCGAGCAGCAGGTGACCCTCGCTCTGGCACCCGAGGCGGCCTGGATCACCGAGTACTACCCGACCCGGGGCGAGGTGCAGGTCGTCGACGGACGGACGATTGCCACCTTCCCCGTGACGGACCCGAACTGGCTGCGGCACCTGTTGTTGCGCCTGGGTGGGGGAGCGACGGTGCTGGAGCCCGCCGACGCGGGTGTCGATGCCGCCCGAACCGCCGCCGACGCGCTGGCGCTGAACGAGGCGGTCTTCGGATTGTGAACTGGTTCTTCTGGCTCAGCCTGTTCACCGCCATCGCAGTGGCCGGTCTGGCCCTGCACGCCTGGTTGTGGTGGCGGTTGTGGGGCAAGGCTCGTGCGCTCGCGCACGAGGCCGCCGCAGTGACCGCACAGGCCGGTGACATGGCCGCCCAGTTGGGGGAGCTAGGCTTGAGTGCGGACGGGGCCCCCGGGCGCCGCCCACGAGACGAGAACGACACGTGGCGCGCTCGCGAGCGTGCCTGAAGAGGGAGACGACCATGCCTAACCTGGGCCCCACCGAACTGCTGATCATCCTTGCCCTCGCGCTGTTGCTGTTCGGTGGCAGCCGACTCGCCGGCGTCGGCAAGGCCTCCGGCCGCGCCATCCGCGAGTTCAAGGAAGAGACATCCACCCTGCGTGACGAGAAGAAGCCGGCCGAGGTCGAGACCAAGAAGGTCACCGAGACCGTCGACGGCACGATCGTCGAGACCGAGAAGAAGCTCGAAGCCTGATCATGGCCGACGCTTCTGGAGCCACCGCCGTCCGGCGTCGGCGCCTCGACCTTTCCTGGTTGCGGCCGCCGAAGCCGGATGACGAGGGTTCCATGGCCTTGGTCGACCACCTGCGCGAGCTGCGCTACCGGGTGATCGTCTCGGTCATCGCGATCCTGGTCGCGTTCGGCATCTGCTGGAACTGGAACCAGTTCCTGTACCGCCAGGTCTTCCGGCCCTACAACCAGGCCATTGCCTGGTACGTGCAGGCGCACCCCGATGGCAGCGTCGACCTGGTCACCGACGGCATCGCCGGGGCCTTGATGCTCGTGCTGAAGACCTGCCTGTACGCAGGCATCATCGCCAGCTGCCCCGTCTGGCTGTACCAGCTGTGGGCCTTCATCGCCCCGGGCCTGCTGGCGAAGGAGAAGAAGTACGCGCTCGCCTTCATGGGCAGCGCGATCCCGCTCTTCCTCAGTGGCGTGGCCCTGGCCTACTGGATCGCCCCGAAGGGCTTCGCGGTGCTCCTGGGCTTCACGCCCGATGACGTCACCAATCTGCAGGACGTCAGCAAGTTCCTGCAGTTCCTCACCATCATGCTGCTGGTCTTCGGCCTCAGCTTCCTGTTGCCGGTTGTGCTGGTGGCGCTGAACCTGATGGGCGTCGTGCGGGCCCGGACGTTGTCCCGCTTCCGCATTCCCGCGATCTTCATCTGCTTCGTCTTCGGCGCCGTGGCCACGCCCTCGGTCGACCCCTTCTCGATGCTGGCGATGGCGATCCCGATGGCGCTGATGTACATCATCAGCGAGGTCATCTGCCACGCCAATGATCGCCGCCGCGGCATCACCGCCGACGGCGACATCGACGCCGAGCTCGTCTCCGTCGACTGATCCGCGTGGACGTACCCGACCGACGCATCGCGCTTGTCGTCAACCCGAGCTCGGGTGGCGGCCGCGCGGCCCGGTTGTTGCCGCGCGTCGAGAGCGTGCTGCACGACCGGTTGCGGGGCAGCCAGCTAGACGTCCACCGCTCCGAGGGCTATGACCACGCCCGGCGCCTGTGCGCGTCCGCCGTCGCCGAAGGGGCCACCGACCTGCTCGTGATGGGCGGGGACGGGATGGCGCACCTGGGTATCAATGCCTGCGCCGGCACCAGCACCCGGCTCGGCGTGCTCCCGGCCGGCACTGGGAACGACTTCGTCCGTGGGGCCAAGATGCCGCGCACGGTCACCCTGGCCACCGACGCCGTCGTCGCCGGTTCCACCCGCACGATCGACGTCTCCCGGGTGAGCGGCGCCGACTTGTCCAGCCAGTGGGTCGGCTCGGTCGTCTCCACCGGCTATGACGCCCGCGTCAACCAGCACACCAACACCGCCCGGCTGCGGCTGGGCGCCCTGGACTACGCCCGGGTGGCGATCACCGAGCTGGCGCGTTTCTCGCCGCTGCCCTACCGAATCGAGGTGGACGGCCAGCCCCGAGAGCTGGAGGCGATGATCGTCGCCGTCGCCAACGCCGGCTGGTTCGGGGGTGGGATGAACATCTGCCCGGCCGCGGACGTGCACGACGGGGAGTTGGACGTGTGCATCGTCCACCCGCTCAGCCGCAGGATGCTGGCGGCACTGCTGCCCACCGTCTTCGCCGGGCAGCACGTCCGCCACCCCAAGGTCGAGGTGCTGCGCGCCAAGGTCGTCCGGGTCGACGGGGAAGGACTGTTGGGGATGGCCGACGGGGAGACGCTCGGGGACGCCCCGATCACCGTGGAGTGCGCTCCCGGCGTGCTGCAGGTGCTTTCGGTCTGAGCCGCGCGACCACCGGCTACTGTCGGTGGTGATGAGCACCGATGAGACCAGCCCCGCCGCGGGCAGCGACAGTGACGGCAGGGACAGTGACGGCAGGGACGTGAACGGCCCGCTGCTGACCGAGTTCGCGGCCGGCTATCCCTTCCCCCTGGACGACTACCAGCTCGACGCCTGTCGCCGGGTCGAGAAGGGCGCCGGCGTGCTGGTCGCCGCCCCCACCGGTGCCGGCAAGACCGTCGTGGGCGAGTTCGCGGTCTTCTGCGCGATCGCCAACAACCAGAAGTGCTTCTACACCACTCCGATCAAGGCGCTCAGCAACCAGAAGTTCCACGACCTGGCCGAGCGCCACGGCGCCGAGCGCGTCGGCCTGCTCACGGGCGACACGTCGATCAACTCCGAGGGCCAGGTGGTCGTGATGACCACCGAGGTCTTGCGCAACATGATCTATGCCAACTCCCCGACGCTGAACAACCTTGGCTACGTCGTGATGGACGAGGTGCACTACCTCGCCGACCGCTTCCGTGGCGCCGTCTGGGAGGAGGTCATTCTCGGGCTGGCGCCGATGGTGCAGCTGGTGAGCCTGTCGGCCACCGTTTCCAATGCCGAGGAGTTCGGCGACTGGCTGGACGAGGTGCGCGGCAATGTCGAGGTGGTCGTCTCCGAACGTCGCCCCACACCCTTGTTCCAGCACGTCATGGTCGGCAAGCAACTGCTGGACCTGTTCGAGGGGGAGGCGCCCACCGCCTCCGCGTTGGCCCCGGAGCGGGCCGCCAAGGTGAACCCGGAACTGCTGCGGGTCGCCTCCACCGAGACGCGCTCCCAGCGCGACGACTCCCGCCGCCCACGCGGCCGCAATGGCCGTGGCAAGAAGGTCGTCGCCTACGGCTCGGGACAGTTCGGCGGGGCCGCTGCTCGTGCCGGCAACGACAGGGGCCGCGACGACAGGGGCCGGGACGACAGGGGCCGGGACGACAGGGGCCGGGACGACAGGTCTCGCTCGCTGGTGCCCAGCCGCGCCGTGATGACCACCCAGCTGCAACGGGCCAACCTGCTGCCGGCCATCTGCTTCGTGTTCAGCCGCCAGGGTTGTGACGGCGCGGTGCGCCAGTTGCTCGGCAGCGGTGTGAGACTGACCACCGACCGCGAGGCCACCCAGTTGCTCGGCATCGCGCAGAAGCATGTCGGCGCCATGCCCCCGGCCGACCTGCGCGCGCTCGACCACGACGTCTTCATTGCGGCCCTCGAACGCGGCATCGCCGCGCACCATGCCGGACTGCTGCCCGCTTTCAAGGCCGTGGTCGAGGAGGGTTTTGCCGCCGGGCTGATCAAGGTCGTCTTCGCCACCGAAACCCTCGCCCTGGGCATCAACATGCCCGCCCGCACGGTCGTCATCGAGCGCCTGGTCAAGTACAACGGCGAAACCCACGCCGACATCACACCGGGGGAGTACACCCAGCTCACCGGACGCGCGGGTCGCCGCGGCATCGACGTCGAGGGCCATGCCGTAGTCCTGTGGCAGCCAGGGATGGACCCCCGGGCCGTCGCTGGCCTCGCCTCCCGCCGCACCTACCCGCTCCGCTCGTCCTTCTCGCCCACCTACAACATGACCGTCAACCTGGTTGGACGGGTGGGGCGCGAGCAAGCCCGCCGCCTGCTGGAGATGAGCTTCGCCCAGTTCCAGACCGACCGCAGCGTCGTCGGGCAGGCCCGCCAGCGGGACCGGCACCAGACCGAGATCGCCGACTACCTCAAGGCTGCCGAATGCCACCTGGGTGACTTCGCCGAGTACGCGCGACTGCGGGAACAGGTCAAGCAGTTGGAGGCCGAGTCGGCCCGGCTGCGCAAGGCCGACCGCCGTGCCGAGGCCTTCCAGTCGATGCTCGACCTGGAGCCCGGTGACATCATCCACGTCCCGGGCGGCAAGCACTCGGGCTGGGCGGCGGTGATCGACCCCGGCGTGCGGGGACGCAATGCCGAACCGCACCCCTTGGTGGTCACCGAGAACCGGGACTTCGTCCGGCTGACGCTGAACGACTTCCCCACCCCGGTGTCACCGGTGGGGCGGATGCGCGTCCAGAAGCGCCTCGACCCGCGCACCCCAGCCGACCGGCGCGCGCTGGCGTCCAGCTTCCTGGCCAAACTCGAGTCCTTGGCTCCCCAGCCCGATGACGTGCACGGCCCGAGGGCAGACGAGCAGCTCGCCGGGCGCATCGAGCACCTGCGCCACCAGCTGCGCACCCACCCCTGCCATCACTGCCCCGACCGGGAGACCCATGCCCGCTTCGCCGAGCGGGCAATGCGTCTCGAGCGTGAGGTCGACCAGGCCAGCCGCAAGGCCGAGGCCCGCTCCAACACCATCGCGAAGCGCTTCGACAAGCTCTGCCAGGTGCTGGAGTCGCTGGGCTACCTCGGCGAGGACGACCACGAGGTGACCACCCAGGGGCGGATGCTGGCGCGCATCTACTCCGAGCTCGACCTGGTCACCACCGAGTGCATCCGCGACGGCGTATTCGACGGGCTGGACGCACCGCAGCTGGCGGCCGTGCTCAGCTCATTGGTCTACGAGACCCGACGCGTCGACCAGGGCCGGATGGCCCGGATGCCCGACGGGCGTAGCGAGCACGCCCAGCAGCGGCTCCGCAACACCTGGCGCCAGGTCAGCCTGGTCGAACGCGATTTCCGGCTCGATCGCGCTCCCGAGCCCGACATCGGCTTCGCCGAGGCCGCCCACGCCTGGGCTGCGGGACGGCCGCTGGCGACGGTGCTGGGCCAGTCCGGCCTGCCCGCGGGTGACTTCGTCCGTTGGGTGCGGCAGGTGATCGACATGGCCGGACAGGTGGGCACGGCGGCTGGTCCCGGTGACCTGCGCCGTACCTGCCGCGAGGTCGTGGACGCGATGCGCCGCGGCGTGGTCGCCTTCGATCCCGACGAGGACTGACACCGGGGGAGGCGTTGCGCCCGGCAAGCCTAGGCTTGGCCCCATGTCGGTAGCCCTGCGCGTGATCCCCTGCCTCGACGTCCACGACGGACGCGTGGTCAAAGGCGTCAACTTCACCAACCTGCGCGACGCCGGCGACCCCGTCGAGTTGGCCCGCGCCTACGGCGAGCGGGGAGCCGACGAACTCGTCTTCCTCGACATCTCCGCCAGTTCGCAGGGGCGCGCCACCACCCGCGCCGTGGTCACCCGCTGCGCCGAGACCGTCTTCATCCCGCTGTGCGTCGGTGGGGGAGTGGGCAGCGTCGACGACGTCGATGCCCTGCTGCGTTGCGGCGCCGACAAGGTCGGCATCAACACCGGCGCCATCCGCAGGCCCCAGGCCATCGACGAGATCTCGGCCCGCTTCGGCAACCAGGTGATCGTGCTCTCGCTGGACGCCCGCCGCGAAGTCGGGCAGCCGTCCGGTTTCGGTGTCACCACCCACGGCGGCCGCACCGCCGCCGGCCTGGACGCGATCGAATGGGTCCGCGAGGCCGTCGACCGGGGGGCCGGCGAGATCCTGCTCAACTCGATGGACGCCGACGGGACGACCGACGGCTTCGACCTGGAGATGATCGAGGCCGTCCGCGCGGTCGTCGACGTCCCCGTCATCGCCTCCGGCGGCGCAGGCACCGTCGAGCACTTCGTCCAGGCTGCCCGTGCTGGCGCGGACGCGGTGCTCGCGGCCAGCGTGTTCCACTACGGCACCCTGTCAATCTCCCAGGTGAAGGACGGCCTGCGGGCCTCAGGCTTCCAGGTCCGCTGACCGGTCACCGGCCAGCCCAGACGCTACGTGCGTAGCATCGCCCCCATGGCCACCACAGACCCCGATTGCATCTTCTGCAAGATCGCCTCCGGCGAGATCGGCGCCCGCGTCGTCCACCGTGACGAGCACGCCATCGCCTTCCTCGACATGGCGCCCTGGCACGAGGGCCACACCGTCGTCGTCCCTCGGCGCCACGTCAAAGACGTCCTCGACGAGCCCACCGCACTGGCCGAGATCGCGCCAGCCGTCAGCGCCACCGCGAAGCTGCTCGTCGACCGCCTCGGAGCCGACGGCATCAACGTCCTCAGCAATGCCGGCGAGGTCGCGGGGCAGACGGTCTTCCACCTGCACGTGCACCTGGTGCCGCGCTATGCGGCCGAGCCCGGGATCGGCGCGTTGGTGCAACAGCGCGACCCCGGCGACCTGGACGCAGTGCTGGCCAGACTTACCAACGGTCAATTGTAACGAGAAGATCAAATCGTCAACTAGACGGTACCCCCCTGGGGGATGTCTGGTGCACCTGGGCAATAGCGTCGATCACATCCCGATGGGGGCAATCGTTGCCCCCCGAAAGAACCCGAGAAAGTGATCCCCACCATGGCACGTACTGTCCAGCGGATCCTCGCCAAGGTCTTCTCCGTCGTCCTCCTCCTGGTGGGCCTCGGGGCGCTCTTCGGCGGCAACTTCGCCCACAACTACGTCAGCGACCAGCTCAAGCAGGAAAAGATCACCATGCCTGCCGACGCCCAGCTCACCACCCAGGAGATGAAGGACGCCCTGGGCAAGTACGCGGGCAAGGAGATGACCACCGGCCCACAGGCTGAGGCCTTCGCCAATGACTACCTGTGGGAGCACATGATGAGCGCTTCCGGCGGCAAGACCTATGAAGAGGTCTCGGGTGCCTACACCAAGCTGACCGACGAGCAGAAGGCCTCCGCCGAGGGCCAGAAGCTGGGTGGCCTCCGTCAGACCATGTTCATGGGTGACGCGCTTCGTTCCATGCTGCTGACGGCCTACGCCTTCTGGCTGGTCGGCACCATCGCGATGTGGGCCGGCATCGCCTGCATCCTGCTCGGCCTGCTCCTTGGCCTGCTCGGCTGGTTCCTGTGGAAGAACAACCACGGCGTGGACGACGATCTCAGCACGGCCCGTCCCGCCCACGACACCACCACCAGAAGCGGTTCCACCGTCGCCTGATCGGGTCAGCACGGATGACATGAACGACGAACGAGCTGCCCGCCCCACTGGGGACGGGCGGCTCGTCCGGTCGGCAGGGTTCCACATGCTGGGAAGATTCGTCCCTTACTTGACCAGAGCGCTTGGATGGTTGCATCGTGAAGACATGCAGCAGACCACCCTCGTAGTTGCCCAGCGCTGAGCCCGAACCTCCTCGAGCCAGCGCCTCCCTCGCGTGCCCCACGGCACCGGGGGTTTTTTGTTGGCCGGGGACGGTCGGCGAGCGGAGGCCTGCAGCACCTACACACAAACTGATGAAGGGAAACCACGGTGGCCGAGACACCCAAGACCATGACAGGCGCCCAGGCGCTGGTCGCCTCGCTGGAGCGGCTCGGGGTCGAGGTCGTCTTCGGCCTCCCGGGCGGAGCGATCCTGCCGGCCTATGACCCGCTGTACGACTCGAAGATCCGCCACATCCTGGTGCGCCACGAGCAGGGCGCCGGGCACGCGGCCGAGGGCTATGCCACGGCCACCGGACGCGTCGGTGTCTGCATCGCCACCTCCGGCCCGGGCGCCACGAACCTCGTCACCCCGATCGCGGACGCCTACATGGACTCCGTGCCGATGGTCGCGATCACCGGCCAGGTGAACTCCACCTCGATCGGCACCGACGCCTTCCAGGAGGCCGACATTCGCGGCATCACCATGCCGATCACCAAGCACAACTTCCTGGTCACCCGCACCGAGGACATCCCGAAGGCGGTCAAGGAGGCCTTCCATCTGGCCGAGACCGGTCGTCCCGGCCCCGTCCTGGTCGACATCGCCAAGGACGCGCTGGTGAAGTCGGCGCCCTTCGTGTGGCCCAGCGGGATCGACCTTCCGGGCTACAAGCCAACCATCAAGCCCCACGCCCGCCAGATCAAGCAGGCCGCGAAGATGATCGCCGCAGCCAAGCGTCCCGTCCTCTACATCGGTGGTGGGGTGGTCAAGGCCCGCGCCGCCAAGGAGCTCGCGGAGCTGGTCGAGGCGACCGGCATCCCGGTCGTGACCACGCTGATGGCCCGCGGGGCCTTTCCCGACAGCCACGAGCTGAACATGGGCATGCCGGGCATGCACGGCACGGTCGCGGCCGTCGGCGCGCTGCAGCAGGCCGACCTGCTGATCGCCGTCGGCACCCGCTTCGACGACCGCGTGACCGGCAAGCTGGACTCCTTCGCGCCGCTGGCCAAGGTGATCCACTGCGACGTCGACCCGGCCGAGATCTCGAAGAACCGGGTGGCCGACCTGCCCGTTGTGGGCGACGCCAAGGCCTTCCTGAGGGGCCTGGTGGGCGAGATGAGCGGCTCGGATGCCGAGAAGGTGGACTGCAAGGCCTGGGCCAAGCGCCTGACCGGGATGAAGGCCAAGTACCCGCTGGGTTGGGAGGAGTCGAACGACGGAAAGCTCAGCCCCCAGTATGTGATCAAGCGGATCGGCGAGCTGTCCGGCCCGGACGCGGTCTTCGCCGCGGGCGTGGGCCAGCACCAGATGTGGTCGGCACACTTCCTGCCGCACGAGAAGCCGGGCAAGTGGCTCAACTCCGGCGGCGCCGGGACGATGGGTTACTGCGTCCCCGCGGCCATGGGCGCCAAGGCGGCGCTCCCGGACGCGGTGGTCTGGGGAATCGACGGCGACGGCTGCTTCCAGATGACCAACCAGGAGCTGGTCACCTGCGCGCTGAACAACATCCCGGTCAAGATCGCCGTGATCAACAACAACGTGCTCGGCATGGTGCGCCAGTGGCAGACCCTGCTCTACAACGAGCGCTACTCGAACACCGACCTGCACTCCGAGCGCGTCCCCGACTTCCCGAAGCTGGCCGAGGCGATGGGCTGCGTCGGCCTGCGGGCGGAGACGGTCGAGGAGGTGGACGAGATGATCAACAAGGCCCTCGAGATCAACGACCGTCCGGTGGTGGTCGAGTTCGTCGTCCACAAGGACGCGATGGTGTGGCCGATGGTCCACGCCGGCACCAGCAATGACGACATCCAGGTCGCCCGTGACATGGCGCCCGAGTGGGAAGAGGAAGTCCTGTGAGCAGCACCCATACCCTCAGCGTCCTGGTCGAGGACAAGCCCGGCGTCCTGGCCCGGTGCGCGGCCCTGTTCAGCCGTCGCGGCTTCAACATCGAGTCGCTCGCCGTGGGCCCGACCGAGAACGAGCACCTCTCGCGGATGACCCTGGTCGCCCAGGTGGACGACGACACCGTGCTGGAGCAGCTGGTGAAGCAGCTCAACAAGCTGGTCGAGGTGATCAAGATCGTCGAGCTCGACAATGCGGTGCAGCGTGAGCTGATCCTGGTGAAGGTGCGCTCCAATGCGGAGAACCGGTCCCAGATCGTCGACACCGTCAACCTCTTCCGTGGGAAGGCGGTCGACGTGTCGCCCGATTCCATTACCGTTGAGGCGACCGGTGGTGCGGAGAAGCTGACCGCGCTGGTGACCATGCTGGAGCCCTTCGGCGTGGTCGAGCTGGTGCAGTCGGGGCAGGTTGCCCTGGCTCGCGGCGCCCGCACCATCACCGACAAGACCCGTCCCTGACCACCCGAGATTTCCAGAAAACAAGGAGAAACAACCCCATGGCCAAGATGTTCTACGAAGACGACGCCGACCTGTCCGTGATCCAGGGACGCAGCGTCGCCGTCATCGGCTACGGCTCCCAGGGCCATGCCCACGCGCTGAACCTGCGCGACTCCGGCGTCGACGTCCGCGTCGGCTTGCGTGAGGGCAGCAAGAGCTGGGCGAAGGCCGAGGCCGAGGGCCTGCGCGTCCTCACGGTCGCCGAGGCGGTCGAGGAGGCCGACCTGATCATGATCCTGGCCCCCGACCAGCACCAGCGGAAGCTGTACGCAGAGGAGATCGAGCCCTCGCTCGTTCCCGGTGACGCGCTCTTCTTCGCGCACGGCTTCAACATCCGCTTCGGCTACATCACCCCGCCCGAGGGCGTGGACGTGTGCATGGTCGCCCCCAAGGGCCCCGGCCACCTGGTGCGTCGCGAGTACGCCGACGGTCGTGGTGTCCCGGTGATCGTCGCCGTCGAGAAGGACGCGACCGGCAACGCCTGGCCGCTGGCCCTGAGCTACGCCAAGGCGATCGGTGGCCTGCGCGCGGGTGGCATCGAGACCACCTTCACCGAGGAGACCGAGACCGACCTGTTCGGCGAGCAGGCCGTGCTGTGTGGCGGCGCCTCGCAGCTGGTGATGTACGGCTTCGAGACGCTGGTCGAGGCTGGTTATCAGCCGGAGGTCGCCTACTTCGAGTGCCTGCACGAGCTGAAGCTGATCGTCGACCTGATGATCGAGGGCGGCATCGCCAAGCAGCGCTGGAGCATCTCCGACACGGCCGAGTTCGGTGACTACGTCTCGGGCCCGCGCGTCATCGACCCGCACGTGAAGGAGAACATGAAGGCCGTCCTGGCCGACATCCAGAGCGGTGCCTTCGCGAAGCGCTTCATCGACGACCAGGACGCTGGCGCTCCCGAGTTCAAGAAGCTGCGCGAGCAGGGCGAGAAGCACCAGATCGAGTCCACCGGACGCGAGCTGCGCAAGCTGATGAGCTGGGTCAAGCCGAACGACAGCGACTACGTCGAGGGCACCGCCGAGCGCTGATCGGCCGAAGCGAACGCGTACGAAACGAGCCCGCCC
>NZ_BAAAKI010000009.1:34436-44787 GCF_039527675.1 Luteococcus sanguinis
GGGGCGGGCTCGCGTTCGTCGTGATGCAGGGGGCGCGGGGCGTGAAGAGTCAGGCGTCGGAGGCCGACTGGTAGGTGGAGGTCACCCTTCCGACGAACACGTCGTCGGCCCAGGCGGTGGCGGATGCGGCATCGTCCAGCGGGAGAGCTTCGCTTGCATGGACCGTGACGATGGTGCGTGGCTTGTTGGTCTCGTGGACGGCCACGCCGAGCAGGCTGGCTCCCAAGGCGCATGCGGCGACGGCGGCGAATCTGCCCGAACGTGTCATGTCAGTGCCCCCAGATGGATACTTCTCCGGTTCGAGCTGTCCACAACCCGCTGTAACTCACGGCTGAGTTGTTCACGTCGCTGAGGACCAGGTCATTGACCGTGTTCCACGCATCTGGCTTGCTGGCTCCGCCGAGCGCTGTTCGTCCGGTCTCGCCGAGACCAGGAGCTTCGGTCGTGGTCAGGGGTGCAGTGAGGCGTCCGGTTCGGTGAGGCGCCAGCCGGTGAACAGCACCTCGAGCCCGGCGCGGGTGGGGGAGCAGGTGAAGGGTCCGGCCTCCAGTTCGACGTCGGGGCTCATTGGGATCAACCGCACCAGCCGGAAGTCCTCGCCCTCGACGCGGGCGCGCACCGTGATCGCGTCCCCGCTGCGAGAGGCGCGGATGGTGACCAGACGTCCGCCCCAGTCCGGCACGGGTGCCACCGACCAGTCCGACCTCACGTCGGTGACCACCGCCCCGAGCTGCGGGGTGCCGTCGGCGAATTCGACCCCGGCCTTGACCCAGTGGCTCTCGTCAACGCGCAGGAAGACGCCGGCCTGGTCGAACTGCTGGCTGAACCGGGCCCAGAAGTCCACCTCGATCGCCTGCTCGCGTCCCAACGGTGCGATCAGGGCGTGTTCGTCGTCGTGGATGAAGCCATAGGAGGTTGTCCGCCAGGCGTCCGAGCCCTCTTTTGCCTCGACAAGCAGCCCACCGGGGGTCTGCTGACTGCGCACGGGTGGGGTGGTCCAGCGGCCTGTGGCCCAGTCGACGGTCTCCATGCGCCGACCCTAATGGTCTGGGCGAACCGGGGTTGGTTTGCACCGCAGTCGGTTCAAACCGACCCTGCTCCGCAGGTCCGGCGGCCCCTCTTGCAAGTGTGCGTTGTTCTAGTGACAATAGAACTATGTTGTGGCAGGTGGATCCCTCCTCGCGTCACCCGCTCTTCGAGCAGCTGGCCGGCCAGGTGCGCCGCGGCATCGCGGGCGGGGAGCTGGGACGAGGGGAGCGGCTGCCCGCAGCCAAGGAGCTCGCCACCAGCCTCGACGTCAACCTGCACACGGTGCTGCGCGCCTACCAGGAACTTCGGGACGAGGGCCTGATCGAACTGCGGCGCGGGCGGGGTGCCGTCGTGATCGCCGACGAGCCGGGTCTGGTCCAGCTGCACCGCCTCGCTGACGAGCTGCTGTCACAGGGCCGACGCCTTGGTCTGTCCCGACCCCAGATCATCACCATCCTCAACGACCGGAAGTGAGAGTCGCATGAACGTCTCGTCCTCATCGCGGGGAGTCGACCGCGAAGGCGCCCCGGCGCGCGTGATCTGGCTTCCCCTGGGCGTGGTGCTGGCCGCCACCCTCGCCGGTTTCGGGCTGGTGTGGTCGGTGCGCAGTGAGCTGCCGGACCCCGTGGCCCGGCACTGGGGAGCCGACGGACGCCCCGACGGGTTCAGCTCCCTGAACAGCCAACTGGTGTTCGGCCTGCTGTTCTGCCTCGGGATGCCGCTGCTGATGTTCGGCCTGGGGGCGGGGATGCGACAGTTGCGCGCGATGGGGACGGTCGCGGCCGGGTTGGCGGTCTTCCTGTCCACGCTGCTCTTCGGTGGCCTGTATGCCCAGCGCGGCCTCGATTCGGCGACTGCCGCCTCGGCGAGCTGGCCGATGTGGCTCGGTTTCACCGCGGGACCGCTGGTCGGGTTGCTGGTCTGGCTGGCCGTCCGGGACACCACCCCTCATGTGGCGACCACGGGGCCGGGGGTGGGGGCGCCTCGCGTCCGCGTTGCCCCCGGAGCCCGGGTGGCCTGGACCGGCTCCACCCGCGCTGGGCGTCCGGCACTGGTGGGGGCGGTCGTGGGACTGGTCCCGACCCTGGTGATCGGCGTCGTGTTCTGGACGACGGGGAACCGGAGCGCCGGCCTCCTGATGTTCGTGCTCACGGTCGTGCTGGCCGCGCTCCTCAGCAACCTGCGGTGCCGGGTGACGATCGACTCCCGTGGGGTCAGGGCCCTCGGCCTGGGCTTCGTCCCCTGGGTGCGGATCGGCCTGGACCAGATCGAGGAGGCCACGCTGGAGACCGTCTCCCCATTGGGCGACTTCGGGGGTTGGGGCTATCGCAGCAAGCTGGACGCCTCCGGTTCGTGGGGGCTGGTCACCAGTGGGGGAGAGGCGTTGGTCATCGAGCGGGCCGGCAAAGGGCCCTTCTACCTGACGGTGGACGGTGCGCGCGAGGCGGCGTCCGTGGTCAACACCCTGGTGGCGCGGACCGGGCGGTGAGCGGCGGTGTGTTGAGCGTCCGGTGTGTTGCGCGGGGTCACGGATGGTCGCCGTGGGTCGTCGCTTCCCACCCCTGCTTGAATGACGACATGCCGCAATCCCTGACCACGAACATCGATGACGTCGCCCTGGTCTTCGAGGGTGGCGGGATGCGGGCGGCACACACGTCCGCCGTGGTGCAGGAACTGATCGCCAACGAGCTGTGGTTCGACTGGGTCGGCGGGATCTCCGCGGGTGCCACGAACACGATCAACTACGCCAGCCGTGATGCCGCCCGCGCGGCGACCTCCTTCATCGACATGTCCGAGGACCCGAGCTTCGGCAGCTGGCGCACCTGGGTGCGCGGCAAGGGCGTGTTCAACGCCGAGTACATCTACGAGCAGACCGGCGAGCCCGGCCAGGCCTTCCCGCTCGACCTCGAGACCTTCACCGCCAACCCCGCCACGGTGCGGATCGGTGCCTTCAACGCCAACACCGGCGAGTCCCGCTACTGGGGCAAGGACGAGATGACGACGGTCCGCGAGATCGGGCAGCGAGCCCGGGCCAGTTCGACGATGCCCGGGCTGATGCCCTTCGTCACCATCGACGGCGAGACCTGGTGCGACGGGGCCCTCGGCCCCAGCGGCGGCATCGCCCTCGACGCGGCGATGGCCGACGGCTACGAGCGCTTCTTCGTCGTCCTCACCCGGCAGAGCGGCTACCGCAAGGCCGCACCGCGCCTGCCGCGCGCCTACGGTGCCCTCTTCCGTCGCTACCCGAAGGTGGCCGCCGCGCTGTTGCAGCGGCACGAGAACTACAACCGGACGCTCGAACAGCTGGCCTCGCTGGAGGAACAGGGCCGCGCCTATGTCTACCGTCCGGAACGGATGACGATCTCGAACCAGGAGCGACGCATCGACCGGCTCCGGGCTGCCCACGCGGACGGGGTGACGCAGAGCCGCCGTGACCTGCCGGGCTGGAAGCGCTTCCTCGGACGCTGAGGCCGTGGGCCACCCCAACGCTCAGCGACGGGTGGCGATCAAGACCTGCGCGTCGGGTGCGACGGCCACGTCGACCGACTCGAAGCGTTCGTCCTGCAACCACTCGCGGCGCGTGAGGTCGCTCAGGGCGTCCATCCCCAGCCCGTCCAGTCCGCCGGGGAAGTCGTCGATGATGACCAGTCCGCCGGGTTCCATCGCCGCGCACAGCGCCTCCCGGTCGACCCCCGCGGCGGTCTGCTGGTCCAGATAGAGCAACGAAAAGGGTCCGCGGGCAGCCAGGTCGCGGCATCCACCCATCAGCACCTCGACGTCGGCATCGGCGAGCGCCGCGCGAGCCAGCTCGGCCAAGGCCTCATCCCGTTCCACGGTGACGATGTGGGCATGCTGAGGAGCGCCGGTGCGCAACCAGGCGGCGGCCGCCCCGCTGCCGGTGCCCAACTCGCCCAGCGTCCCGGTGCGGGAGGCGGCAAGGGTGGCGAGCAGCCGTCCGGTCTCGTTCCGGGTGGTGTGCACATAGCCCACCGCCAGGCTGCTGCGCAGCGCCCGCTGCACCAGGTCGGGGACCTCCGTTGGACTCGTCACCACCACAGTCTGTGCACTCGTCCGAATGCTGGTGAGCCGGTCCCGCGATGTGGAACGACGTGCAGTGCCGAAGGGCGGGAGGGAGGCGGCCGCTCGGCCATGATTCATCCAGCTCTCAGGCATGGAGACCCTAGTCGGGCTAGGATTGGGGCGGAGGGGGGATGTCATGGGCGAGTTCCTGATCATCGGCGGCATCGGTGCGGCCCTGCTGCTGGTGCTGTTGGTCGTGGGGGATGTGCTGGAGGGCATCAACCACTTCGAGGCGTTCGGCGGTGAACTCTTCTCCTCCGCGGGTCTTGCCGGTTTCATCGGCGCGCTCGGCTTCGGTGGCGCGATCGCGCTCTCGCTCACCCACAGTTATCCCGTCGCGGTCGGGGCCGGCGTGGTGCTGGGTCTGCTGGTCGGATGGCTGGTCGGGTGGCTCACCCGCAAGATCAAGGACGACGAATCGCAGCCCGCCCTGCGGACCGCCTCGTTGGTTGGTCTCGGCGGCACCGTCATCTCCGACATTCCCGTGTCCGGCTACGGCGAGGTGCGCCTGTTCGCGGGCGGGCAGCCGATGAAGATCAACGCCCGTGCAGACCACCCGCTGGCGGCGGGAACCAGGGTGTGGGTCAGCGACGTCCTATCCGCAACCGCCGTCCAGGTGCAGGCGACCGACGCCCTGGAAGCCGGCCCCGAAGAACTCCAGTAGCACCGCCGCTCGACGTCCATTTCGTCCCCAGATCGTCCGAAGTCGTTCCACAAGGAGAAACATGCCTTCACCGCTGCTCACCGCCATCCTCGGCCTGGTGGTGCTGTTCGTCCTGGTCGGCCTGCTGGTCGCCAGCCGGTACAAGGTCGCCGGGCCCAACGAGGCCTACCTGGTCACCGGTCGCAAGGGCAAGGAGGTCCGCAACCTCGAGACCGGCGTCGTGTCCACAGACCTGTCCGGCCAGAAGGTCGTGATGGGCGGCGGCGTGTTCGTCGTCCCCTTCGTGCAGCGCCTGGGAGTGCTGGACCTGTCCAGCCGCCGCATCCCGGTGCAGATCCGTGGTGCAGTCTCCGGCCAGGGCATCAAGCTCAACCTGGACGGCGTCGCCATCGTCAAGGTGGGTGGCAACGAGGGCTCGATCCGCGCCGCGGCCCAGCGCTTCATGACCCAGCAGGACGAGATCGAGACCTTCACCCAGGAGACCCTCGCGGGCGCGCTGCGTTCCATCGTCGGTTCGCTGAGCGTCGAGCAGATCATCCGTGACCGTGCCGCCTTCGCCCAGCGCGTCGCGGACGAGTCGGAGGCCTCGCTGACCGGTCAGGGCCTGGTGCTGGACGCCTTCCAGATTCAGGACATCACCGACGACGGCAGCTACCTGAGCGACCTCGGACGTCCCGAGGCAGCCAAGGTGCAGCAGTACGCCGCCGTTGCCGAGGCTGCGGCCCACCAACAGGCGGAGCAGGCCCGACTCGCCGCCGAACAACAGGTCGCCATCGCGAACCGGGAGCTGCTGCTGAAGCGCGCCGAGATCAAGGCCGAGACCGATGCCGCCGTCGCCCAGGCCGCCGCCGCCGGGCCGCTGGCCCAGGCCGACCGTGACCAGGCCATCCTCACCGAGCAGGAGAAGGTGGCGGTGCGCCAGGCAGCGCTGAAGGAGCGCCAGCTGGACACCGAGGTGCGCAAGCCCGCCGACGCGGAGCGCTACCGTCGCGAGACCGAGGCCGAGGCCAACAAGAATGCGGCGCTCTTCCAGGCCGAGGCTGCCAAGGCGCAGTCCATCGCCGCCGCCGAGGCCGACGCCGAGAAGGCGCGCCTGACCGGTGTCGGTGACAAGTCCCGCCGCACCGCCCTGGCCGAAGCCGAGGCGATCGAGGGTGCCAAGCGAGGCGAATCGGAGAAGGCTCGTCGTGTCGCCGAGGCGGACGCCGTCCGGGCCGAGGGCGAGGCGAAGGCCGCCGCGATCCTGGCCACCGGTCAGGCCGAGGCCGAGGCGATGAACAAGCGCGCCGACGCCTACGCCCGGTACAACGAGGCCGCCGTGCTCCAGATGCTGGTCGAGGCGCTGCCGCTGGTCGCCGAGAAGGTCGCCGCGCCGATGGCCGGCATCGACAAGCTGACGGTGATCAGCACCGATGGTGCCGGGGCCCTGCCGAAGCAGGTGACCAACAACATCGTCCAGACGATGGAGTTGATCAAGAACACCACCGGCGTCGACCTGTCGAACCTCGTCAGCAAGTACACCGAGGGGTCCGACACGTCGTCCACGATCGTCGAGGTGGAGCAGCCCAAGTCCTAGTCTGAGGTCGTGCCCTCGACCGAGCCGCGCCCACCGTTGGGCACTGTCCTCCCGCCGCTGCGACTGACGCAGCGGGGGAGGGTGGTGCTGGCGGTGGGCGCGCTGCTTCTGGCGGTGCTGCTGGCCTCGCTCATCAAGGGCTGTGGGGCGGACGCGACCACGATGGGGGTCCCGGCCAGCACGGGCCCGGCCGCGGCTGGTTCGCCGTCCGCCAGTCCGACGCCTTCGGTGTCGAGTTCAGCGGTGGCGCCCAGCGCGACGGCGTCGCGGACGTCGATCCTGGACGGCATCGTGAACAGCGGTGACAAGGGCAGCGGCGCCTGGAACCAGGCCAAGGTGGCGATCGCCACGATGCACACCGGCAAGACCAATGCGCACCGGTATGTGGTGAAGGTGGAGACCAACCTCGGGCTGGACCAGGACGCGGTGGCGCGGCAGGTGCAGTCGATCCTGGACGACGACCGCAGCTGGTCGTCCAGCACCTCGAACTCCTTCACTCTGGTGACCGACCCCGCCAAGGCCGACCTGACGATCTACCTGGCCTCGCCGGACACCACCCAGAAGATGTGTCGTCCACTGGACGTGCTCGAGACCTGGAGCTGCCGGCAGGGCAGCAATGTCGTCCTGAACGCCGACCGCTGGCGCTACATGACGCCCACCTACGACGATCTCTCGTTGTACCGGGCCTACATGGTCAACCACGAGGTCGGCCACTTCATCGGCCGCGACCACATCGGTTGTCCCGCCCAGGGGGCGACCGCCCCGGTGATGATGCAGCAGAGCAAGTCCCTGGGTGGCTGCACCATCAACCCCTGGCCGTCTGCTTCCGACGGTCGTTGAGCGCTGGTGTGGTCAGGAGGGGACCAGGGACAGGGCTGCCGCGCTCAGGCTGTTGTCGATGTGGCTCTGGACGAGCGCAACGGCCTTCTCGCGTTCACCGGCGATGACAGCCTCGGCGATCTTGCGGTGGTCGTCGCGGTCGCGGGTGCGGGGCTCGGCCCCAGGCTTTGCGATGAAGATCGTCTCCGCCCACGAATCCGTCATCCCGATCAGCTCGTCCATGAGCAATGCATTCATCGACTTCTCCACGATGGATTGCTCGATCATCGCCCTCGTCAGCGACGTCGTTGTCGATGGCAAGCCCCTGGTCGGCTACGGGTTCAACTCCAACGGCCGGTACTCAGCAGGCGACATCCTGCGCCGCCGTATCCTGCCCCGCCTCCTGGAGGCACCCGAGGACGCCCTGCTCGACGAGAACGGGGAGCTGTCCCCGAGCAAGGCGTGGGACCTCATGATGCGCAACGAGAAGCCCGGCGGCCACGGTGAGCGTTCCGTTGCTGTCGGCGTCGTCGACATGGCCCTGCACGATCTGGCCGCCAAGATCGCCGACGTGCCGTTGTACCGCTGGATCAGCGACCACTACGGCGACGGCAACCCCGACGACTCGGTGTGGGTCTACGGCGCGGGCGGCTACTACGCCCCCGGGAAGACGCTGTCGCACCTGCAGGACGAGATGCGCCGATTCCTGGACGCCGGGCACGACGTCGTGAAGATGAAGGTCGGTGGCGCCCCGCTGGCAGAGGACCTGCGCCGCATCGAGGCCGTCCTCGATGTCGTGGGTGATGGTTCCCGCCTGATGGTGGACGTCAACGGCAAGTTCGACCTCGACGAGGCGCTGGCCTTCGGGCGCGCGATCGACCAGTACGGCCTGTTCTGGTACGAGGAGATCGGCGACCCGCTCGACTACGGCCTCAACGCCACCGTCGCCGAGCACTACCGCGGCCCCATCGCGACCGGCGAGAACCTGTTCTCGATGCAGGACGGCCGCAACCTGATCCGCTACGGCGGAATGCGTCCCGACCGTGACTGGCTGCAGTTCGACCCGGCCCTCAGCTACGGACTCGTCGAGTACTGCCGCACCCAGGCCATGCTGGCCCAGCACGGCTGGTCCTCGCGCCGCTGCATTCCCCACGGCGGGCACCAGTTCAACCGCGCCGGCACCGTCGCCGGTGGATCTCACCGGGGGCGGGGGCCGCCGGTCGGGCCTTGCCACGGCGCTGTGGTTCCAGGTTCTCGTGGCGGCCGTCCTCGGCATCGCCGTGGGCTGGCTGTTCCCATCGTTCGGGGCCGCCATGGCACCGCTGAACGACTGGTTCATCGCCCTGATCAAGATGATCGTCGTCCCGGTGGTGTTCGTCGTCATCGTCAGCGGCATCGCCTCAATGGACAACCTGCGCAAGGCGCGGCGGATCGGCGTCAAGTCGATCGCCTACTTCCTTGCCCTGTCGCTGGTGTCCATGCTCATCGGGTTGCTGGTGGCCAACGTGTTCCACCCCGGCTCGGGAATGAATGTGGACCTTGCATCGCTCTCGAGCACGGACCTACCGGAAGTGCCACCGAGGCGCATCCCACGGTGACCAGCTTCATCTTGGGCCTGATCCCGAAGAACCTCATCGGCGCCTTCACGGGCACCAGCCTGCTCGCCGCACTGGTGGGCTCCTTGTTGTTCGGAGTCGCGCTGAACAAGGCCGGCGAGGTGGGCCGCCCGCTGGTGGCGGGGATGTACGCCCTCGAGAGCGTGGTGTTCACGGTCGTGGGGTGGGTCATGCGACTCGCGCCCCTGGGTACGTTCGGTGCCCTTACCGCAGTGGTGGCAACCACCGGCACGCAGAGCCTGAAGGGGCTCGGATACCTCATCCTGCTGTTCTTTGCCACGTGCGTGGTCTACGTGATCGTGGTGCTCGGGGCCGTCATGAAGCTGTGTGGGCTCAGCTTGCTCGGGCTGATGCGGTTCCTCAAAGCCGAGCTGCTGATCGCCCTGAGCACCTGCTCGAGCGAGGCCGTCCTGCCCCAACTGGTCAAGCGGTTGGAAGAATTGGGGATCGGCCGTCCTGTCGTCGGCATCGTCATCCCCGCCGGCTTCTCGTTCAATCTGGACGGCTCGGCGGTATACCTGACGATGGCGTTCCTATTCCTCGCGCAGGCGACGGGTGTCGACCTGACCCTCGGGCAACAGCTGACCGCGGTGGCCATCATGATGCTCACCAGCAAGGGCACGGCCGGCATCGCGGGCGGGGCTTTCATCGTCCTGGCCAGCACCCTGTCGGCCATCGGCATGGTGCCCGTCGCCTGCTTGGCCCTCATCGTCGGGATCGCCCGCATCCTCAATGAGGGGCGCGTTTTCGTCAACGTCCTGGGCAATGCCGTGGCGGCCATCGTCATCGGCAAGTGGGAGAACGACTTCGATCACGCGCGGGCGGCCTCGATCCTGTCCGGGCGGCACCAACCGGATGAGTTCGTGGCGTGATCCCCCGGCTCTGGGGCGCATCGCATGGGTCGTCAAGAGGTCGCGCAGGGTCTTGTCCACGCATTTCTCGCAAGGTAACTTGTTGCCATGGACGAGCCGATCATCGCCGCGTCGGGCACTCAAGCACGGTCTTGGTGAAGAAGAGATTCTGCACGCCTATCGCACCCCGATCCGCGCGTGGGATCTCGGTGACGGGTTCACGATGATCGTGGGTGCCAATCAGGCGGCGATCATCCTTGAGATCGGCTACATCCAGGGTTCCACGGCCATCGTGATCGTCCACGCGATGCGAGCCCGCGAGAAGTTCCTGAGGTGATGACGATGCCCCGTACTGTCGACGAGATTCTGGCCCACGCGGACGAGCTGGCCGCGCGTTTCGAGAACTACGAACCCAGCGAAGCCGACGAGATTGACCTGACGGCCGTCAATGCTCTGCGCGCAGCCGTGGCCGAGCAGTCTGTGGCTGAGCGGCACGTGCTGGAGGCGGTGCGCACCGCACGCAAGGCCGGCATGTCCTGGAATGCGATCGGAACGTTTGTGGGAACGTCCGGTGAGGCCGCCCGGCAGCGTTACATGGCCAAGGTTGCCTGACCCGCCTGTTGAGGCGCGCCCTGCGGTCACTCGATCCGCGGCTACTAGTTCCATTGACTGCAGATCGGGCCTTGGCCGAGGCTCGGTTCAGGTGGTCGGGGCG
>NZ_BAAAKI010000010.1:0-108116 GCF_039527675.1 Luteococcus sanguinis
TCATGGACCACATCGCCTGAACAGAGCACCGAAACAGGCCCTGACCAGCCCCAATTAGCCGGATAATGCTTCGACAACGCCGCCGCCGAGGCGTTCTTCTCCTCCCTGGAGTGGGAAGTCCTGTCCCGGCACGAGTTCGACACCCGGGCCCAGGCCCGGGCCATCGTCATCGACTGGGCCTACGGGTTCTACAACCACCAACGCCGGCACAGCGCCGCTGGCATGATGTCACCGGTCAATTACGAGCAGACCACCGCGACGCCCGTCCCGGACGCCGCGTAGCCGCAAGCCCTCCACGATCTGGGGGGAACCGCAAACGGCCCATCACTGGGCGGCTACGGCGCGGTCGCGATGAACACCGCCCTGGCCGCGTCGATCACCGCCCTTCCACAACAGCTACGCAAGACCATCACCTGGGACCGCGGCAAGGAACTCTCAGCCCACGCCACATTCGCGATGGAGACCGGCACGAAGGTCTACTTCGCCGATCCACACAGCCCATGGCAGCGGCCCACCAACGAGAACACCAACGGGCTGCTGCGCCAGTACTTCCCCAAGGGCACCGACCTGTCCCGCTGGTCGGCAGAAGATCTGGAAGCCGTCGCCCATACCCTCAACAACCGTCCCCGCAAGACCCTTGGATGGAAGACCCCAGCCGAGGCCTTCGAAGAACAACTACGATCCCTAGAAGAAGCCGGTGTTGCAACGACCGGTTGAACCTGCCCTGTATCGAGCGATTCGCTACACCGAGCGGCGCCCCGAAGCCGAAGCCGTCGCACTAGTCGGATCCAAGGGTGACTCGTATGACGACTCCATGGCGAGTCGCTCAACTCGCTGTCCAAGGCTGAGTGCACCCGCAACCCGGGCAATCGGCCCATGGGCGGTTGGAAGAAGCGTCACCGACGTCACTGACTTGATATGGCTCGCTGCAGACTCGTCTGAGTCGTTGAGTGCTCGGACGGGTTCTTCTTGAGTGCGTCTGAAACTTGAGGGCGTCTGGACGGTTCCGTCAAGTAGACTGACCTCTGAGCGACCCGTCCCCGATTGTCGGGAGCGGGTCGTTGCGCGTCCCGGGGGTTGCGGACAAATGCCCCACCCCGGTCGCGGGGAGGGACCTGGACGGGCATAGGCTCGGACGCGAGACGGTTTGGCACCGCCCCCAGCCACGCCGACGCCACAGCTGACGCCGCCGTGACTGAACACGACTCGACGAAGAGGGAACATCGTGACCAGCACTGGATGGGAGACCATCCCCAGCGAAGACCCGGCGCGCCACCGCGGGCGCCGTCACCTCACCGCCCTTCTCGCCGCTGCGCCCTTGCTGGCGCTGGCTGGCTGTGGTGACGGGGGAGGTTCGCCGGGCACCACCGAGCACGCGGGCGGCGAGGCCAACCTGCAATTGCCCGACCTCTCCCTAGCCCACTTCTTCGGCATGTCCGGGCGCACCCTGCTGATGTTCGGCCTGGTCGTCTGCCTGGCCGGCATCGCCTTCGGCGTCGCCACCTTCGCCCAACTGCGCAACATGCCCGTCCACCGCTCGATGCGAGAGATCAGCGAGCTGATCTACGCCACCTGCAAGGCCTACCTGGTGCAGCAGGCGAAGTTCCTGATGCTTTTGTGGTGCTTCATCGCGGCGGTCATCTTCGTCTACTTCCTGTTCCTGATGCACATGCCTCTGTGGCGGGTGCTGGTCGTCCTGCTGTTCAGCCTGATCGGCATGGCCGGCTCCTTCGGCATCGCCTGGTTCGGCATCCGCGTCAACACCTTCGCGAACTCCCGCTCGGCGCACGCCTCGCTGGCCGGCAAGCCCTACCCCACCTTCGACATCCCGATGCGCTCTGGCATGAGCGTCGGCATGGTGCTGATCAGCGTCGAACTGCTGATGATGCTCGTGATCATGCTCTTCCTGCCCGGCAACCTGGCCGGCTCCTGCTTCATCGGCTTCGCGATCGGTGAGTCGCTCGGCGCCTCGGCCCTGCGCATCGCCGGCGGCATCTTCACCAAGATCGCCGACATCGGCTCCGACCTGATGAAGATCGTGTTCAAGATCAAGGAGGACGACGCCCGCAACCCCGGCGTCATCGCGGACTGCGTCGGTGACAATGCCGGTGACTCAGTCGGCCCCTCCGCGGATGGCTTCGAGACCTACGGCGTGACCGGCGTCGCGCTGATCACCTTCATCCTGCTCGCCGTCAACGAGGCGACCGCTGGCGCGAACTACCAGACCACCCAGGTCACCTTGCTGGTGTGGATCTTCTTCATCCGCGTGGTCATGGTGGTCGCGTCCTTCCTGTCCTATCTGGCCAACCAGGCCATCTCGAAGGCCCGCTATGCCGATGCCGACGAGATGGACTTCGAGAAGCCGTTGTCCAACCTGGTCTGGCTGACCTCAGCGGTCTCGATCGTGCTGACCTACCTCACCAGCTTCGCGATGATCCACTCACTCGGCGACGGGACGCTGTGGTGGAAGCTCGCGACGATCATCTCCTGCGGCACGCTGGCCGGCGCCCTGATCCCCGAGCTGGTCAAGGCCTTCACGTCGACCAACTCCCGCCACGTGCAGGAGGTCGTCGTCTCGGCCAAGGAGGGTGGTTCCTCGCTGGACATCCTCTCGGGCCTGGTGGCGGGCAACTTCTCCGCCTATTGGATCGGCACCGCGATCATCGGCCTGATGGCGGTCGCGTACGGCATCTCCACCCTCGGCCTCGGTGCGCTGATGGTGGCCCCCGCCGTGTTCGCGTTCGGCCTGGTGGCCTTTGGCTTCCTGGGCATGGGCCCGGTCACCATCGCCGTCGACTCCTACGGCCCGGTCACCGACAACGCGCAGAGCGTCTACGAGCTGTCGACCATCGAGCAGATCCCAGGCGTCGAGGACGAACTGAAGCGTGACTTCGGCTTCGACGTGCAGTGGGACCGCGCCAAGCACTTCCTGGAGCTCAATGACGGCGCCGGCAACACCTTCAAGGCGACCGCCAAGCCCGTCCTGATCGGCACCGCCGTCGTCGGTGCCACCACGATGATCTTCTCGATCATCATGGGCCTCACCAAGGGCATGACCGACCAGGCGGCGGTAGCCTCGCTCTCGCTGCTGCATGCCCCCTTCCTGCTCGGCCTGATCATGGGCGGCGCGATCATCTATTGGTTCTCGGGCGCGTCCATGCAGGCGGTCACCACCGGCGCCTACCGGGCCGTGGAGTTCATCAAGGACAACATGCACCTGGACGGGGTGACCAAGGCCTCGACCGAGGACTCAAAGCGCGTCGTCCAGATCTGCACCCAGTACGCGCAGAAGGGCATGTTCAACATCTTCATGGGCGTCTTCTTCGCCACCTTGGCCTTCGCCTTCGCCGACCCCTACTTCTTCATCGGCTACCTGATCTCGATCGCGCTGTTCGGTCTCTACCAGGCCATCTTCATGGCCAATGCCGGCGGCGCCTGGGACAACGCCAAGAAGATCGTCGAGGTCGACCTGGCCGCCAAGGGCACCCAGCTGCACGATGCCTCGGTGGTCGGCGACACGGTCGGCGACCCCTTCAAGGACACCTCCTCGGTGGCGCTGAACCCGGTCATCAAGTTCACGACCCTGTTCGGCCTGCTGGCCGTCGACCTCGCCGTCTCGATCACCAACAAGTCGATCACCCACGTGCTCGCGGCGCTCTTCTTCGTTGCCAGCGCCTGGTTCGTCTACCGCTCCTTCTACGGGATGCGGATCGGCAACACCATGGCCCAGGTGCACGACTCGCTGGCGGATGAGATCGCCCACATCCACGAGTTGGAGGCCGTGGAGGAGGCGGCCCAGCGCGGACACTGAGCCATCCGAAGCACCACTCCAATCCCAGCAGTGGCGCAACGCATGTCCATCTCCCGTCGTACCCTGCTTGCTCGGCGCCAGCAGTTCGACGGCACCCGCGTCCGGCCGTCCACCTCCTCGGTGGGCGGCCGGTCGCCGTCCGGGCCCGATAGGCTCAAGCCGTGCGTTACATCTCCACGCGATCGACCTCCGGTGAGCCGGGGCTGCCCTTCTGCGACATCCTGCTCGAGGGCCTGGCCCCGGACGGTGGGTTGTACCTGCCCGAGAGCTACCCGCAGATCGGCGACCGGCTGGGCGAACTGCGCGAGACCCTGGACCGCGACGGCTACGCCGAGGTCGGTTTCCAGTTGCTGAGCCTGTTCATCGACGATGTCCCCGCCGACGACCTGCGCGGCATCTGCCAGCGAGCGTGGAGCCCCGAAGTGTTCGGAACCACCGAGGTGGTCCCGGTGACGCGGCTTGGCGAGGGTCCCTTGTGGCTGGCACACCTGTCCAATGGCCCCACGGCAGCCTTCAAGGACATGGCGATGCAGCTGCTCGGGCAGCTCTTCGAGTACGAACTGGCCCGCCGTGGCCGCGAACTCACCATCGTCGGGGCCACCAGCGGTGACACCGGATCCGCCGCCGAGTACGCGATGCTCGGACGCCAGGGCGTGCGCGTCTTCATGCTCTCCCCCAAGGGTCGGATGAGCCCCTTCCAGCAGGCGCAGATGTTCGGCATCGACGACCCCTCGATCGTCAACATCGCCGTCGAGGGTGTCTTCGACGACTGCCAGGACATGGTCAAGGCCGTCAGCAATGACCTGGTCTTCAAGGCCAGGCACAGCGTCGGCGCGGTGAACTCGATCAACTGGGCACGGTTGGTGGCCCAGGTCGTCTACTACGTCGTCTCCTGGTTGCGGGTGACCACCGCAGACGACGAGGTCATCGACGTGTGCGTGCCCTCCGGCAACTTCGGCAACATCTGCGCCGGCCACATCGCCCGCCAGATGGGCCTGCCGATCGACGTCCTGTTGCTGGCCACGAACGAGAACAATGTGCTTGCCGAGTTCTTCGAGACCGGCGTCTACCGGGTGCGCTCGTCGGCCGAGACCCACGAGACCAGCTCGCCGTCGATGGACATCTCCAAGGCGAGCAACTTCGAGCGCTTCGTCTTCGACCTGCTGGGTCGCGACGGCGCCCGGACCAACGACCTGTTTGGCGTGCAGCTGGCCCATGAGGGCTTCTTCGACCTGTCCGACACGCCGGAGTTCGCCTCCGTCCGGGAGCGCCATGGCTTCGTCGCGGGCTCGTCCACCCACGCCGACCGGGTGGCGACGATCCGCCGGACGCTGGACGAGTACGGCGTGCTGGTCGACCCGCACACCGCCGATGGCGTGCACGTCGCCAGCGATTTCGTGGCGCGGCATGGTGACGCATCGCCCATGGTGGTGCTGGAGACCGCGCTGCCGGTCAAGTTCGCGGCCACCATCCGCGAGGCGATCGGACGCGACCCCGAGGTGCCCCCGGCCTTCGCCCACCTGGCCGGCCTCGGACGACATGTCGTCGAGCTGGAGGCCGACGCGCAGGCACTGAAGCAGCTCATCGCCGAACACGCGTAGGCTGTGCCGGTGCCTGAACCCCTCGATGTCGCGCTGGACCTGAGCGACGTGGTCGTGACGTTCGGTGACAAACCCGCACTCAACGGCATGTCCCTGACGGCCCGCCGTGGCCGCATCACTGCAGTCCTGGGCCCGAATGGCGCCGGCAAGACCACCATGATTCGCTGCTGCACCGGCCTGGTGACCCCCGAATCCGGGACGATCACCGTGCTGGGGCACCCCGCCGGCAGCACCGAAGCCGCCACCCGGATCGGTGTGATGCCGCAGTCCACGGGCGCGTGGTCCGGGATCGGCGCCGGTGAGCTGCTTCACTACCTTGCTGGTCTGTACGCCGACCCCCAGCCGGTCGACCAGGTGATGCGCCTGCTCGGTATCAACGACTTCGCCACCACCCCCTACCGGCGCCTGTCGGGCGGGCAGCAGCAGTCGGTCAACCTCGCCGGCGCGATCATCGGACGTCCGGAACTGGTCTTCCTCGATGAGCCCACCGCGGGCATGGACCCGCACGTGCGACGCCACACCTGGGGCGTGATCCGCGCCCTGCGCGACGCCGGCGTGGCGGTCCTGCTGACCACCCACGGGATGGACGAGGCGGAACGGCTGGCCGACTACGTGTGGATGGTCGACCAGGGCCACGTCGTCGTCCACGGGACCGTGCCCGAGATGACCAGCGGACAGGGTCTGGAAGACGTCTTCCTGGCCAACACCACCCCCCGCGTCGGAGGCGCTTGATGAGCCTCAACTTCACACCCCGTCCTGCTGCCGCCGACCGCGCGACGATGATCCGCCGGCATGGCCTGACGGAGGCGAAACTGATCCTGCGCAATGGGGAACAGTTGCTCGTCGCACTGGTCGTCCCGCTGGGGTTGCTCGTATTCGGACGCTTCGCCGGTGGCCGTTACGGCATCACCGAGGCGAACATCGCTCCCAATGTGCTGGCGCTGGCCATCTTCAGTTCCTGCTTCACCTCGCTGGCCATCGCCACCGCCTTCGAACGTCGGTACGGCGTCCTGGAACGGCTCTCGGCCACGCCCCTGGGACGCACCGGGCTGCTCACCGGCAAGGCGCTGGGCATCACCATGATCGCCACCGGACAGGTCGTGCTCCTGGCAATGGTCGGCCTGGTGCTGGGTTGGCGTCCACACCCCACACTGGCGCAGTCGGTGGTGCTGCTGCTGTGCGCGCCACTGGCAATGTTCGTCTTCGCGAACCTCGCGCTGACAATGGCCGGACTGTTGCGCGCCGAGGCGACCCTGGCCCTGGCCAACCTGCTCTACCTGGCAGGCATGATGGCCGGCGGCATCATGTGGCCCGTGGCCAGCTTCCCGGCGGCCGTGCGTCCCGCCGTCGCCGCGCTGCCAACCGGGGCCCTGGGTGAGGCCCTGCGCAACTGGAGCAATGGCGCGACGAACTGGTGGTCGCTGGCCGCCCTCCTGCTCTGGGCCGTGGTCTCGTACCTGCTGGCCCGCAAGACCTTCCGCTGGACTTCCTAGGAGCATCTCGATGGACAAGCTGTTCGGCACCACCGGTGCGCTGCGCAATTGGGCGATCGCCTCGCTGGTGGCCAACTGCGCCCTGATCGTCACCGGCGCGGTGGTGCGGCTGTCGGGTTCCGGGCTTGGCTGCCCGACCTGGCCGAAGTGCGACCAGGCCTATGTGCCCAAGGGCGTCGACAGCTACCACCCGCTCATCGAGTTCGGCAACCGGATGCTGACCTTCGTGCTGATCGCGCTGGCCATCGCCGTCCTCGTGGCCGCCTATCGCACCCACGCATCGCGTCGGGTGAAGGTGCTCAGCTGGTATGCCCTGGCCGGGCTGCCGCTGCAGGGGGTCGTCGGCGGGATCACTGTGCTCACCCACCTCAACCCGTGGGTGGTGGCACTGCACCTGCTGCTGTCGATCTGGCTGATCGTGGTGTGCACGCGGCTGGTGCGGGCCATTGCAGGCTCGCCCGTCGAGGCCCTCCCCGGGGGGCTGCGACGACTCGTCCAGTTGCTGTTCTGGGTGATGATGGTCGTGATCTGGCTGGGGACCGTCGTCACCGGCGCCGGACCGCACGCGGGTGACCACGGCGCCCAGCGCAATGGCCTGGAGATCTTGTCGGTGGCCCGTCTGCACGCCCTGTTCGTCTGGGTGGTCGTGGGTCTGACGCTGATCCTGCTGGTGCAGGCCTCCCGCCGTGGCTTCGCGCTGACCCGCAAGTACCTGCTCGTGCTGCTCGGAGCGGTGCTGCTGCAGGGCGCCATCGGCTACGCCCAGTTCTTCCTGGGCGTGCCGGTCGGATTGGTGGCGTTGCACATGGTCGGCATCGCTGTGGTCACCGTCGCCGTCGCGTGGCTGGACGATGGGTCAATCATCGCTCGATAGCGAACCCAACCGGCGCTGGTCACGCCAGTGTCGTGGCCAGCCTCGGCAGCGTCCGTGGACGCGTGCGAACACACCCCGGGAATCTACGGGGCCGCCCGGCAGATCAGAAGACGAGCGGGTCGATCGCGGCGGCGATGAACACCAGCGCCAGGTAGGAGTTGCTCCAATGGAACAGACGCATGGGCTTCAGCTGGGCGTCGGTCAAGCCAGCCCGGGCGCGGACCAGCAGCTGGATCGCCTCCCAGATGAAGACGAGTCCCGTGCCGCCGGCGATGGCCGGGTAGAGCCAACCGGTGTGCGCGGCAGGCCACAGCCCCAAGGAAGTCGCCACCGTGAGCACCGAGTAGAACAGGATCCGCCAGCACACGCCCACCGCGTCCATCACGACGGGAAGCATCGGCACCTCGGCGGCCGCATAGTCCTCGCGGTACCGGAAGGCGAGCGCCCAGGTGTGCGGCGGGGTCCAGAAGAAGACGACCAGGAAGAGGATGATCGGGGGCCAGGCCACCGCACCGGTCACCGAGGTCCAGCCGATCAGGGGCGGGAAGCAACCGGCGATGCCGCCCCAGACGATGTTCTGGCTGGTGCGACGCTTCAGCAGCATCGTGTAGATGAAGACGTAGAAGGCATTGGCGGCCAGGGCCAGACCGGCCGAGAGCCAGTTCGCGCCGAGCCCCAGGATCAGCGACGAGACGATGCACAGCACGGCACCGAAGACGACGGCCTTCCAGGTGTCCACCTGGTGGCGTGGCATCGGGCGGCGCCGGGTGCGGCGCATCACCTCGTCGATGTCACGGTCGAGCACGCAGTTGAAGACATTGGCCGAACCGGCCGAGAGCATGCCGCCGACCATGGTCACCAGCACCAGCGTCAGCTTGGGAATCCCACCGGCAGCAAGGAACATCGCGGGCGCGGTGGTGACCAACAGCAGCTCGATGATCCGCGGCTTCGTGAGCGAGACATAGGCCTTCACCACGTCGCCGAAGGTGGCGGGACGATCATCGTCAATCGTCACGTCCGGCCCCGCCGGACGAATGGTGTCGTGAAAGCTCAACTCGCGGTCCTCCCAGTCTCCGGAGGAGTCTACGCCGAAACGCCCCCGGGACCGATTTGATGGTTCAACCACCTACCGGGACGGGGCCATGGCTGGGTTGGGTGCACGGCCCTAGAGTTGGTGACACGGTCAGCCACGAGTGATGGAGGAAGTCCATGAAAGACCAGAACCGCCTGCATGATTCGAGCAAGCTGAATGACCCGAGCGGACTGCCTGACCAGACCCAGAATGCGCGGCTGCAGGCCCTGGCCGAGGCGGGGGTGTCCATCTGGCTGGACGACCTGTCCCGCGACCGGCTCAACACAGGGAACCTTGCCGAGCTGATCGCCACCTCCAGCGTCACCGGCGTCACCACCAACCCCACGATCTTCGCCGCCGCCTTGGCCAACGGCCGGGCCTACGCCGAGCAACTGGCCGGCCAGTCCGACGTCACCGAAGCCATTCGCACCTTGACCACCACCGACGTCCGCGATGCCTGCGACCTGTTCGCCGACATCAGCGAACAGACCGACGGCGTTGATGGCCGCGTCTCGATCGAGGTGGAGCCGGGCCTGGCCCGCGACACCGAGGGAACCGCCACCCAGGCCAAGGAGCTGTACGAGCTCGTCGACCGCCCGAATGTCCTGATCAAGATCCCCGCCACCCGCGAGGGCCTTCCCGCGATCCGTCGGACGCTGGCCGAGGGCATCAGCGTGAACGTGACGCTGATCTTCTCCATCGAGCGCTACAAGCAGGTCATGGACGCGTGGCTGGGCGGCCTCGAGGACGCGCTGGCGGCTGGCCGTGACATCGACGAGATCCACTCGGTCGCATCCTTCTTCGTCAGCCGGGTGGACGCCGAGGTCGACAAGCGCCTGGATGCCATCGGCACCGACGAAGCCATCGCCCTCAAGGGTGAGGCCGGGATCGCCAATGCCCGGATCGCCTATGCCGCCTGGCTCGAGGTGATGACCTCCGAACGCTGGGGGCGGCTGAAGGCTCGCGGGGCGCACCCCCAGCGTCCGCTGTGGGCATCGACGGGTGTGAAGAATCCCGACTACGACGACACCATGTACGTCACCCAACTGGTGGCCGACGGCTGCGTCAACACCATGCCCGAGAAGACGCTGCGGGCGGTCGCCGACCACGGCGAGGTCATCGGCGACACGATCACCAGCAATGTCGACGACGCGATCGACGTCATGGGCAAGCTGGCCGAGGTGGGCATCGACCTCGACGACGTCGTCGAACAGCTCGAGGACGAGGGCGTGTCCAAGTTCATGACCAGCTGGGACGAGCTGGTCGCTACGGTGGGTGCGGCCATGGGCCAGGCCCACTCCTGAACTGCACGCCTGAGCCCCGCACCTTCCCCACCCGGGTACCACGAGGAGAACGATGAGCGACACCGCTCGCACCAACCCCCTGCGCGACCCGCAGGACCGACGGCTTCCGCGCATCGCCGGACCCTGCGTGCTGGTCATCTTCGGCGTCACGGGTGACCTTTCCCGCAAGAAGCTGATGCCGGCCGTCTACGACTTGGCCAACCGGGGGCTGCTGCCCCCGGGCTTCGGTCTGGTGGGCTTCGCCCGCCGCGACTGGGCCGACCAGGACTTCGCCAAGGTGGTGCACGACGCGGTCAAGCAGTACGCGCGAACGCCCTTCCGCGAGGAGGTCTGGCAGCAGCTGCTCGAGGGCATCCGCTTCGTCCCCGGAGAGTTCGGGGACGACGCAGCCTTCGAGACGCTCAAGGAAACCGTGCAGACCCTCGACGAGGAACGCGGCACCGGCGGCAACCATGCGTTCTACCTGTCCATCCCCCCGGGCTACTTCGACGACGTGGTCGGCCAGCTGCGCAAGCACGGGCTGGCCGACCAGCGCCAGGGCCAGTGGAGCAGGGTCATCATCGAGAAGCCCTTCGGGCACGACCTGGACAGCGCCCGGGAGCTGAACCGCGTCGTCTCAGATGTCTTCCCGCCGGAGTCGGTCTTCAGGATCGACCACTACCTGGGCAAGGAGACGGTGCAGAACATGATGGCGGTGCGGTTCGCCAACCAGATGTTCGAACCCTTGTGGAACAACAACTACATCAGCCACGTGCAGATCACGATGGCCGAGGACATCGGCATCGGTGGCCGGGCGGGCTATTACGACGGCATCGGCGCGGCCCGCGACGTGATCCAGAACCACCTCTTGCAGCTGATGGCGCTCACCGCGATGGAGGAGCCAAACTCCTTCGAGGCCAGCCAGTTGCGCGTCGAGAAGCAGAAGGTGCTGTCGGCGGCCCGCACCCCGAAGGATCTGGCCGCGCACACCGCTCGGGGCCAGTACCTGGCTGGCTGGCAGGGTGGGCAGAAAGTAGTCGGCTTCCTGGAGGAGGAGGGCATCAAGCACGACTCCAGAACCGAGACCTATGCGGCGGTCCGCGTCGACATCGACAACCGTCGCTGGGCGGGTGTCCCCTTCTACCTGCGCACCGCCAAGCGGATGCCACGCCGGGTCACCGAGATCGCGCTCAACTTCAAGCGCGCCCCGCACCTGCCGTTCACCGACACCGAGGAGCTGGGGACCAACGCCCTGGTGATGCGGATCCAGCCGGACGAGGGCGTCACGATGCGCTTCGGCGCCAAGGTGCCGGGCACCCAGATGGAGATCCGCGAGGTCAGCATGGACTTCGGCTACGGGGGTGCCTTCACCGAGTCGTCCCCGGAGGCCTACGAGCGGCTGATCCTGGACGTCCTGCTGGGCGACCCGCCGTTGTTCCCGCAGCACGAGGAGGTGGAGCTGTCATGGCAGCTTCTCGACCCCGTGCTCGACTTCTGGGCCGACCAGCCCGGCCAGCCCGAGGGATACCTTTCGGGCACCTGGGGGCCCAAGAGCGCGGACGAGATGTTGGCCCGCGACGGCTTCGCCTGGCGTCGTCCCTGACAAGGAGAGACATGATCATCGAACTCACCCAGACCAGCGCCAGCCAGGTCAACCAGTCGTTGCTGAAGGCCCGGAGCCAGACCGGCACCTCGGGGCTGGCCTTCACCATGGTCGTCGTCACCGATTCCACCAACTACGACAAGGTGCTCACCGCTTGCCTCGAGGCAGCCCGGGAGCACCCCTCCCGCATTCTGGTCGTGGTCGAGAATGCCCGCCGGGATGCTGCGCGACTGGACGCAGAGATCCGCTGCGCCGACGGTTTCCCCGGGGACGTGGTGACGCTGCGCGTCAGCGGTGAGCTGGTGGAGCACTCCGGTTCGATCGTGCTACCGCTGCTGCTGCCCGACTCCCCCACCGTGGTGTGGTGGCCCAATGAGTCGCCCGTCCGCCCCGCCAATGACCAGATTGGTGCCCTCGGCACACGCCGGATCACCGATGCATCCGGCGACAAGGACCCGCTGGCGGCGCTCCAGGTACGCGCCGACAACCTGACCCCGGGCGACACGGACCTGACCTGGACGCGCCTGACGCCGTGGCGTGCCCTGCTGGCCGCCTCCTTGGACCAGTACCCTGCGACCATCAAGAGCGCCGTCGTCGAGGCCGACCGGGACAATGCCCCGGCCGAGCTGATGGCGGCCTGGCTGGAGGCGCGGCTGGGGGTGGAGGTGGTCCGCAAGGACACCGAAGGGCCGGGCATCACGGGTATCCGCCTGGCCACGCCCGCCGGTGACATCGAGGTGCTCCGCGGTTCCAGCGCCACCGCTGCGCAGTACTCCGTCCCCGGCCAGCCCCAGCGGATGGTCGCCCTGAAGCGGCGCGACATCAACGAGCTGATCGCTGAGGAGCTGCGGCGGATGGACGCCGACGGCATCTTCGAGCAGTCGGTGCAGATGCTGCGCACGCGCGGCGAGCGCGCCTCGCGGAAGGCACCCGTGAAGAAGGCTGCAGCCAAGAAGAACCGCGCAGGGAAGGCAGCCGGGGGCACATCACCGGCCCGCACGACGGACAAGCGAACGGGGCGGAACTGATGACCAGGGTGCTGCGCCACCAGAGCGCGGACGAGATGACCGAGGCGGCCGCCCGTCGCCTCTTGGATCGCCTGATCGGACTGCAGCAGGAGCGGGAGACCGTGCACCTGTGCCTGGCCGGTGGCACCACCGCACTGCGAGTGTATGACGCCTTCGCCGACCTGGCCCCCGAGTCGGGCCTGCAACCGGGGAAGCTGACGCTGTGGTGGGGCGACGAGAAGTACGTGCCCCCGACCGATGCCGAGCGCAACTCGCTGCAATCCTTGGCAGTGTTGGCACGGACCTTGCCGATCAATGTCTCGCAGACGCACCCGATTCCCGCCCCCACGGGTTCGGATGATCCCTCCGAGGCGGCCTTTGCCTATGCCCAGGAATTGGGCGACGTGACCTTCGACATCTGCCTGCTGGGCATGGGAGCGGATGGCCATGTTGCTGCTCTCTTCCCGCACAGCCCAGCACTGGAGGCAGCGGGACTGGCCTATGGCGTCACCGACGCCCCGGTCGAACCACCTGAGAGGGTCACGCTCACGCTCAACGCCATCAACCGCTCCAAGAGCGTGTGGCTCTTCGTGGCGGGTGAGGCAAAGGTTGAGGCGCTGCGGGGTGCCCTGGCCGGCGACCCGGACCTCCCCGCCTCACACGTCCGCGGGACGGACGAGACACTGTGGTTCATCGACCCGGCCGCCAGCGGGGACCTACCGTCCTTCCGTTGCGCCTTCTGAGACCTCCAGCACACCGTCCCAAGAACCCACGCAGGACAGCGAACTCCCAACAATGAACGAACCGCCGGGCACCCGAGGGTGTCCGGCGGTTCCTTGGTGAACATGACTCAGTAGAAGATCTCTCCGCGGGCGCGACGGGCGCGCAGGCCGGCGACGGCCTCGGCCAGGATGTCAGCTGCCTCCTGGTCGGAACGGCGCTCCTTCACATAGGCCAGGTGCGTCTTGTAGGGAAGGATCTTCGGCGGCGGCGGCGGGTTCTGCGAGTCAGTGTTCGCCGGCAGCCCACACCGGGGGCAGTCCCAGCTCTCTGGCACCTGGGCGTCGGCGGCAAAGGCCGGACGCGTTTCGTGCCCATTGGCGCAGAAGAAGGAGACGTACAGCCGGGGGGCGGTGTCGCCCCGCTCTGCCTCGCCCATGGGTCCGGCACCGACGCGGCTACCGCGGATGGCGCTGCCACCTGCCACTTGTCACTCCTATGTAGTGCTGTATTCGGCCGCGCCCCCGTGCGCGGCGATGAAGGGGTTTCGTGAGGTTCGTCAGCCGGCGCGGTACAGCACCAGCAGACCGATGATCGTGGCCAGCCACAGGAGGCCGACGATGATGGTCAGCCGGTCCAGGTTGCGCTCGGCAACCGAGGTACCGCCCATCGACGTCGACATGCCGCCGCCGAAGAGGTCGGACATGCCACCACCACGACCCTTGTGCAGCAGGACGAACAGGCTCAGGATGATGTCCACGACGATCAGGATGATCGACAGGGTCATGAGGGGCCAGGTCATCAGCGGCAGAATCACGTGGGAAAGCGTAACCCACGCCCTTGTCTTTTCCACATTCACCCCGACGCAGCCCAGCCGTGGGGCAATCCCTCCCCCTCCTGCCCAACGCAACAGGGCGCCACCCACTGGGGGTGGCGCCCTGTTGGTGGTTGCAGGGCGACGATCAGCCGACCTGCGGGAGCGCGTAGAAGCGGACGATGCCCGCGAACTCCTCCGGGTCGAGGCTGGCGCCACCGACGAGTGCGCCGTCGACGTCCGGCTTGGCCATCAGCTCGCCGACGTTCGCGGCCTTGACCGAGCCGCCGTACTGGATGCGCACGGCCTCGGCGGTGGGGGCGTCGTACAGCTCGCCGATGCACTGGCGGATCGCGCCGCACACCTCCTGCGCGTCCTCGGGGGTCGCCACCTCGCCGGTGCCGATGGCCCAAACGGGCTCGTAGGCGATCACGAGGTCGGCGACCTGGGCGGCGTCGATGCCCGCGAGGGCTCCCTTGACCTGGTCGAGGGTGTAGGTGACCTGGTTGCCCGCCTTGCGGATGTCCAGCCCCTCGCCCACGCAGATGATCGGGGTGATGCCGTACTCGATGGCCTTCTTGGCCTTCGTGTTGACGACCTCGTCGGTCTCACCATGGTACTGGCGACGCTCGGAGTGGCCGACGGCCACGTACTTGCACGCGAGCTTCGACAGCATCGCACCCGACACCTCGCCGGTGTAGGCACCCTTGTCCTGGGTCGAGATGTCCTGGGCGCCGTAGGCCAGCGGCAGGCGATCGCCCTCGATCAGGGTCTGGACGGTGCGGATGTCGGTGAAGGGGACGAGCACGGCGGCCTCGGACTGCTCGGGGTCGTAGCCCTTGTCCTTCAGCGTCCACGCGAGCTTCTGGACGAGTCCAGCAGCCTCGACGTGGTCCATGTTCATCTTCCAGTTGCCGGCCATGAGCGGCTTGCGGGTCATCAGTTGTTTCCTTCCAGTACGGTCAGGCCGGGCAGTTCCTTGCCCTCGAGGTACTCCAGCGATGCGCCGCCACCGGTGGAGATGTGGCCGAATTCCTCGTCGGCGTGGCCGAGCTCACGCACGGCGGCGGCGGAGTCGCCACCACCCACGACGCTCAGGCCCTCGACCTCGGTGAGGGCCTTGGCGACAGCGGCGGTGCCGTTGGCGAGTTCCTTGATCTCGAACACGCCCATCGGGCCGTTCCAGACGACGGTCTTGCCGGCCTTGATCTCGTCGGCGAAGAGCTTCTCGGTCTCGGGGCCGATGTCCAAGCCCATCTTGTCGGCGGGAATGGCGTCGGCCTTGACGACCTCGACCGGTCCGTCGACGGTGCGGGCGCCAAAGTCCATTCCGGAGGCGATGCGGACGTCGATCGGCAGCACGAGCTTCTTGCCCGCCGCCTTCGCCTGCTCGATGTAACCGGTGCAGGCGTCCAGCGAGGCCTCGTCGAACAGCGAGGTGCCGATCTCGTGGCCCTGCGCCTTGAGGAAGGTGTAGGCCATGCCGCCGCCGACGATGACGGTGTCGGCGATCTTCAGCAGGTTGTCGATGACGGCCAGCTTGTCGGCCACCTTCGCGCCACCCAGCACGACCACCAGCGGACGGTCGGGATCGGACAGCACCTTGGAGAAGACGTCACCCTCCTTCTTCACCAGCAGGCCACCAGCGCTGGGCAGCAGCTTCGCGACGTCATAGACCGACGCCTGCTTGCGGTGCACGACGCCGAAGCCGTCGGACACGAAGACGTCGCCGAGCTCGGCGTACTTGGCGGCCAGCTCTTGGCGCTGGGCCTCGTCCTTGCTCTCCTCGGCGGGCTCGTAGCGGACGTTCTCCACCAGCACGACGTCGCCGTCGGTCATGGCGTCCACCAGCGCGTGCGCGGACTCGCCGACGACATCGTCGGCCAGCTTGACCTCGGTGCCGATCAGCTCGCCGAGACGCTTGGCGACCGGGGCCAGGGAGTACTTGGGGTTGACCTCGCCCTTCGGACGTCCGAGGTGAGCCATGATGACGACCTTGGCGCCGGCATCGCGGAGCTGGGTCAGGGTGGGCAGTGCGGCCTTGATGCGGCCGTCGTCGGTGATGGTGGTGCCGTCGAGCGGAACATTGAAGTCGCAGCGGATGAGAACACGCTTGCCCTTCAGGTCGCCCAGGTCGTTGATCGACTTCACGTCAATCCCTTTCATTGGAAACGGGTGCGGATGTGCAAACGGGGTGGGACGCCGGAGCGTCCCACCCCGTCAGCGGTTTGATCGGGAGATCGGGTCAGAGCTTCTCGGCGACCAGGGCCGAGAGGCGGACGAGCGCGTTGGAGTAGCCCCACTCGTTGTCGTACCAGGACAGGACCTTCACCAGGTTGCCGATGACCTTGGTCTCGTTGGCATCGAAGATGCTCGTGTGCGGGTCGCCCACGATGTCGGTCGAGACGATCGGATCCTCGGTGTACTTCAGGACACCCTTGAGCTCGCCCTCGGCGGCCTCCTTGACGGCGGCCTTCACCTCGTCGACGGTGACCTCCTTCGAGGCGATGAAGGTGAGGTCGGTCAGCGAACCGGTGGGCGTGGGAACGCGAACGGCGAGCCCGTCGAACTTGCCCTTGAGCTCGGGGATGACCAGTGCGACGGCCTGGGCGGCGCCGGTCTTGGTCGGGATCATGTTCAGCGCGGCGGCACGGGCGCGACGCAGGTCGCTGTGCGGCGCGTCGAGCAGGCGCTGGTCACCGGTGTAGCTGTGGATGGTGGTCATGATGCCGCGCTCGATGCCGAACTTGTCGTTCAGCACCTTGGCCAGGGGGGCCAGGCAGTTGGTGGTGCAGGACGCGTTCGACACGATGGTCATGTCGTTCGTGTAGTCCTTGTCGTTGACACCCATCACGAAGGTGCCGTCGACGTTCTTGGCGGGAGCCGAGATGATGACCTTCTTGGCGCCGGCCTCGATGTGCGCCTTGGCGGACTCGCCGTCGGTGAAGAAACCGGTGGACTCGATGACGATCTCAGCGCCAACCTCGGTCCAGTTGATGTTCTTGGGGTCGCGCTCTGCGAAGACCTTGATCTCCTTGCCGTCGACCGTGATGGTGCCCTCGCCCGCGACAACCTCGCCAGCGAAACGGCCCATGATCGAGTCGTACTTCAGCAGGTGCGCCAGGGTCTTCGTGTCGGTGAGGTCGTTGACGGCCACCACCTCGAGGTCGGCGCCCTGCTCCTGCAGCGCGCGGAAGTAGTTGCGGCCGATGCGGCCGAAGCCGTTGATGCCAACCTTGACGGTCATGCGGATATCTCCTTCAGAGACTTTGTTCGGACGGCTTCCACCCTAGCGAATGGCTCCGAACTTGGGGGCTGGGGGTCGCTATTCGTGGGCGCAGCGCCGAGCCTCTCGGCATCCGGGGCGGGAGCGTGGGCAAAAGCGCTGGTCAGTGGTGGGCGGGCGGTGTTGCTGGGACGAACGGACCAGACCAGTTCACCCAATCTTCACCTGTGCCGGTCAGCCCCGATCGTCCAGGGAACCGTTCGGGAGGCCCGCCTCGGTGCCCGGGATTCCCCGGTCGAGGGCGGCCTTGTCGGCGGTGGCCAGCAACCGGCGGATCCGTCCGGCCACGGCGTCCTTGGTCAGTGGCGGATTGTGCAGCTGGCCCAACTCCTCCAGCGAGGAGTTCTTGTGTTCCAGACGCAGCGTCCCCGCGGCGCGCAGGTGGTCAGGCACGTCATCCCCGAGGATCTCCAGCGCACGTTCGACGCGAGCACCGGCAGCGACGGCAGCCCGGGCCGAGCGTCGCAGGTTGGCGTCGTCGAAGTTGGCCAGCCTGTTGGCTGAGGCGCGCACCTCGCGGCGCATCCGACGCTCCTCCCAGGCCATCAGGGACTCGTGGGCACCCAGCCGGGTCAGCATGGCCGCGATCGCGTCCCCGTCCCGGATCACCACGCGGTCGACATTGCGCACCTCGCGAGCCTTCGCGGGAACCTGCAATCGCCGTGCGGCGCCAACCAGTGCCAGTGCGGCCTCCGAACCGGGGCAGGTGACCTCCAGGGCCATCGAGCGTCCGGGTTCGGTGAGCGAGCCCCGGGAGAGGAAGGCGCCCCGCCAGGCGGCGACCTGGCAGCAGGAGCCGCCCCCGACGATGCTCGCAGGGAGGCCGCGCACCGGTCGACCGTGGCCGTCAAGCAGGCCGGTCTGGCGGGCCAGCGCCTCACCGTCGGCCACCAGCCGCAGGATGTAACGCGTCCCGCGTCGCAAGCCGGAACCGTTCACCATGATCAGGTCGCAGGTGTATCCATAGGTCTCCTGGATGGCGGTGCGCAGGCGTCGGGCTGCCGCGCCAGTGTCGAGCTCGGCCTCGATCACGATCCGCCCGCTGACGATGTGGATGCCGCCGGCGAAGCGCAGCATGCTGGCCACCTCGGCGACGCGGCAGCAGGGCCTGACCACTTTCACGGTGGCCAGTTCTGCCTTCACCTGCTGGGTCATCGCCATGGGATGTCCTTCCGTACTGCTTCGACTGCCCGCGCCGTTCCGACTCCCCCGAGACGTCCTTCACCGTCACCCATGGGGGTGACCGGAGCATTCAACCACGCCCGGGGAGCATGGGTGGCCCCGAAGGGGTGGCTGCACAGCTCGGCGCAGGAGCGCATCATGCCCCCATCAGGTCGGAGTACACCGCCGCCAGCCGGAGGGGGTCATGGCGCGGCGAGCCATCCCGGTCGGCCACGTCGGCAATGACCAGTTCGGCGCCGATCGCGCTGGCGTGGGCGCCCAGGTGCTGGTCGGTGGCGGCGAAGTGCGAATCGACGATGACGTGGTCGAAACGCAGCTCGGGGGCGTGGTCTGCCAGGATCTCGATGTGCTTGGACGGGCTGAAGCCGTCGGTCTCGTCGGAAGGTGCGATGTTCAGCGTGAGGATTCGGCGGGCTCGGCTCTCCTGGATGGCCGCAGCCAACTGCGGCACCAGCAGGTGGGGCAGCAGGGAGGTGAACCAGGAACCGGGGCCGAGCACGATGAAGTCAGAATCGTGGATCGCCTGCACCGCGTCCGGGCAGGCGGGCGGCTGGTCCGGCACCAATCGGATCGCCTGCACCGCGGCCCGAGTCTTGGCGACGGTGGCCTGTCCGACCAGGGTGCAGACCTCGTCTGGCCGCAGCGGGTCGAGGCCCACCACGTCCGCCTCGATGGTCAGCGGAACCAGGGACATCGGCAGCACCCGACCGCGGGTACGCAGCAACTCCCCCACCAGGTCCAGACCGGCCACCGCGTCGCCCAGGTTTTGCCACAGACCGGCGATCAGCAGGTTCCCGACGGCGTGGCCGGCGAGCGCGCCGTCCCCCCCGAACCGGGACTGCAACACATCGGCCCACAGGCGTCCGGCGTGGTCGTCCTCGCAGAGGGCGGCCAATGCCATCCGCAGGTCCCCCGGCGGCAGGCAGTCCAGCTCGGCGCGCAACCGTCCGGATGAGCCGCCATCGTCGGCGACCGTGACGACCGCCGTCAACTGGTCGGTGATCCGACGCAGCGCGGACAGGGAGGCCGACAACCCATGGCCACCACCCAGAGCGGAGACGGCGGGCAATCGGCGAACCGGCGTCACTCCTTCCCCAGGTCTCGGTGCATGACCGAGACCGGGATATCGCGTTCGCGGAGCCGTCGGGCGAATTCCTCGGTCATCGCGGTCGAGCGGTGCTTGCCACCCGTGCAGCCGATGGCGACCGTGACCTGGCGCTTGCCCTCGCGAAGGTAACCCGGACGAATGATCTCGAACAGGCGCTCCAGCTGGTCGAGGAAGGGAGTTGCCGCGTCCTGGCCCAGGACGTAGCCGGACACGGCCTCCGAGAGCCCGGTCTGGGGACGCAGCTCGGGAACCCAGTGCGGGTTCGGCAGGAAACGCACGTCCAGCACCAGGTCGGCGTCCAGCGGGATGCCGTTCTTGAAGCCGAAGCTCATCGCAGTGACGCGAAGTTGGCGTCCGAGGTCACCGCCGTAGGCGTCGGCCACCCTGCTGGAGAGCTGGTGGACGTTGATGTTGGTGGTGTCGATCACGATGTCGGCGGCGGCACGCAGGGTCGAGAGCATCCGGCGCTCCCGGTCGACGCCATCGAGCAGTCGTCCGTCGAACTGCAGCGGCAGCGGGCGTCTGGTGGATTCCTGCCGCTTCACGATGACGGCGTCATCGGCCTCGAGGTAGAGCACCTCGGGGTCGATGCCCTCGGCCTGCACCTGCTCGAAGACCTGGCCCAGCTGTTCGAACATCTCGCGAGTGCGCACGTCCAGGACGACTGCGACGCGGTCGAACTCGTGTGACCGGCACAACCGGATCAGGCCGGGCAGCATCACCGGGGGCAGGTTGTCGACGACGTACCAGCCGAGGTCCTCCATCACGTGGGCGGCGGTGCGCCGGCCGGCACCCGACAGCCCGGTGATGATCACCAGGCGAATGGGTTCGGCAGCCGGAGTGCTCGTAGTGGTCACGCCGCCCATTATGGCCGAGCCCCGAAGGGGCGGGGTCAGACCCGTGAACCTGCTCAGCCCTCGATCACTTCACCGGTGGTCATGTTGATCGCCTCACCCGGCGCCTGAGAGGCCAGCGTCGTCACGATGGCATCGGCCAGCTTGGGGCCGAAGCCGGGCACCTGGGCGATGTCCTCGGCTGTGGCGGCGCGCAGCTTCTTGAGGCTGCCGAAGTGCTTGAGCAGGGCCTTGCGGCGGGTCTCCCCCAAACCGGGGACACCGTCGAGCACCGACTCGACCATCGCCCGCGAGCGCCGGCCACGATGGTGGCTGATCGCGAAGCGGTGCGCCTCGTCCCGCAGCCGCTGCAGCAGGTACAAGCCCTCGGAGGTGCGTGGGAGGATCACCGGATACTCCTCGTCAGGCAGCCACACCTCCTCCAGACGCTTCGCCAGGCCGACCAGCGCGACCTCGTCCGCCAGCCCCAGCTCGGTGAGCACCTGCGCGGCGGCGGCCACCTGTGGCTGGCCACCGTCGACCACCACCAGGGCAGGGGCATAGGCGAACTTCCGCGGCGCCCCCGTGGTCGGATCGATGAGCATCGGCCCGTCCTCACCCTCGACCATCGACGCACGATCGTCCAGCAGCCGGCGGAAGCGGCGGGTCAACACCTCATTCATGGCGCGCAGGTCGTCGCTGCCCTCGAAGGAACGGATCACGAACCGCCGATACTCGCTCTTGCGCGGCAGGCCGTCCTCGAAGACGACCATCGAGCCGACCACCTCGGTTCCCTGCAGGTGCGAGATGTCGTAGCACTCGATGCGCAGTGGCGCCATCGGCAGGGCGAGTGCGTCGCGGATCTCCTCCAATGCCCGATTGCGTGTCGACAAGTCGCTCGCACGTTTTATCCTGTGCTGCTGCAACGCCTCGGACGCATTCCTGGTCACGGTGTCGAGCAGGGTCTTCTTGTCACCTCGCTGGGGGACGCGGATGTGCACCCGCGCGCCGCGCTGTTCGGCCAACAATTCCTCGAGCACGGGTCCGGATGAGGGCATCACCGGCACCAGCACCTCGCGCGGGATGCGGGCATTCTCGGTGTCAGGCTCCGAACCGTAGATCTGCAGCAGGAACTGTTCGACGAGTTCCTCGGTGGGGGCGTCGTCGGCCCGGTCGGCGACCCACCCGCGCTCGCCGCGCACCCGTCCACCGCGGACGTGGAAGATGTGCACCGCGACCTCGAGCGGGTCCTCCACCAGGGCGACGACGTCGGCGTCCGTGCCGTCGTCCAGCACGATCGCATTCTTCTCCGTGGCCTGCCGCAGCGCGACGAGCTGGTCGCGGTAGACGGCGGCCTTCTCGAACTCCATCTGTTCGCTGGCCGTCTTCATCTGCCGCTCGACCTTGCGGGTCAGCTGCCCCGTCTGACCTGCCATGAAGGAGGCAAAGTCCGAGACGATCTCGCGGTGCGCCTCGGGGGTGATCCGGCCGACGCACGGCGCGGAACACTTGCCGATGTAGCCCAGCAGGCAGGGACGACCGGCCGAGCGCGCGTTGTTGAAAACCCCCGTGCTGCACGAGCGCATCGGGAAGACGTGCAACAGCGCGTCCACGGTCTCGCGGATCGCCCACGCCTGACCGAAGGGGCCGTAGTAGCGCCAGCCCTTGCGCTTCGCGCCGCGACCGACGAAGACCCGCGGATACTCCTCGCTCCAGGTGAGGCAGAGCCAGGGGTAGGACTTGTCGTCGCGGTACTTCACGTTGAATCGAGGGTCGTACTGCTGGATCCACGTGTACTCGAGCTGCAGGCTCTCCAGCTCGTTCTGCACCACGGTCCACTCGACCTTCGCAGCGGTTCGCACCATCGTCTGGGTGCGGAAGTGCAACCCGGCCGGGTCGGCAAAGTAGGAGTTGAGCCGCTGGCGCAGGTTCTTGGCCTTGCCGACGTAGATGACCTGGTCGTGCGCGTCACTGAAGCGGTAGACCCCCGGATCGGTCGGGATCGTCCCCGGTTTCGGGCGATAGGTGGAGGGGTCGGCCATGGTTGCGAGTCTAGGGGCGGCCTCCGACACTGCCCATCACCGCGAACTCGCCTCCCAGCGGTGCGGTCCCCCCGCCACCGGGACCGTGCTGACCGCCGCCGGGACCGCCCCGTTGGCCGTGCTGAAAGTTCTGGGCCCGAAAGCTCTGGGCCCAAAAGTTCTGGGGCTGTGGTGTTGGTTGCGACTGGCGGGCCAGCGGAGCCGGGGCGGCGTGGGCACGTCATGCATGCTGGGCAGCCGGGAAAGGAGCTCCGAGGTTGTCCCGTTCTCGAGGTGCTGTTCCGCACCCCAGCCGCCCTGGCCATGTGTGGCCCATGTGGACCCTGTGGCGATCCCCGAGTAGCTCGGATGCCCCTGCGGCGGGTTGCCATACGGGCGTTAGGGTGGGGCCAGACGCATCACCGAGAGGACCTCACCATGACCCCCGCTTCCCGACGTACCCTGCTCAAGACCGGCGGCCTGGCTGCTGCCGGGATCGGTGCGGCTTCGGTGGCCGGCTGCTCCTCGCCGGAGAAGATCAGCGGTGGCGCCACCTCCGTGGCCGCGGCCGACATTCCCCTCGGCAGCGGCAAGGTGCTCGAAGGCACCAACTACGTCGTGACCCAGCCCACCCAGGGAAAGTTCTGCGCCTTCGTGCGCACCTGCCCGCACGCCGGCTGCGCCGTCCAGAAGGTTCAGGAGGCTGAGATCATCTGTACCTGCCACGACTCACGCTTCTCGATCGCCGACGGCTCCTACCTCAGCGGCCCCGCGAAGGCGCCGCTGGGTGCTGCGAATGCGACGCTGAGCGGCGACACCGTCAACATCACGGCCTGAACCTCACGACCGCAATGGGCGGTCACCGCGCGACGAACGTCGAAGACATCAACGCGCTGGCACTAGCCCTGCTCGGCCTCATGCGCGAGGACGGGCCTGGCGCACCCGGTCCAGGGGGCCGGGAAGAAGACCACCTGCTTGCATGAGACCGCGCCCCAACGCGCTGGACGACAGCGACAGCGCCTGGACGACGTCATCTGCCGCTGGGCGCTGGAGGAAGCCCACCAGCCCCTGGCCCCGGACCTTGGTTCGCCTTGTGCAGCACCGCCCATTTTCGACCGACATCCCCTCGTACGGGTGTGCCGGCACCGGCTCGGCGAGGCGGATCCCGACGGCCTGCACGAGGTCTTGACCGAGGCGTGCCTGAGGCGCGGCCCCCTCACGAAGGAGTGGCTGGCGCGCTCTTCCTGGCTGTCGCCTTCTTGGCTGTCGTCCTGCTCGCGGTTGCCTTCTTGGCTGTCGTCTTGCTCGCGGTTTTCTTCTTGCTCGCGGTTGTCTTCTTGATCGGCGCCGGAGTCTCCCCGACCAAGGCTGCCTGTCCCATCGGCACCTCCCGTCCCTTGAGCATCGGCGCGAGGAAGGTGCCCGTGTGGCTGGCGGGGTGCACCGCGACCTCCTCGGGCGTTCCCACCACGAGTACCGCGCCACCGCGGGAGCCGCCCTCGGGACCCATGTCGATCACGTGGTCGGCGGTCTTGATCACGTCCAGGTTGTGCTCGATCACGACGACCGTGTTGCCTTGGTCGACGAGCTTGCCAAGCACCTGCAGCAACCTGCGGATGTCCTCGAAGTGCAGGCCGGTGGTGGGTTCGTCGAGCACGTACAGGGTCCGACCGGTGGAGCGCTTCTGCAGTTCGGCTGCCAGCTTCACGCGCTGTGCTTCACCGCCGGACAGTGTCGTGGCCGGCTGCCCGAGCCGGACATAGCCGAGGCCGACCTCGACCAAGGTCTCCAGGTGCCGCGAGATTGAGCCGATGGCGGCGAAGAACTCCGCGCCCTCCTCGATCGGCATGTCCAGCACCTCGCTGATCGACTTGCCCTTGTAGTGCACCTCAAGGGTCTCGCGGTTGTAGCGAGCCCCGTGGCAGACCTCGCACGGCACGAACACGTCAGGGAGGAAGTTCATCTCGATCTTGATCGTGCCGTCGCCCATGCAGTTCTCGCAGCGTCCGCCCTTCACGTTGAAGGAGAAGCGGCCCGGCTGGTAGCCGCGCACCTTCGCCTCGGGGGTCTGCGCGAAGAGCGTCCGGATCTTGTCGAAGACGCCCGTGTAGGTGGCCGGGTTCGAGCGTGGGGTGCGCCCGATCGGCGACTGGTCGACGTGGATCACCTTGTCGATGTTCTGCACACCCGTGATCGAGTCATGGCGCCCGGGGACGGCCTTGGCCGAGTAGATCTGCTTGGCCAAGGAGGTGTAGAGGATGCCGTTGACCAGTGACGACTTGCCCGATCCGGAGACGCCCGTCACCGCGGTCAGCGTGCCCAGCGGGAAGCTGACGTCCACATTGCGCAGATTGTTCTCCCGGGCACCGTGCACCGTCAGCGCCTGCCCATTGCCCGGACGACGTACCGCGGGCAGCGGGATCTCGCGGCGGCCGGACAGGTAGGCACCGGTCAACGACGAGGGACTGGCCAACAACTCGCTGACCGGGCCGGAGACGACGACGTGGCCGCCGTGCTCCCCCGCGCCCGGGCCGATGTCGACCGCCCAGTCGGCCACCCGGATGGTGTCTTCGTCGTGCTCGACCACGATCAGGGTGTTGCCGAGGTCCCGCAGCCGCTCCAGGGTCTGGATCAGGCGGTGGTTGTCCCGCTGGTGCAGGCCGATGGACGGCTCGTCCAGCACGTAGAGCACGCCCACCAGACCGGAGCCGATCTGCGTCGCCAGCCGGATGCGCTGCGCCTCCCCACCGGACAACGTCCCGGCGGCGCGGGACAGCGAAAGGTAGTCCAGGCCGACGTCCAGCAGGAAGCGCAACCGCTCATTGATCTCCTTGACCAGTCGCTCGGCGATCTGGCGGTCGCGGTCGGAGAGCTGGATGTCGCCCAGGAACTCGGCCAGTTCACCGATCGACAGACCGGAAAGCTGGGCAATGTTGCGACCGTCCACCGTCACGGCCAACGAGGTGGGCTTCAGCCGCGCACCCCGGCAGGCACCACAGGGGATCTCGCGCAGGTAACCACCCCATCGGTCGCGCGCGGAGTCGGTCTCGGCCTCGTCATAGCGGCGACGGACGTAGCGCAGCACGCCCTCGTAGCGCTGGGTGAAGGTCCGGGAGCGCCCGAAGCGGTTCCGATAGCTGACGTATACGGGGTTGTCGACGCCGTTGAGCACCAGCCCCTGGACCGTAGCGGGCAGGTCGCGCCAGGGAGTGCGGGTGGAGAAACCGTGCTCTGAGGCCATGGACGCGAAGACGTGCTCGTAGTGCCCCGCGACGTGCGCGCTGGCCCACGGCGCGATCGCACCCTCGGACAGGCTCTTGGAGCGGTCAGGGACGACGAGTTCTGGATCCACTTCCAAGGTGGTGCCCAACCCCGAGCACGCGGGGCAGGCACCCCACGGCCCGTTGAAGGAGAACTGTCGCGGCTCCAACTCCTCGATCGAGATGTCGTGCTCGTTGGGGCAGGCCATCTTCTCCGAGTAGCGCCGCTCCCGCTCCGGGTCGTCGGCGGCGCGGTCGACGAAGTCCACCCCGACCACGCCCTGGGCGAGCCCCAGCGCGGTCTCCACCGAGTCGGTGATGCGCTGCTTCGCCGTCGCCTTGACCGCGACCCGGTCGACGACGACATCGATCGCGTGCTTCTTCTGCTTGTCCAGGGCCGGGACCTCGGCGAGCTGGAAGACCTCACCATCCACCCGGACGCGTGAATAACCGTCCTGGCTGAGCTGGCGGAAGAGGTCGACGTACTCACCCTTGCGTCCGCGGACGACGGGCGCCAGCACCTGGAAACGCGTCCCCTCGGGCAGCGCCATCAGCCGGTCGACGATCTGTTGGGGGGTCTGCCGTCCGATGGCCTCCCCGCAGATGGGGCAGTGCGGCACGCCGATGCGTGCGAACATGAGACGCAGGTAGTCGTAGACCTCGGTGATGGTGCCGACGGTCGAGCGCGGGTTCTTCGAGGTCGACTTCTGGTCGATCGACACCGCCGGCGAAAGGCCCTCGATGAAGTCGACATCCGGCTTGTCCATCTGGCCCAGGAACTGGCGCGCGTACGCCGACAGCGACTCGACATAACGCCGCTGCCCCTCGGCGAAGATGGTGTCGAAGGCGAGCGAGGACTTTCCCGAGCCGGACAGACCGGTGAAGACGATCAGGGCATCGCGCGGCAGGTCCAGGGAGACATTGCGCAGGTTGTGCTCGCGGGCGCCGCGGACGATGAGTCGGTCATTCACGCTGGCAAGAATAGGGGGGCCCTCCGACAAAACTTGGGCACCGTCGCTCGCACCCACCCCGAGGGGTTGGTTAGGTTTGGACACATGAGTGACCTCGGCACGCCATCAGAGCTGCCTGATCAAGTCTCCGTGGCGCAGCTGCGACGCCGCGAACGGGAGGCCACCCAGAGCCTGCTCGGGGACACCATCACGATTGGTGATCAGGACTGGCAGGAGGCCTCACGCCTCCCCGGCTGGACCCGGGCGCACGTAGCGACCCACATCGCCCGCAATGCCGATGCCCTGCGCCGCAGCGTGACCGGCCTGTTGAACCACACCTCGACGCGCATGTACCCCTCGGAGGCGGAGAAGGTGGCCGACCTGGAGGCCGGTTCCCTGCGCGGGGCGCTGGAACTGCAGATCGACCTCGACACCTCCGCCGGCGAACTCTCCCATGCCTTCGACCAGCTCGAGGACGTCGACCCCGACGAGGTGGTCCAGCTGGCTCCCGGCCAGCGGGTGAGCGTGCGCCAGTTGCCCTTGGCACGGTTGAACGAGGTCGTGCTGCACCATGTCGACCTGGACTGCGGCTACACCGCCGAGATGGTGGACGGTGACATCGCGCGCTGGCTGCTTGAGTGGAACTTTTCGCTGATCGGCGACTCCGACCTCTTCCCCGCCCTCGAGGTGTGCTCCCACTCCGGCTGGCATGCGCGCATCGGGGGCCCCGGGCGGCCCACGACCGTGCGTGGCACCGATGCCCGTCTGCTGTGCTGGCTGACGGGCCGCGCGGGTGCTGAACTGATCGAGGGCGCCGACGACGTCGAACTGCCAACCTGGTGACGAGAGGATTCCTTGATGGGTTTCACGCTGGGCAATGGGTTGACCTGCCACCAGGTGGTGGTCGGTGCGCTGAAGAACAATGCCTACCTGCTCACCGATGACAACGGGCACACCCTGCTCATCGACGCTGCGGACGACGCCGAGTCACTGGTGGAGATGGTCGACGGCCGCGCCGTGAGCGACATCGTCACCACCCACCGCCACCACGACCACATCGGCGCACTGGCCGAGATGGTCGCCCGCACCGGTGCCACCCCCTGGTGCGGCAGCCCGGACGCCGAGGCTATCGAGCAGGCCACCGGTATCCAGAGCCGCGGGCTGTGGACCGGTGACCACATCATGCTCGGTGCCCAACGGATCGACGTGATCGGTCTGGTTGGCCACACCCCTGGTTCGATCACGCTCGCAGTTCGCGCCGACACCGGCCCGACCCACCTGTTCACCGGCGACTGCCTGTTCCCCGGTGGGGTGGGCAAGACGTCCACCTCGAAGGACTTCACGGCACTGATGGACGACGTGACGCGCGAGCTCTTCGATGCCTTCCCGGACGACACGCTGGTCCACCCCGGCCACGGAAGCCCGACCCGGCTCGGCGCCGAGCGGCCACATCTGGCCGAATGGCGAGCCCGGGGCTGGTGAGCCTCCTGCCCGGGCGGTGATCCCTGCCCCGACGAGCCAGCGTCTAGGGTGGTGGTGCCAGGCGGCCTGATCCCGGGTCGTCTCTCGAGGGAGGTATGGGACATGGACAACGACAGCCCACCGGCTGCGACACCGCAGGACGGCGCCCCAGACGAAGCGGCCGGGCGATCCGCCGCCACCGCGGCGCAGATCGGCGCCCTGGCCGCCCAGTTCGGGCGCGGCTACGACTCGGTCCAGTGGAAACAGGGCGGCTACCAGGCCGACGACTGGGATTCCGGGCCGAACTACGTCCCCAACCGGGCCAGGGCCACCCCGGCGCCCCGTGGCCGCACACTGACCGCCGCGATCCTGGCCGCCGTGATGACAGCACTCGTGGTGGTCGGCTCGATGGGCGTGTGGCGCACCTTCAAAGACAAGACGACGGCCATGGACCTGGGTACCTGCGTCTCATTGTCCAAGAGCGGCGACCAGTGGACGACGGCCCGCGCCGAGTGCGAGTCCGCTGACCAGGTCACCTACACCATCGTCAGCCGGGTGAATGGGCAGGCCAGCTGCCCCGACCCCTACGCCCCCTTCCTCTACCGCGCAGAGGACGGCACTGTGACCCGTACCTACTGCCTGATGGAGAACCTCGTCCAGGGCTCCTGTTACGCTCCGGACACCAACAACCAGGTCTCGCGCGTCGCGTGTGACGACCCAAGGGCTCGCGTGAAGGTCGCCACCCGAGTGGACGGCTACGCCGACGCCAATCGCTGCACCACGGGCGAGCAGGCGGTCATGTTCGGCAACAGCCCGCAGCGGACCTACTGCTTCACCGAGTCCACCTCCTGACACGCGTCGGGACCTCTTCCCCTGGGACTGCAGCCGCTGGACGATTCGTCTGGATCTTGACCTGCGTGGGAAACTCTTCTGCGGAGGGGAGTACTCCCACAACGCGCAGGTCGTCATCCCGGCTCTCACAGCCCGGCCGCGCTCCCGGTCGTCACGGACGAACGGGCGGAGAAGACCTCTGGCCCACTGCCGTCCGAAAGGTGCCCCCCGCACATGAACGTGCACTACTACACCTGGCTCATCACCATCGCGGTGATGACAGCCGTGCTGTTGTTCGACATCTTGGTGATCGGACGCAAACCACACGAACCGTCGATGAAGGAATGCACCATCTTCGTCAGCATCTACATTGCGCTGGCTATTTTCTTCGGCATCGGCGTCACCCACTTCTCGGGAGCGCAGTACGGCAAGGAGTTCTTCGCCGGCTGGTTGACCGAGTACAGCCTCAGCCTCGACAACCTGTTCATCTTCATCATCATCATGACCAAGATGAAGGTGCCCCGTCAGCTGCAGCAGTTCGCCCTGCTCGTCGGCATCATCCTGGCGCTGGTGTTCCGGGGCATCTTCATCGCACTGGGCAAGTCCATGATCGAGGCCGCCGCCTGGGTCTTCTTCCTCTTCGGCGCCTACCTGCTCTACACGGCGCTGGACCTGGTAAAGGACTACTTCGAACACGACCACGACGACGAGGCCACCGAGAACCTCCTGATCCGCTGGGTCAAGCGAACCCTCCCGTTCACCGACGACTGGCAGGGCGCCAAGAGCACCATCAAGATCGATGGCAAGCGCTTCTTCACCCCGATGTTCCTGGTGATCGTCGCCCTCGGCTCCACCGACGTGTTGTTCGCCCTCGACTCCATTCCGGCGATCTACGGCCTCACCAATGAGGCGTACTTGGTCTTCACCGCGAATGTCTTCGCCCTGATGGGCCTGCGGCAGCTGTACTTCCTCATCGGCGGGCTGCTGAACAAGCTCGTCTACCTACCGATCGGCCTGTCGATCATCCTGGGCTTCATCGGCGTGAAGCTCGTGCTGCACGCCGCGCATCACTACCACTGGGTGGGCGACTGGGCGGAGATCGGTATTGAGGTGAGCCTCGGCGTGATCATCACCACGCTGCTGACCACCACGGTGGCGAGCCTGCTCAAGACCCGCAACATGCCCGCGGACGAGATCGAGACCATGCACTAGGGGCCCTACTTGTTGGCCTCGATCATCTGGCGCAGTTCCTTCTTCAGGTCGCCCAGCTCGTCGCGCAGCCGCGCCGCCAGCTCGAACTGAAGCTCGGCGGCCGCGGCGTGCATCTGCTCGGTGAGTTCCTGCACCAGATCAGCCAGCTCGCTGGCGGCCATCGCGGAGGTGTCCAGACCACGGGCCTTGTCGAGGTTCGTCGGCACCGGGGAGACCGGCTTGCGGCCCTTGGGCTGTGCCTTGCTCACCAGCTCCTGGGTGTCGGCTTCCTCGCGCGCGAGCATGTCGGTGATGTCGGCGATCTTCTTGCGCAAGGGCTGCGGGTCGATGCCGTGCTCGGTGTTGTAGGCGATCTGCAGATCCCGGCGACGGTTCGTCTCGTCGATCGCCTTCTCCATCGACGGCGTGATCTTGTCGGCGTACATGTGCACTTGGCCGCCGACATTTCGTGCAGCACGCCCGATCGTCTGGATCAGTGACCGGTCAGAGCGCAGGAAGCCCTCCTTGTCCGCGTCCAGGATGGCGACCAAGGAGACCTCCGGGAGGTCGAGACCCTCGCGCAGCAGGTTGATGCCGACGAGCACGTCGTACTCCCCCATCCGCAGCTCCCGCAACAGCTCCACGCGGCGCAGGGTGTCCACCTCTGAGTGCAGGTAGCGGGTGCGCACCCCGTTTTCCATCAGGTAGTCGGTCAGGTCCTCGGCCATCTTCTTGGTCAGCGTGGTGACCAGCACGCGCTCGTCGCGCTCCACCCGCAGCCGAATCTCGCCCATCAGGTCGTCGATCTGGCCCTTGGTGGGCTTGACCACGACCTCCGGGTCGACCAGACCGGTCGGACGGATGATCTGCTCGACGAAGCCATCGGAGCGGGCCATCTCGTAGTTGCCCGGCGTCGCGGACAGGTAGACGGTCTGGCCGATCCGCTCCACGAACTCCTCGAATCGCAGCGGACGGTTGTCCATCGCGCTGGGTAGCCGGAAGCCGTGGTCGACGAGCGTGCGCTTGCGGGACATGTCCCCCTCGTACATGCCGCCGATCTGGGGGACGGTGACGTGCGACTCGTCGATCACCAGCAGGAAGTCGGACGGAAAGAAGTCCAGCAGGGTGTTCGGGGCGGTGCCGGGGGCACGTCCGTCGATGTGGCGCGAGTAGTTCTCGATGCCCGAACAGGAGCCGATCTGGCGCATCATCTCGATGTCGTAACTGGTGCGCATCCGCAGCCGCTGGGCCTCCAGCAACTTGTTCTGCTTCTCCAGTTCCGCGAGGCGCTCGCCCAGCTCTGCCTCGATCGTGCCGATTGCCCTCTCCATCCGCTGCGGACCAGCGACATAGTGGGTGGCCGGGAAGATGTAGATCTCGTCGTCATTGCTGACAATCTCACCGGTCAGCGGGTGCAGCGTGGTGAGCTGCTCGATCTCGTCGCCGAAGAACTCGATCCGGACGGCATTCTCCTCATACATCGGGTAGACCTCGAGGGTGTCCCCGCGCACCCGGAAAGTTCCCCGGGTACCAGCCAGGTCATTGCGGGCGTACTGGATCTCGACCAGCCGGCGCAGCACAGCCTCCCGCTCGACCTCCTCGCCGACCTTCAGCTTCACCATCCGCTCCACGTACTCCTGCGGGGTGCCAAGACCATAGATGGCGCTGACGGTGGCCACCACCACGACGTCGCGCCGAGTCAGCAGCGAGGCGGTCGCGGAGTGGCGCAGCCGCTCCACCTCCTCATTGAGCGAGGAGTCCTTCTCGATGTAGGTGTCCGTCTGCGGGACATAGGCCTCTGGTTGGTAATAGTCGTAGTAGCTGACGAAGTACTCCACAGCATTGTCGGGGAAGAACTCCCGCAACTCCGTGGCGAACTGGGCGGCCAGCGTCTTGTTGGGCTGCATCACCAGAACGGGGCGCTGAACTCGCTCGGCCAGCCACGCCACAGTGGCGGTCTTGCCGGTACCGGTGGCGCCCAGCAGGACGACGTCCTGCTCGCCGGCCTTGATCCGTCGCTCCAGCTCGTCAATGGCTTGGGGCTGGTCACCGCCGGGCGAAAAGTCCGCCTTCATGGTGAGCGGGGCGACGACGCGCTGGAGTTCCTCGACTGCTCGCATGACTTCGAGGCTACAAGCCGGGTGTGACAGATTCGTCCTGTGATGGTCTGGGCAGTTTCGAACAGGTCAACAGCCGCAGCCGTCCCCCATGCCACCGCGGAGCCGGAGCAGTTCGTGCCATACCGCGTGCACGCGTTCGCGCAGCTGCTCCAGCGTCCCATCATTGCGGACGACGAAGTCCGCGAGCGCCAGCCGCTGTTCCCGGGAGACCTGCGCGCTCATCCGCGCTCGCGCCTCGGCCTCCGACAGCCCATTGCGGGCCATCAACCGGGCCAGTTGGGCGTCCGGGCCGACATCGACGACCACCACGACGTCGAAGCTCTTCGCGGCACCGATCTCGACCAGCAGCGGGATCATCGACACCACGATCGCGTAGGGGTCGAGCACCTGTGACTCGATCTGGTTGCGGGCCGCGAGCACCAAAGGGTGGATGATCGCGTTCAGGTCGGCCCGGGCGCCATCATCGCCGAAGACGATCGCACCCAGCCTGGGGCGGTCCAGGAATCCGTCGGCGCCCAGCACCTCGGGCCCGAAGCGATCCACCACCTGTTGCAGCCCCGGCGTGCCCGGCGCGACGACATCGCGGGCCAGCTGGTCGGAGTCGATCACCAGCGCCCCGAGCCGCGCCATCTCGTCGCCGACCGCGCTCTTGCCCGAGGCGATGCCCCCGGTCAGTCCGACCCTGATCATTCCTGCCCCCTCGCCACCGGGCTCCCTCGCCACACTGCCCCAACCCTATGGCCTTCCCCAGAACGGCACGAGGCCCCGACCGTGAAGAACGGTCGGGGCCCCATGGGGTCTTGCTCAAAGGTGAGGCTGGGCTGCTCAGGCGTTGCCGGAGAGCTTGTCGCGCAGGGCCTGCAGGGCCTCGTCGGAGGCCAAGGAGCCCTCCGGCGCCTCGGCCGGAGCGGCCGAGCTGTAGGAAGCGGAGCTGGTGGCCTCGGTGGCGGCGGCCGCATCGGCCGTCTCCGCGTCGGCAACCTGACGCTTGTGCGCCTCCCAGCGGGACTGGGCCTCGGCGTACTGCTGCTCCCAGGCGCGCTGCTGGTCCTCGTAGCCGGGCTTCCACTCGTTGGACTCCGGATCGAAGCCCTCGGGGTAGATGTAGTTGCCCTGCTCGTCGTAGCTGGCGGTCATGCCGTACAGCGAGGGGTCGAAGTCGTCCGCAGCGGTGTCGACACCCTCGTTGGCCTGCTTGAGGGACAGCGAGATGCGGCGACGCTCGAGGTCGATGTCGATGATCTTGACCATGACCTCGTCGTTGACCGCGACGACCTGCTCGGGGATCTCGACGTGACGCTCGGCCAGCTCCGAGACGTGGACCAGGCCCTCGATGCCCTCTTCCACGCGCACGAACGCGCCGAAGGGGACGAGCTTGGTGACCTTGCCCGGCACAATCTGACCGATCTGGTGCATGCGGGCGAAGGTCTGCCACGGGTCCTCCTGCGTCGCCTTCAGCGACAGGGAGACGCGCTCGCGGTCCATGTCGACGTCCAGCACCTCGACCGTGACCGGCGTACCGACCTCCACGACCTCGGAGGGGTGGTCGATGTGCTTCCAGGACAGCTCGGAGACGTGCACGAGGCCGTCCACGCCGCCCAGATCGACGAAGGCACCGAAGTTGACGATGCTCGAGACGACACCCTTGCGGATCTGGCCCTTCTGCAGCTGCGTGAGGAAGTTCTGGCGAACCTCACTCTGCGTCTGCTCCAGCCAGGCGCGACGCGACAGGACCACGTTGTTGCGGTTCTTGTCGAGCTCGATGATCTTGGCCTCGAGCTCCATGCCCACGTACGGCTGCAGGTCGCGGACACGACGCATCTCGACGAGGGAGGCGGGCAGGAAGCCACGCAGGCCGATGTCGACGATGAGGCCGCCCTTGACGACCTCGATGACGGAGCCGGTGACGACGCCGTCCTCTTCCTTGATCTTCTCGATCGTGCCCCAAGCGCGCTCGTACTGTGCGCGCTTCTTGGACAGGATCAGACGACCTTCCTTGTCCTCCTTGGTCTGGACCAGGGCCTCGATCTCATCGCCGACGCTGACGACCTCGAAGGGGTCGACGTCGTGCTTGATGGAGAGTTCCTTGGAGGGGATGACACCCTCGGTCTTGTAACCGATGTCGAGCAGGACCTCGTCCCGGTCGACCTTGACGACGGTGCCGGTGACGATGTCGCCGTCGTTGAAGTACTTGATGGTGGCGTCGATCGCAGCCAGGAAGGCTTCGGGCGAGCCGAGGTCGTCGAATGCGACCTGAGGTGCGGCCTCAGTGCTGGAGGTCATGTAGTAGGGCTCCGATTTGGATGTGGTGTGTCGTGGGCGCGCTGGAGCCCGCCGCAAGAGCCAGAATTGGTCCAAGGGTTCACCCCGGGACGACCAACCATCACGAGCGCAACCTGCTCCGTCCGAGGATGCGCAGGCCACAGCGCCCCAACAGCCTATCTTTTGGCCTGCTGAAGGGCAATCCGAGTTCCGAGCCCGGACGACCGATCGCCAGTTGGGCTCGACTGAGTTACCGACGGCGCGGGGTCGACGGTGCATGACACAAATCAGGGCCTGTTGTTGCCATGGGACCAATGAACACCCCACGAAAGGCCTCGGCGGCCATCACGGCCCTGCTGATGCTGGTCTTCGCCGTCCTTGCGTGGCGTTAGTTGCGACGATCGGACGAGCTGTCGCCCGAGCCCGTGCCAGCGACACATAGCGCCCAACCCACGACCACCAGCAGCCCGTCGCCGGCCCCGAGCAGCTCCATCTCCGGCACCGGCACCGCATCCCCGACAACTGGTTGACGAGCCCGACGAACTCGACGAACTCGACGAGCGCCAGCAAGCCGAGCGCTGTCTCAGCTCCACCATCCCCATCAGACCAACTCGTTTCGCGGTGCCGCGCATCGACCTCAGCACGCAGGTGCTCAACGTGGAGGTGGCCGCCGACGGCACCGTCGGCACCCCACCCATGAATGACAACACGCTGGTCTCCTGGTTCGACGCGGGGCGACCGTGATGATCAACAATGACGGCGAGCCCGCAGGGTGAAGGTGATCTGCCGGGACTGGCAGCCAAAGGCCCGCATCTGGAATTCCCGCGTCATCTTCGGCTTCGAGCCGCTGGCCGGCCGACACCACGGGACGACCACAAATATTTGGTCGGACCATTGTGCGCCGCGGCCGTCAGGGCTTGACTGGTGCCATGAGCCGAGCAACCATCCCCCAGCCCACCGCCACAGCACCGCTCATCGCCGAGCTGGCATCGCGACTGGGCATCGCGCCAGACAGCGCACTACTCAGCGGGGCGCCCCTCGAACTGGCCGCCGCTGCGGTGGACGCCTCCCATTATCTGCTGACCCCTCGGCTGCTGATGCGTGCCCGCACCGCGGCCGATGTGTCGTCCGCCATGGCTGCCGCAGCCAACCTGCGGGTGCCCATGACCTTCCGCGCGGGTGGCACCTCGCTGTCGGGCCAGTCGCTCTCCCAGGGCCTGCTGGTCGACGTGCGGCGTCACTTCCGTGACATCGAGGTGCTGGACGGGGGCCTGCGAGTTCGGATGCAACCGGGCGCCACGGTGCGCCAGGTCAATGCCCGGTTGGCACGATTCGGGCGCAAGCTGGGCCCCGACCCGGCCTCCGAGATCGCCTGCACCATGGGCGGCGTGATCGCCAACAATTCGTCCGGCATGACCTGCGGCACCACCGCGAACACCTACCAGACCCTTGAGTCGGTGGTGCTCGTGCTGCCGAGCGGGACGATCGTCGACAGCTCGCTGCCCGACGCGGACGAAAAGCTGCTGCGCGACGAACCGGGGCTGCACGCCCTGCTGCTCGAGCTACGCAAGCGCTGTCTCGAACCGCAGCACCGCACCGAGATCGAGCGCCAGTACGCCCACAAGAACACCATGGGCTATGGCCTGAACTCATTGGTCGACCACGAGAGCCCGGTCGAGATGCTGGCCCACCTGATGGTGGGTTCCGAGGGCACGCTCGGTTTCGTGGCCGAGGCCACCCTGCGCACCATCCCCGACCTGAAGCACGTTGCCACGAGCCTCTTGCACTTCCCCACCCTCGCCGCCGCCACCGCCCAGTTGGGCGAACTGGTGGGCTCGGGCGCCAATGTCGTCGAGCTCTTGGACGCCGCCTCGCTGCGCGTCTGTCGCGAAGACTCGGTGGGCGATGTGCTGCCGAGCACGTCCAGCGCCGATGAGGCGGCCCTGCTCGTGGAGTACCAGGCCGCAGCACCCGACGAACTGGCTGAGCTGACGGACCGTTCGCGCGAGCTGATCGCTTCGCTGGGCGGTGAACAGACCAGCGACCCGAGGCGCCGCGGCGCCCTGTGGCAGTTGCGCAAGGGCCTCTACACCAAGGTCGCCGGCGACCGCCCGTCGGGCACCACGGCCCTGCTCGAAGACGTGGCCGTACCGCTGCCCGAGCTGGCCCCGGTCTGCGTCGAGTTGCAGCGGATGTTCGCCGGCCACGGCTACCGCGAGTCGGTCATCTTCGGCCACGCGAAGGACGGAAACATCCACTTCCTCGTCAACGAGGATTTCCGCGATGACGTCTGTGTGCAGCGTTACGAGGCCTTCACCGAAGACATGGTGCAGCTGGTTCTCGACCACGGCGGCAGCCTGAAGGCCGAACACGGCACCGGGCGCATCATGGCCCCCTACGTCGAACGCCAGTACGGCGCCGAACTGTTCGGGGTCATGAAGCAGGTCAAGCAGGCCTGCGACCCCGCTGGCATACTCAACCCCGGTTCGGTGCTGGTCGAGCAGAAGCCCGCCGATGAGGCCAAGGCCCAGCTCTTGGACGAGGTGAAGCTCACCCCCAGCGTCGAGGCCGAGGTCGATCGGTGCGTCGAGTGTGGCTACTGCGAGCCCGTATGCCCGTCCGCCGACCTGACGCTGACACCCCGGCAACGCATCGTCGTGCGCCGCGCCATCGCCCAGGCCCGCGCCGAGGGCAAGGACGAGTTGGTGGCCACCCTCGAAGAGCAGCAGCGCTACCCCCTCATCGACACCTGCGCCGTGGACGGCATGTGCTCCACCGCCTGCCCGCTGGGTATCAACACCGGCGATCTGGTGCGCCGGCTGCGCGCCGAACAGGCCAACCCCGTGCTGCAGGCGGGCTGGCAGGCCGCCGCGAAGGGCTGGGGGCCGTTCACCGCCGCAGCCGCGGTGGGCATGAACGTGGTACAGAAGCTGCCGACACCCCTGCTGAACGCTCCGTTGGGTGTGGCGCGCAGAGTCATCGGCACGGACGTGATGCCGACGCTCTCGGCGGAGCTGCCCGGCGGTGGCGCTCGCCGTCACCCGGTGCCCGCCGACGACCCGTCCTATTTGTATCTGCCGGCGTGTGTGAACACCATGTTCGGGACACCGGACGGGGTGCCGTTGGCCACGCGTGTGCTCGGGCTGGCCCAACGCGCTGGGGTGGCGCTCGAGGTGCCTGATGATGCGGCGGGGTTGTGCTGCGGGACCCCGTGGAAGTCCAAGGGCATGACCAGGGGCTACGAGGTGATGACCGAACGGGTCGCCCGCGTGCTTGGCCATGCCAGCCAGTCGGGTCGGCTGACCATCGTCTGCGACGCCACCAGCTGCACCGAAGGCCTCGAGATCGCCGCCCGGCATGCAGGAGTCGAACTGCACTTCATGGACGCGCTGGAGTTCGTGGCGACCGAGGTGCTGCCGAAGCTTCCGCCGGTGACCAAGGTCAGCTCTGCCGTGCTGCACCCCACCTGCTCATCGACCCAGCTGGGGCTCAACGCCGCGCTCCAGACGATCGCGGGCTTCGTGGCCGACGAGGTCGTCGTGCCGATGGCGTGGCGCTGCTGCGCCTTCGCCGGCGACCGGGGGCTCTTGCACCCCGAGTTGACGGCTTCGGCGACGGCGCCCGAGGCGGCCGAGGTGAATGCGCGCAGCTTCGATCTTTACCTGAGCGCGAATCGCACCTGCGAGCTCGGCATGACGCGTGCCACCGGCCATGAGTACACGCACGTGTTGGCCGTGCTCGAGCAGATGCTGCTCGACCAAGAGCGCGGCCCCAGCCCTAGTGGGCGGCCTCGTGCCAGGAACGTCCGGTACCGACGCTGACGTCCAGCGGGACGTCGAGTGCCATCGCGTGGCCCATCTTGTCGCGGACCAGAGCCTCCACCGCGTCGCGCTCCCCCGCCGCGACCTCGAGCACGAGTTCGTCGTGCACCTGTAGCAGGATGCGCGAACCGAGGCCCTGACGGACGAGTTCCGACTCCACGTCCAGCATCGCCTGCTTGATCATGTCGGCGGCTGAACCCTGGATCGGCGCGTTCAGCGCCATCCGCTCCGCCATCTCACGGCGCTGACGGTTGGACGAGTTCAGGTCGGGCAGGTAGCGGCGCCGACCGAGCAGGGTCTCGGTGTACCCCGTCCGCCGGGCCTGGGCGACCACCCCGCCCAGGAAGTCGCGCACCCCGCCGAACTCGGTGAAGTAGTCGTCCATCAGGGCCTTCGCGTCGCTGACGGAGATGCCCAGCTGGTTCGACAACCCGAAGGCACTCAGGCCATAGGCCAGGCCGTAGTTCATTGCCTTGATCCGGGCCCGCTGCTCACCGGTGACCGCCTCGGCGGTCGTGTCGAAGACCTTGGCGGCCATCTGGGAATGGAAGTCCTTGCCCGAGTTGAAGGCCTCGATCAGGCCCCGGTCGGAGGAGACGTGCGCCATGATCCGCATCTCGATCTGGGAGTAGTCGGCTGTCATCAGGCACTCGTACCCGTGCCCGACCACGAAGCCCTCACGCACCCGGCGCCCGGCCTCGGCGCGGATCGGGATGTTCTGCAGGTTCGGGTCGGTGGAGCTCAACCGGCCGGTCGCCGCGATCGTCTGCACATAGGTGGTGTGGATGCGACCGTCCGGCTGGACGGAGGCCAGCAGCCCGTCGACGGTCTGGCGCAGCCGGATCTGGTCACGGTGCGCGAGCAGGTGCTCCAGGAAGGGATGCTGGGTCTTGGCGTACAAGCCCTCCAGCGCATCCGCGTCGGTGGTCCAGCCCGACTTGGTCTTGCGTGTCTTGGGCATGTTGAGTTCGTCGAAGAGGACTCCCTGCAGCTGCTTGGGCGAGCCCAGGTTGATCTTCTTGCCGATGGTCTCGTAGGCGGCCTGTTCAGCCTCGATGACGTGCGCGTCGAACTCGCCGCGCAGCTGTTCCAGCCGATCGACGTCCACCGCGATGCCGACGCGTTCCATCCGGGCCAGCGTCCCCTGCAGCGGCAGCTCCACCTCGGCCAGCAGCTTGGCGCCGCCCTGGGCTGCCAGTTCGGCCTCCAACGCGATGGCGAGGTCGATCACGGCGCGAGCGCGCACCATCGAGGCCTGCGCCGCCTCCTGCGAGCTGGAATCGTCGTCGCCGAAGAGCATGTCCTGGTCGGCGTCGGAGGCCTCCCCCGAACCCTCGACGCGCAGTTCTCGCTTCAGGTACCGGATCGCCAGGTCGCCGAGGTCGAAGCTGCGCTGGTCGGGGCGCAGCAGGTAGGCGGCCAGCACCGTGTCACAGGTGATGCCGCGCAGCTCCCAGCCCCGGGCCCAGCAGGCCAGCCGTGGGCCCTTGGCCTCGTGGATGGCCTTCCCGATGCTCTCGTCGGCCAACCAGGTGGCCAATGCCGCGTCGTCGTCGGGTGTCAGCTCGGTGCTGTCGAACCAGCACGCCGAGCCGTCGGCCGCGGCCAGGCCCAGCCCGGTGACGTCCCCAGTGCCGGCGCCCCAGTGTCCGATCACATCGATACCGGTGATCTCCCCGTGACCGTGCTCAGCCAACCAGGCAGTCAGCTCACCGGGCGCCAGCACCGAGCCGGTCACCTCGAAGCCGCCCTCGGGCTCGGTCTCGGCGGCTGGCAGGGTCTCGATCAGTCGGTCGCGCAGGACGCGGAACTCCAGTCCGTCGAACAGCGTGTGCACCTTCTCGCGATCCCAGTCGTGGCGGGCGAGCTGGTCGATCGTGACGGGCAGCTCGAGGTCGCGCACCAGCGCATTGAGCCGGCGGTTGCGCACCACATCGTCCAGGTGGGCGCGCAGGCTCTCCCCGGCCTTGCCCGGAACCTGGTCTGCCCGGCGGACGAGGTTCTCCAGGCCCTCGTACTGGGCGATCCACTTGGCGGCCGTCTTCGGGCCCACGCCCGGCACGCCGGGCAGGTTGTCGGAGGTCTCCCCCACCAGCGCGGCCAGCTCCGGGTACTGCACGGGCGGCACGAGGTACTTCGACTCCACCGCCTCCGGGGTCATCCGGGCGAGGTCGCTGACGCCCTTGCGCGGGTAGAGCACGGTGACCCGGTCGCTGACCAGCTGCATCGCGTCCCGGTCGCCCGTGACGATCACGGTGTCCACGCCCTGCTCGGAGGCCTGCAGCGAGAGCGTGGCGATGATGTCGTCCGCTTCGTAGTCGTCCTTCTCGACGTGGACGATGTTCAGCGCGTCCAGCACCTCTTTGACCAACTGCACCTGGCCCTTGAACTCGTCCGGGGAGGCGGAGCGGTTGGCCTTGTACTCGGAGTACTCCGCGGTGCGGAAGGTCACGCGGGAGAGGTCGAAGGCCACCGCGACATGGGTGGGCTGCTCGTCGCGCAGCACGTTGATGAGCATGGACGTGAAGCCGTACACCGCATTCGTGTGCTGGCCGGTGCTGGTCGAGAAGTTGTCAACCGGCAGCGCGAAGAAGGCGCGATAGGCGACGGAGTGTCCGTCGATCAGCAACAGCTTGGCGGGAGTCTCGTTCACGGTGGTGACTCTAGCCGGGGCGTACGACAAAACCGTCCTGCGCGCAGCACACCCCTCATCGGTCCATAGACTGCGGCCCATGCATGGCGAGAACCTGCCCGAATGGGCCGTTGACCTGTTCAGCCCGCTGGACGACAAGTTCGGCACCGAGTTGCTGGAGGTGTCCCCCGAGCGAACCGTGGGACGAGCACCGGTGAAGGGCAACACCCAGGTGGCCGGCCTGTGGCATGGCGGGGGTTCGGGGCTGCTGGTGGAGACGCTTGGGTCGATCGCGGCCTATGCGACCGCCCAGCCCGACCGGATCGCCGTTGGGATGGAGCTGAGCGTCACCCACCATGCTGCGGTGACCAAGGGCACCGTGACGGGCGTGGCCACCCCGCTACACATCGGACGCCAGACCTGCACCTATGAGGTGGTGCTCACCGACGACGACGACCGCAGGGTCGCCACCGGACGCCTGACCTGCATGTTCCTGCCCCGGCGGCCAGGTCAGGACTGAGCTTTCAGACCTTCTGGTTCTTGCCCTGGGCGATGACCTTGTCGGCCACCTCGCGCATCGAGATGCGCAGGTCCATCGCGGTCTTCTGGATCCAGCGGAAGGCCTCCGGCTCGGAGAGCCCAAGGCCCTCCTGCAGCATTCCCTTCGCCTGGTCGACGGCCTTGCGGGAGGCCAGCCGCTCCTCGAGGTCGGCGACCTCATCCTCGACCGCACGGATCTCGGCGAAACGTCCCATCGCGATCTCGATCGCGGGCACGACATCGGAGGCGTCGAAGGGCTTGACCACATAGGCCATCGCGCCCGCCTCACGAGCCCGCTCGACGAGGTCGCGCTGGCTGAAGGCCGTCAGCATCACGACGGGGGCGATGCGTTCCTCGGCGATCTGCTCGGCGGCGGTGATGCCGTCCATCTTGGGCATCTTGACGTCCATCACGACCAGGTCGGGCTGCAGTTCGCGGGCCATGGCGAGGGCCTCCTCGCCGTCACCGGCCTGGCCCACCACCTCATAGCCCTCTTCGTTCAACAGCTCGACGAGATCCATCCGGATCAGTGCCTCGTCCTCGGCGACCAGGACGCGCGGCTTCTTTGCGGCGCCTCCGGCCTGCTCGGTGTTGCTCATGGTGCGCTCCTCGGCCTGCTCGTTGGGATCTGCTTGCTACTGGTGCCCGGGAGGGGAGTCGAACCCCTACGGTCGTGAGACCAGACGGGTTTGAGCCGTCCGCGTATGCCATTCCGCCACCCGGGCCTGAGCCCGTCGTGCGCCAGCCGTCACATTCTGCCACAAGGCGGCAGGTGCTGGCCCACCTTCGTCCTACAGCCCGGAACAGCACAGCGCCGCCCCCGGGCCCGGGTGACGGCGCTGCGCTGCACGGCTGCTCAGGAATCCCGGCCGCGGACCTTCATCACGCGCAGGTTGTTCGTCTTGCCGGGAACGCCCATTGGCGATCCGGAGACGATCACGACGCGGTCACCGGGCTCGGCCAGACCGTCGGCGAGCAGGGTTCGCTCGACGTAGTTCACCATGCCCTCCTGGTCACCGAACTCGACGGTCTTGACCGCCGTGGCGCCCCACGTGACCGTCATCTGCTGACGGGTGGTCTCGTCCGGCGTGAAGACCAGGATCGGGGTCTTCGGGCGCAGTCGGGACAGCCGACGTGCGGTGTCACCCGACTTGGTGAAGGCCACCAGGTATTTGGCGTCCAATGCCTCGGCGACCTCGGAGGCCGCCTTGGCGATCAGGCCGCCGGTGGTGTGGATGTTCCAGTCGATCCGGCTGATGGAGGCGAGGCCGTGCTCCTCGGTGTTGGTCACGATGCGCGCCATCGTCTTGACCGTCTCGATCGGGTAGGAACCAACCGACACCTCACCGGAAAGCATGACCGCGTCGGCGCCGTCGAGGATGGCGTTGGCGACGTCGGACGCCTCGGCGCGCGTCGGACGCGGAGCCGAGATCATCGATTCCAGCATCTGGGTGGCGACGATGACCGGCTTGGCCCAGCGACGAGCCGCCTTGACGATGCGCTTCTGAACCAGAGGCACCTCCTCCAGCGGGAGCTCCACGCCCAGGTCGCCACGGGCGACCATGAAGGCGTCGAAGGCGTCGATGATCGCGTCGAGGTTCTGGATCGCCTGCGGCTTCTCCAGCTTCGCGATGACGGGCACGCGGCGACCCTCCTCGTCCATGATCTCGTGGACGCGGACGATGTCGTCGGCCGAGCGGACGAAGGACAGGGCGATCATGTCGACGCCCTTGCCCAGCGCCCAGCGCAGGTCCCTCTCGTCCTTCTCGCTCAGGGCAGGCACGGAGACGGCGACGCCGGGCAGGTTGATGCCCTTGTTGTTCGAGACGGGGCCCGCGACGGTGACCTTGCAGACCACGTCGGTCTCGGTGACCTCAACGGCCTGCAGCCCGATCCGGCCGTCGTCGATCAGGATGTCATCGCCGGGCTTCACGTCGCCAGGGAGGCCCTTGAAGGTGGTGGAGCACCGGGTCTGGTCGCCCAGGATGTCGTCGGTGGTGATGGTGAAGGTCTGGCCATAGGTCAGGGTCACCTTGTCGTCGGCGAAGCGACCCAACCGGATCTTGGGGCCCTGGAGGTCAGCGAGCACGCCAACCGTCCGGCCCACCTTCGCGGCAGCCGCACGGGTCTGCTCGAGGCGCTTCTCATGCTCGGAATAGTCGCCATGGCTCATATTGAGCCGCGCCACATCCATTCCAGCCTGAACCAGTTCTTCCATCCGCTCCGGGGTCGACACTGCCGGCCCGAGCGTGCACACAATCTTCGCTCTACGCACGTGCGTCACCCTACCGGACAGACAGCCTCCAGCAGGAGGTGGGGCGCCCCTTGTGCCGCACCAAGTGGCCGCGGCGGCCCTTGTGAAGGGGGAAATGCCTCTTCGCGGTGGCCATTCTCAGTGCCCTCACAGCCGAAGGTTCACCGGGAGTTCATCCCTGCCGGACGATGTCCAGTGCGCGCTGCAGGTCGTCAGGGTATTCGGAGGTGAAGGTGACCCACTCCCCCGTCCCCGGATGGGTGAAGCCCAGCTGGACCGCGTGCAACCACTGCCGCTCCAGGCCGAGCCGCTGGGCCAGCACCGGGTCACTGCCGTAGGTGGGGTCCCCGACGCAGGGGTGGCGCAGCGCAGCCATGTGGACGCGAATCTGGTGGGTGCGACCTGTTTCCAGGTGGACCTCGAGCAGTGAAGCGGAACGGTGCGCCTCGAGGGTCTCGTAGTGGGTGACCGAACGCCGACCACCTGCAACGACCGCCATCTTCCACTCCGATCCGGGGTGGCGGGCGATCGGGGCGTCGATGGTGCCGGCCAATGGGTCGGGGTGCCCCTGGACGAGCGCGTGGTAGGTCTTCTCCACGCTCCGGTCCCGGAATGCCTGCTTGAGAACCGTGTAGGCCGTCTCGCTCTTGGCGACGACCATCAGCCCGGAGGTGCCCACGTCCAGGCGCTGGACGATGCCCTGCCGCTCGGCGGCACCGCTGGTGGAAATCCGGAAACCGGCCGCAGCGAGGTGCTCCACGACGCTGGGCCCCTCCCAGCCCAGTGACGGATGGGCGGCGACGCCGACCGGCTTGTCGACCACGACCAGGTCTCGGTCGTCGTGGACGATGCGCAGGCCCTCGACCTCCCGTGGGGTCACCTGCACACCGGCGGGAACCGCCTCGAGGTCCACCTCCAGCATCTGCATGGCGCGCACCCGCATCGAGGGCTTGTCCACCGTGGCGCCGTCCAGACGGACCGCCCCTGCCTCGACGAGGTCGGCGATCCGCGAGCGGGACAGGCCGGTCATCCGCGCTGCTGCGGCATCGACCCGGTCGCCGTCCAGACCGTCGGGGACGAACAGGACGCTCATCAGGAGTCCTCGCTCGATCGTTCCCGTGGTGACCGGAAGGAGGCAAGGACGACGATCGCGGCGGTCGTGGTCAGGCAGATGTCGGCGACATTGAAGACCGCGAAGTGCGGCAGGGAGATGAAGTCGATGACGTGGCCCCTCAGCGGGCCGGGTGGCCGGAGCAGTCGATCGACGAGGTTGCCGACGACACCGGCCAGCGCCAGGCCGGCCAGCGCACCCTGAGCGGCGCCCCGCAGTCGCGGGGCCCAGACCAGCAGGGCCAGGGCCGCCACGATGGCAAGGCAGCTGATGACCACCGTCGCCCCGGTACCCAAGGAGAACGCCGCACCGGGGTTGCGCACCAGCAGCAGCCTCAGGAAGCCGCCCAGGTAGCTCGGCGGGTCAGCGGGGTCCAGCCGGGTCACGGCGAGGTGTTTGGTCCACTGGTCCAGGGCCAGACCCAGAGCGGCCACCAGACCCATTGTGGGCAGCGCACGTCCGGCAGCCGCGCCGGTCAGCGCCGTTCCGCGCGCTGCTTGCACGTCACGCACATGGTCGCCCGCGGAAAGGCCTGCAGCCGTGCCTTGCCGATCGGCTCTCCGCAGCGCTCGCACAGCCCGTACTGTCCCGTGTCGAAGAGGTCCAGCGCCAGCCGTGCCTGCTCCAACATCTCGCGCTGGTTGGCGGCCAGCGACATCTCCTGGTCACGCTCGAAGTTGGAAGAGCCCACGTCGGCGGGGTCCAGCCCGGCGCCGTCACGGCCCTCACGCATCAGGTCGACGAGTTCGGCCTCGTGCACGGCAATCGCCTTCTGCAAGCGGTCGACCTCGTCCACCAGCTCGGTGCGCACCTCTTCGACCTCTTCGGCCGTCCAGGGCTCTTCGCCCTCACGAACGGGGAGAGTGACGGTCGAGGCGGCAGCGCCGCCCGGCTTCGTGGCCATGTGTCGTCCTTCCGGTCTGCGGTCCACCCTTGGCCCGCGGAGGAGTTCGGGTCTGAGCGATGAGGGTACACCTCTTGTCAACGACGGGGAGCCAGCTCACCGCACGGCCGATGATTCCCCCCTCTGACACTGACCAGCCCCCGCCCTGCCGGTGGCAGAGCGGGGGCTGGATGCGTCCGTCCGGCCATCAGGCCATAAGGGAAGGACTCCAGGCCATCAGGGAAGGATCAGTTGTTGCCCTCGGCGAGCAAGGCGTCCAGACGAGGGGTCTGGGAAGCGATGGCCGGGCGCTCCTCCCCGAGCAGCACGGGCGTGCCCTCGGGCTCGAAGGTGGAGTTCTCCAAGTGCGCGATCTGACCGCGAAGGTGCTCAGTGAGGGTGGAACGGTAGCTGCCCTCGTAGGTGCGCAGGTCGTCCACCTTGCCGACGAGTGCATCACGCTCGGCCTCCAGCGCGCTGAACAACTCGGACCGACGGGCCTCGGCGTCCGCGTGCACCCGCTCGGAGTTGGCGGCCGCCTCCGAGGTGAGCTGGTCCGCCTGGGCCTTTGCCTCGTTGGCCAACTGGTCGGCATTCACGCGAGCCTCGGACTGGATCCGCTCGGCGCGGGTCTGGGCGTCGACGGTGAGCTCGTGGGCGCGGCGCTCCGCCTCGCTGACGGCCTGCTGGGCGCGGGCGTCGGCTTCGGCCACCTTGCGCTGGGCCTCTGCCTCGGCCTCGGAGACCAGGGTCTCCGCCTGCTCGGTGTGCAGCTGGACCATCCGGACGACCGCGGGGCTGGCCTGCGCGGAGGTGGTCACGACGATCTTCTCGACACGTCCGGCACCATCGCCGTCGACCACCGTGAGCGGGGTGGCCTGGCGGGCGGCATCCAACTCGCCGCGGACCTGGGAGACCTCGGCGCGTGCCTGCTCGACCTCCTTGCGAGCCGCATCCAGTTCGCTGCGCAGGCCGGCATTCTCCTCGCGGAGGCGCTGGAGCTCGCCGGCGTCCACGGAATCGTTCGAGACGGAATCGTTCGAGACGGAATCGTTCAAGACCGCGTCGCTTGCATTGAGGGCCGGGCCGGCATTGCTGGACTGGGCGCGCAGCGCCTCGATCTCTGCCTGGAGACGGGCATTCTCGTCGGCCAGCGCGGAGCTGTTCGTGGGGTCACCGGCCGTCTCGCGGTCGCCGCCGAGCGCGTCAAGCTGGGCCCGGAGGCGCTCGTTCTCCTCCGACATCTGCACGAAGGTCAGGTCGACGGCATCGACGAAGTCGTCCACCTCTGTGGCCCGGTATCCCTCTCCCTGTCGCTTGGCGATCGGGAAGCGGACGTTCTTCACGTCCTCAAGGGTCAACGTCATCTCAGTACTCCCAGTTGTGTGCGTCCCAGCGGAACGTCAGGTGTCGGACCAATAGCCGGACCTGACGGACGCACTGGCGCCGTCGTGCCGACTACCCGTCAGGTTACTGCACCCCTACCCGGCACGAAGGAAGACCTCCACCCAACGAATCAGCTCTGGTTGAAGAAGCCGCCAGCGGCGATGCGCTCCTTGTCCTCCGCGGTGACGTTCACGTTCTGCGGGGACAGCAGGAAGACCTTGGAGGTGACGCGCTCGATGGTGCCGCGCAAGCCGAAGATCAGGCCAGCGGCGAAGTCGACGAGACGCTTGGCGTCCGCCTCCTCCATGTCCGAGAGGTTCATGATCACCGGCACGCTGTCACGAAAGTGCTCGCCGATGGTGCGGGCCTCGTTGTAGGTGCGCGGGTGGACGGTGATGATCCGCGTCAGGTCGGCAGTGCGCTGCACGGGTTCCTCCTTCTTGTGCTGGGAAGAAACGGCAGACACCGGTGCTGCTGGACGACGGTCCGGCAGTTGGGTGATGGTGGACGGCTCGTACTCGACCTCGTCCTCATAGACGGCCTGCGTCAGCTCACCGTCGGCCTCCTCGTAGTCGTAGCGGGCCTCCTCGACCACGCCCAACCATTTCCCGGCCCTGCGGAACACGCTCTCGCTCATCAACCCCTCCTCGAACAGTCGCTGTCGAGGCTACCCGACGGTGCGCCCCGGTCCCGCTCACCCGGTGGCCGACACGCGCGGGAATCCGAGGCAGACGCGAATTCCTGGACCCCTCAGGGTTGGAGCCACACCAGGCCAGCCAGGCGCCCCGCGGCCGCACCATCGCGGCGATGGGAGTGCAGGCTGGCAGTGGTGAGGGTGCAGGGGTCGACCCGCTCGACGCGTGCCCCCAGCCGCACCAGCTCAGCCTCGCAGCCGGCGCCGAGATCGAGCGCCGCCGTTCCCTGGGGAGTGCGCGAGCGTGCGGCCGGGTGCGCAGCGGCGACCTCATCGGCCATCTGCTCGGGCACTTCGTAGCAGGAACCACAGACGTGGGGGCCGATCCAAGCGGTGATGTCGGCGGCGCCGAGCGCCCGCATTGCTGCGACCGTGTTGGCCAGCACCCCGGTGGCGAAGCCGACCCGTCCGGCGTGCGCTGCGCCGACCACGCCGCGGTCGGCATCGGCCAGCAGCACCGGGACGCAGTCGGCAACCCTGATGCACAGTGCCACGCCTGGCAGCGCCGTCACGCTCGCGTCGGCGACCGGCAGCGGGTGCTCGCCCGCGTCGGCGCCGAGCCGGACGGGGTCGCCCCAGCTGGCGAGCTGGCGCTCGTCCATGACCAGGACGTCGGGGGTGTGACGCTGGTCGAGGGTGATCACCGGCCCCAGGCCGAGAGTCGACCGGACGCTGGCGAAGTTGGCCCGCACCAGGTTGGCGTCGTCGACGTCGACGCGACCCAGGTTGAGCGGGCCCAGACCTGGGCTGGAGAAGCCATCATGGCGGTCCGTGAAAACGACCCCGACGCCAGAATTGGCGCCGGGGTCGAGTCGGAAGCTGAACAAGTCAGTGCTTCACTTCAGGAAGTCCGGGATGTCCAGTTCGTCGTCCGCGGGGGCTGGACCACGCTCGGCCACCGGCGGGGTGCCGGGCTGGGCGGCCGGGGTCTGGGCCTGCTGGAAGCCACCCTGCTCGTTCTGGCCGGAGCCATGCTGGCTGGCGCCGGCCTGGCTGGATCCGCCACTGAAGACGCCGGGACCGTTGGCGACATGCTGGGCGGTGGGGACCGTCTGCGCAGAGGGCGGGGTGAGTGCGGTGTTCCGAGTGCCGTTCTGGTTCAGGCTGGGACGCGCGGAGATGCCGGGCTGGCGGCGGGGCGGCTGGCCGCCGTCGAAGCCGGCCGCGATCACGGTGACGCGGACCTCGTCGCCCATCGAGTCGTCGATGACGGTGCCGAAGATGATGTTGGCCTCGTCATGGGCCGCGGCCTCGATCAGGTTTGCGGCCGAGGAGACCTCGAAGAGGCCGAGGTCGGAGCCACCGGCGATCGACAGCAGGACGCCGTGCGCACCGTCGATGGAGGCCTCGAGCAGCGGGGAGCTGATCGCCATCTCCGCGGCAGCGCGGGCGCGGTCCTCACCACGGGCCTGACCGATGCCCATCAGGGCGGAACCGGCATTGCTCATGACCGACTTGACGTCGGCGAAGTCGAGGTTGATCAGGCCGGGGGTGGTGATCAGGTCGGTGATGCCCGACACGCCCTGCATCAGCACCTGATCGGCCTGGCGGAAGGCGTCCAGGATGGCGACCTGGTGGTCGGTCATCTGCAGCAGCTTGTCATTCGGGATGACGATGAGGGTGTCGACCTCTTCACGCAGGCGGGCGATTCCCTCCTCCGCCTGGTTGGAGCGGCGCTTGCCCTCGAAGCTGAAGGGGCGCGTCACGACGCCGATGGTCAGCGCGCCGATCGAGCGGGCGATCTTGGCGACGACGGGAGCGCCACCGGTGCCGGTGCCACCACCCTCACCAGCGGTGACGAAGACCATGTCCGCCCCGCGCAGCACCTCCTCGATCTGGTCCTGGTGGTCCTCGGCGGCCTGACGACCCTTGTCGGGGTCGGCGCCGGCACCAAGACCGCGGGTCAGCTCACGGCCGACGTCGAGCTTCACGTCCGCATCGGACATGAGCAGGGCCTGGGCATCGGTGTTGATCGCAATGAACTCGACGCCCTTCAGGCCCGCCTCGATCATTCGGTTGACGGCGTTCACGCCGCCGCCGCCGACTCCGACGACCTTGATGACTGCCAAGTAGTTCTGCGACGCACTTGCCACGGGGATCCCGCCTCAATTCTCTAGCCGTTGGAGCTGCAAACCCACCGTGCGACGGCACGCACCCATGGGGTTCGGTGACCGTCACAGGCTATGTGCGGCCAACTTTGGGTGTCCAACACCGGCCTCGGCCAACTGCCAGAGTCTCAACCCGACCTTGAGGGCCTCGAGGGTGCAGCCCCGACGGCGGCAAGGTCAGGGCCATGCCGCCTGGCGGCGTCGATTCAGCGCGCGGTCGGATTGGCCGGGCTGGCGACATTGAAGACGGTGAACTTTTCTCGCGCCACGAGGGCCTCGGCCACCTGCGCCTTGGTCGCGGAATCTGCGGCCGAACCCCACAGCACCTGCTGGCCGGTCGTCAGCTTCACAGTGATGTCGTCCGGGCCGCTCGCCTCGACGGCGTCCAGCTTCTTCACCAGCTTGGGGGTGAGATTGGTGACGACGGTCGCGACGTCGGCGAGCAACCGGTTCTCGACGCTGGGGGTACGCACCAGCGGCAACGACTTGTTCCGCTTGGCGCCCTGGACGAAGACCACGCCGGCCGCGTCGACGGACTCGTAGGTGGTGCCCTCGAGGCGTTGGTAGACCGCGACGCGCTCAGTGACCTCGATGACGACGGTGCTGGGCCACTTGGTGTGCACTCGGACTCCCCCGACCGGGGGCAGTACGGCGACCCGCTGGCCGATCGGGCCGGTCTTCAGCTTCGAAAGCGGAACGCCCATCGGCACCTGGGCCGCGGCGAGCACCTGGTCGGTGCTGACGAGCTTGTTGCCCTCGACGCGCACCTGCTTGCTGGCAAAGACCGGCGAGAAGGAGACCAACCACAGCGCGAGCGCGAGCAGCAGCACCAGCGCCGCTCCCCCACCAACCAGTCCGAGGTGGCGGCGTCGTTCGCGCCGACGCCGCTCAGCGATGGCCGCGGAGACGTCGGTGGGCGTGGCCGGGCGAACCGGCCCGGTCTTGGGGACCGACGACGGCATCAGTCCGCTCCAGGCGCCAGCTGGGCGAGCAGGAGGGGCCCGACCAGGGTCACGTCTCCCGCTCCGAGCGTCATCAACAGATCGCCCGGACGCAGCAGGGCGGCCAGTTCCGGCGCAAGTCGTCCCTTGTCGGCGACGTAGACGGCCTCACCGCCGTGGCGGCGCACCGCCTCCAGCACGAGTTCACCGGTCACGCCGGGCACCGGGTCCTCCCGGGCGGCGTAGATGTCGGTGAGCACCACCAGGTCGGCCAGGGTGAGGGCCTCGCCGAACTCGTCCGCGAAGTCCATCGTCCGGCTGAACAGGTGCGGCTGGAAGCAGGCGACCAACCGGCCCCCGGCGGCAGCCTTGCGGGCCGCGGTGAGGGCGGCCCGAATCTCGGTCGGGTGGTGGGCGTAGTCGTCGTAGATGCGGACGTCGGGCTCCTGGTCCCCGGCGCCAGGGACCCTGGCCTGACCTACCAGCTGGAAGCGACGCAGGGTGCCGGTGAAGCTCTCCGCGCCGGCGAGCAGCGCCTTCGGGTCGTGGCCCAGCAGCCGCCCGACGGCGAAGGCCGCCGCGGCGTTGGCCAGGTTGTAGCGCCCCGGCACCTTCAGCTCGAGATGGCCGGAGAAGCCGTCGTGGCTGATCACCGCCCGGGCCGTCGTGCCCTCGAAGTCGAGCTCGCTCAACAAGACGTCCGAACCGGGCGCTTCACCGTAGGTGACGACCTGCTGGCCGGCGGCGCGCAGCCGCTCCCCGAGCGAGGAGGCGCCCTCGTCGTCGGAGTTCAGCACGACCGCCTCGACCCCGTCGGCCGTGGCGAAGCGCACGAAGCCGTCGAAGTAGGCCTGCGGGGTGACCCAGTTGTCGAGGTGGTCGGCCTCCACATTGGTGATGACCGCGATCCGCGTCGGGTACTGCAGGAAGGATCCGTCGGACTCGTCGGCTTCGACGACGAAGGCGTCTCCGCTGCCCAGTTGCGCGCTCTTGCCGCTGGCCGCCAGCGGGGACCCGATCACATAGGAGGGGTCGGCGCCTACCTCGGTGAGCAGCACCGCAGCCATGCCGGTGGTGGTGGTCTTGCCGTGGGTGCCCGCGACGGAGATTCCGGCGTGGCCGAGCATCAGCGCCGCCAGCGCAGCGGAGCGGTGCCAGATGGTCAGGCCCCGCTCGCGGGCGGCAACCAGCTCGGGGTTGTCCTCGCGAATGGCGGACGAGACCACGACCGTGCGGGCATCGCCCAGCTGGGCGTCGCAGTGCCCGACATGGGTCCGAATGCCCTGGGCCGACAGCGCCCGCAGGGCGGCCGAGTCGGACTGGTCGGAGCCGGAGACCTCGACGCCCAGATCGTGGTAGAGCTGCGCGATGCCACTCATGCCGGCACCACCGATGGCGATGAAGTGGATCGGCCCGGCCCGATTGGCGGGGAAGACCTCGACGGGTTCACGAAGCATGGGGGTGTCCTTCCGGCCTGTGCCCGGCGATTTCGAGGACGACGGACGCCAGGCGGTCGGCCGCGTCATGGGCGAAGAGGTGGCGACCGGCGCGGGACATGGCGGCCAGCTGCTCGGCGTCGTGGATGCGGCTCAGCACCTCGCGGTTCAGGCGGCTGGCGTCAAGCTCGGCGTCCGGCACCAGCACTCCCCCGCCGGCGGCGACCAATGCGTCGGCATTGCGGGCCTGTTCCCCATTGCCGTGCGGCAGCGGGACGAAGACCGACGGCAGCCCGATGGAGCCCACCTCGCAGACCGTCCCGGCACCGGAGCGGCACACCATCATGTCGGCGGCGGAGTATGCGCGGTCCATCTGGTCCACATAGGCCAGCGGCAGGTAGCCGGCACCCGTCTCGGGATGGGTCACCTGCACCATGTCGTCGGTGAAGTTCTTCGGGCCGAGGATGTGGAGCACGTGCACCCCGGCGGCCAGCAGGTCGTCGCGGGCGGCCAGCGTGGCCTGGTTGATGGAACGCGCGCCCTGCGAACCGCCGGAGACCAGCAGCAGCGGAAGGTCTGCACGCAGCCCGAACTGCTTGCGCGAGCCGTGGCGCAGAGCCTCGTCGACGCCGGTGGCCGCGAGCTGGGTGACGGCCCCGCGCATCGGCATGCCGATCGCCTCGCAGCGCGGCAACGGCGTGTCGGGGAAAGCGGAGAAGGTGCGGGTCGCGAACCGGGCGGCCACCTTGTTGGCCAGACCGGGAACGGCGTTCTGCTCGTGGATGACGACGGGGATCCGGCGGGTGCGGGCGGCCAGGTAGGCGGGCAACGCGACATAGCCGCCGAAGCCGACCACGACCTTGGCATCGCGCTCGCGCAGGATGCGGGCCGCCGTGCGCACCGAGCCAGCCAGCCGCGCGGGAACCTTGGCGAGCTCGGGGGTGGGGCGTCGCGGCAGCGGCACGGGCTCGACCAGGTCCAGCGGGTAGCCAGCGGCCGGAACCAGCCGGGTTTCCAGTCCCTTGTCGGTGCCGATGCAGCTCACGCCGGCGTCTGGCGCGGCCCGACGGATTGCGTCCGCGCTCGCCAGCATCGGGTTGATGTGACCAGCGGTACCGCCGCCGGCCAGCACGACGTCAACCATCTCTTTCCCCTGTCCCCACACCTTGCGCCAGCAGATCGTCCGACGACACGGATCAGCGCCCGCCGTCCACAACCGTAGTCACCCGCGGCGCCGGCTCGCCACGTCGGCGCGCCAGCAGGCGACGGGCAGCGGGCTCGTTGCGGGCACAGGCAAGCAGCAGGCCGACGGCCAACAGATTGGCCAGCAGCGCCGAGCCGCCGGCCGAGAGGAAGGGCAGCGGGACACCGAGCACGGGCAGCATGCCCATCGCGACGCCGATGTTGGTCATGGCCTGGAACATCAGCCAGGCGGCGATCGCCCCGGACAGGACGCGGGAGAAGGCAGAGTCGGATCGCAGGGCGATCCGGATCGCTGCGAAGCCGAGGATGAAGAACAGGGCCAACACGATCAGGCTGCCCACCAGGCCCATCTCCTCGCCCAGCACAGCGAAGACGAAGTCGTTCTGGGCACCGTCGTAGAGATTGCCCCACTTCTGGCGCGAGCCGCCCAGGCCGACGCCCCACCAACCACCGGAGGCCAGCGCGTAGATGGCCGAGACCGGCTGCTGGGAGGCGAAGGGGTCGTCCTTGGCCAGGCCGAGGAAGGCGAAGATGCGCACCATGCGGTTGGGCGAAGTGGCGACCAGCACGGCCACACCCAGCACACCCAGGCAGGCCAACAGGCCCAACATCCGTCCGGGCACACCCAGGATCCACAGTACGGCGAAGAAGATGGCGGCGATCACGAGGGCGGTGCCGAGGTCCTTCTCGGCGAGCACCAGGGCCAGCACGAGCCCGAAGCCGATCACCAGTGGCGACAGCTCCTTGACCCGGTCGATCACGGCTTCCTTGGCCTGCACGAAGCTCGCCGCCCACAGCACCAGGGCCAGCTTGGCGAACTCGGCGGGCTGCACTCGCAGCACCCCCAGGTTCAACCAGGATCGGTTGCCCTTGCCCGCGTCATAGCCGAGCGGGGTGAACACGGCCAACAACAACACAAGGGCCAAAGCCATCGCCACCCACCCCAGCGGCTTGAGGATCCGCTCGGGGAGACGGGAGAGCCACCAGGCGAATGGCAGGCCGAGCACCAGGAAGATCATCTGGCGCTTGGCGAAGTAGTAGGGGTCGTCATTGGTCGCTGTGGCATAGACCGAGGAGGCCGAGAGCACCATCAGGGCACCCAGGGCAACCAGCAGGGCAGTCGAGACCAGCACCAAGTAATAGCTGGCGAGGGGCCGGGCGAGGATCTCGCCCACCAGGTTGCGCGTCCGGGCCACCTCGGGCACGACACGCTGCCTGGTGCGGCTGCGGCCGGCGGAACTGAGGGAAGCCATGGGGAAGGTCTCCTGGTCGGGTGTGGATGGGCTCTTCGGTTGTCGCGTCACAGCTGACGAAGTCACAGTGCCCGGACGGCAGCCGCGAAGTCATCCCCCCGCGCGTCGTAGCCGGACCACATGTCCAACGAGGCGCAGCCCGGTGCCAGCAGCACCGTGTCCCCCCGCCGGGCCATCGTCGCGGCCGCTCGGACGGCCTGCGCCATGGCACCAGTGTCCGTGTCGTCGATGACGATCACCGGCACATCGGGCGCGTGTCGGGCCAGGGCCTCGGCGACGACCTGGCGGTCGACGCCCAGCAGCACCGCCCCGCGCAGCTTGGCCGCGTGGGTGGCGACCAGGTCGTCGAAGGTGGTGCCCTTGGCCTGGCCGCCGGCGATCCACACGATGTGGTCGAAGGCGCGCATGGACGAATTGGCGGCGTGCGGGTTGGTGGCCTTCGAGTCGTCCACCCAGGTCACCTCGTCGCGCGTGGCGACGGTCTGGATCCGGTGCCCGCCCAGGTTCAGGTTCCGCAGGCCGTCGCGAACGGCGGTGGCACCGACCCCGAAGGAGCGGGCCAGCGCGGCGGCAGCGAGCGCGTTCTCGATGTTGTGCGGTGCATTGGGCTGCACGTCGGAGACGCTGCACAGCTCCAGCGCGGAGTCCTTGCGCTGCTCCACGAAGGCCCGGTCGACGATCAGGTCGTCCACCACGCCCAGCATGCTCATGCCGGGCATGCCGAGGGTGAAGCCGATGGCGCGGGCGCCCTCGGTGACGTCGGCATCCTCGACCATCTGCTCGGTCACGACGTCCGCGACGTTGTAGACGCAGGAATGGCGCACGCGCTCGAAGATCTTTGCCTTGTCGAAGGCGTAGTCGGCCATCCCGCCGCCGTGCGCGAAGCCCTCGCCCGCGTACCACTCGAGGTGGTCGGCCTCCACGTTCAGCACCGCGGACGAGTGCATGGCCAAGGACTTGGACCAGTGCAGCTGGAAGCTGGACAGCTCCACGGCGAAGACGTCGTAGGGGGTCTCGTCCAGGACGGCTTCCATCACCGGACGTCCGATGTTGCCCACCGCGCAGGCCTTGAGACCAGCCGCGAGCAGCATCGACTCGAGCATCTGGGTGGTGGTGGTCTTGCCATTGGTACCGGTGACGGCGAGCCACGGCACGGCACGGTCGGGCTGCTGCAGACGCCACGCCAGTTCGACCTCGCCCCAGATCGGGATGCCGCGCGCGGCGGCCTGGGCCAACAGCGGCGCCGACGGACGCCAACCCGGGGAGGTGATGACCAGGTCGACGTCGTCGGGCAGGGTCGCGGTGGAACCAGCGCCCAGACGGACGTCGGCATCGAGCATCTCCAGCACGGTGGCCTTCTCGGCATTGGCCGAGCCGTCGTTGTCGTCCAGGACGGTCACCTGCGCGCCAACGTCGAGCAGCCCGTCAGCGGCGGCGAAGCCGGAACGGCCAAGACCCGCGACGACGACCTTGGCCTGCGGCCACGGCGCGGTGCGGTCGGCACCCTCGATCCAGTCCAGCGTTGTACCGTCTTGCGCCATTACTGGCCCACCACCCATTGCGCGTAGAACAGGCCCAGGCCGGTCGCCACCGCCAGGCCACAGATGATCCAGAAGCGGATGACCACCGTCACCTCGGCCCACCCGAGCAACTCGAAGTGGTGGTGGATGGGGGTCATCTTGAACAGACGCTTGCCGCCCGTGGACTTGAAGTAGCCGACCTGCAGCATCACCGAGACGGTCTCCATCACGAACAGGAAGCCGATGATGACCAGCAGCAGTTCGGTGCGGGTGCAGATCGCCAGGCCGGCCAGCGCAGCACCCAGGCTGAGCGAGCCAGTGTCGCCGAGAAAGATCTTGGCGGGCTTGGCATTCCACCACAGGAAGCCGAAGCAGGCCCCAGCGAGCGCCATCGCCACCACGGCCAGGTCGTGCGGGTCGCGCACCTCGTAGCACAGCGGGCCCTGCGTTGACTGGCGTCCGCACCACTGGTTGAACTGCCAGATGTTGAGCAGGGCATACGCGGCGAAGACCATCGTTGCGGCACCGGATGCCAGGCCGTCCAGACCGTCGGTGAGGTTGACGGCATTGGAGGCACCCGCGATCAGCAGGATGATCCACACGATCGCCAGCACAGCGGGCAGCGCCGCCCAGGAGATGTCACGCAGGAAGCTGATCGAGGTGGAGGCGGGGCGGATGCCGCGGTCGTTGGGGAACATCAGGGCGGCAACGCCGAAGCTGATCGCCAAGAAGGCCTGGCCGACGAGCTTCCAGCGTCCCTGCAGGCCAAGCGAACGCTGCTTGGAGATCTTCGACCAGTCGTCCATGAAGCCGAGCACGCCGTGCCCGACGAACAGGTAGAGCACCAGCAGTGCCGAGACCGAGACCTCGGTCCACGTGAACAGGTGGGCCAGGAAGTAGGAGAGCACCACCGAGATGATGATCACCAGACCACCCATCGTCGGTGTGCCGCGCTTGGTGTGGTGGGCGGTCGGGCCGTCGTCACGGATGAACTGCCCGTAGCCCTTGCGGACCAGGAAGCCGATCAGCACGCGGGTGCCGAGCAGGGTGCCGATCATCGACAACCCTCCGGCCAACAAGATGTTCTTCACGCCTCAGCTCCGCTCTTGTCGGCCGTCGCGGCGACCAGCTCGTCCGCGACCGTCTCCAGGGCCAACCCTCTTGATGCCTTGACCAGCACCACGTCTGCCGGACCCAAGGCTAGCGATCCGGACACCTCCCGCCTGGGCAGCGCGCGGGCCTCGATGCCGGCGTCTCGTGCCGCGCCGGCGATCTGTTCCGCATACTCCCCGACCGCGACAACCTCGTCCACGCCCACCTCGGCGGCCAGCCGACCAAGCTCGGCGTGCAGGGCAGGCGCGTCGTCGCCGAGTTCCAGCATGTCGCCCAGGACGGCGATGGCTCGGGCGCAGGGGTCAATGGCACGTCGGGCCGCGGCGATGCCGCCCAGCGTGTGCAGGGCTGCCGCCATCGAGTCGGGGTTGGCGTTGTAGGCGTCGTTCAGGACCGCGGCACCATCGGCGCGTTCGGTCAGTTCCATCCGCCAATGGGAGCGGGTGGTGGCTGCTGACAGGGCGTGCGCAACGATCTGGGGCTCGACGCCGGCGGCGATCGCGGCGGCGGCAGCGGCGATGGCGTTGCTGACCTGGTGGTCGCCCAGCACCCGCAAGGAGACCTCGTGGCGTTCGGTGGCGCCGTTGCGGACGACCTCAAGGGTGAAACGGGACCGCTGCAGTGCGTCGGCGTGCACGTCGACCGCGCGGACGACCAGGTCACAGCGGACGTCATCGGGCAGTGACTCATCGGGCAGCGACTCATGGGGCAGTGACTCGTGTGGCAGCGGCTCGGCGGAGCGGGTGAACCAGGCGATGCGGCCCGCGGTGCGGGTGACCATCGCGGCGACGCGGTGGTCGTCGGCGTTGAGGACGGCCCAACCCTCGGCCGGCAGGCCCTCGACGATCTCGCCCTTGGCCTGCGCGATGCCCTCGGCCGAGCCGAACTCGCCCAGGTGCGCGTGGCCGACGTTGAGCACCATGCCCACCCGCGGGGGGACGACCGAGCAGAGCCAGGCGATGTGACCCAGGCCGCGGGCGCCCATCTCACTGACCAGGAAACGGGTGTCGTCCTCCACACCGCAGGCGGTCAGCGGCACGCCGATCTCGTTGTTGAAGGAACCGACCGGGCTGACCGTCGGAGCGGCAGCCTCGAGCACCTGGGCCAGCAGGTCCTTGGTGGAGGTCTTGCCCGAGGAACCGGTGATCGCGATCGTGGTCAGGCCATCGGCGATGGCCTCGGCCACCACGCCGCGGGCCAGCGCGGAGAGCCCGGCCACGGAGTCGTCCACGACCAGGTGGGCCAGGTCTGCGTCCGTCTCGCGCGTTCCCAGCACGGCGACAGCGCCGTTGGCGCGGGCCTGCTCGGCGAAATCATGCCCGTCCACGCGTTCCCCCGCGATCGCGACGAAAAGGGCGCCCGGGGTGGCCTGACGGGCGTCGATGACGACCTTGTCAATGACGACATCGGCGGGCCCGACGAGCCGGGCCCGGGCGTGGCGCGCCGCTTCAGCGGTGGTCAGCTTCTTCATCGGCCCTCCCCGGCCATGGTCTGGATTTCGTTCCACAGTTCGCGCACGGTGCCGGCGTCGTCGAAGGGCAGCACCTCGCCGGCGATTTCCTGGCCCCGTTCGTGCCCCTTGCCCAGCACCAGCACGACGTCACCGGCACGGGCGCTGGCCAGCGCGTGCGCGATCGCCTCCCGGCGGGGGCTCACCTCCACGACCTCGGGACGTCGCCCTGCGTCCGTGGCAGACTCGACCCCCGCCACCACCGCCGCGCGGATCGCCTCCGGGCTCTCGGTGCGGGGGTTGTCGTCGGTAACGACAACCAGGTCGCTACCTCTGGCCGCGGCGGCGCCCATCGGACCACGCTTGGCCCGGTCGCGGTCACCGCCGGCACCGATCACCACGATCGTCCGGCCTCCCTCGTCTGGCTCGACCGCGTCGATTGCGGCCGAGATGGCCTGGGGCGTGTGGGCGAAGTCGACATAGCAACGGGGCGCGTCGGGGTCGTTGAGGACGAGCTCCATCCGGCCCGGCACCTGGGCGTGCCGCAGGCCCTCGATGGCGCCATCGACGTCGATCCCGGCCTCGGTCAGCATCGCGAGCGCCATCACGGCATTGCGGACGTTGTACTCACCGGGTAAGTCAATGGTGAACTCGCGCTCACCATAGGGTCCGGCCACCTTGAGCCAGCTACCCGTTGGGGTGGCGCGCCGATCGAGGATCTGGTGGTCGCTGGGCCCAAAACCCGTGCTCACCAGTCGCGGGAGCTCTTGGCCTGCCAATTTCTGCGCCAGCCGCAAGCCGTACTCGTCGTCGGTGTTGACCACGGCGACCCGGCACCAGCGCGGGTCGAAGAGCCGCGACTTGGCCTGGAAGTAGTCCTCCATGGTCGGGTGGAAGTCGAGATGGTCGCGCCCGAGGTTGGTGAAGCCCGCGACGTCGAAGCCGACCTCGTTGACGCGCTGCAGCACCAGCGCGTGGGAGCTCACTTCCATCGCGACGGCGGAGGCGCCACGCTCCAGCATCACGGCCAGCAGGGCCTGCAGGTCGGGCGACTCGGGCGTGGTCACGGTCGTCCGGGAACTCTCGATCGGCTCCCCGTCCAGCCGGAAACCATTGGTGCCGATGGTGCCGACCCGCTCCCCCGCGGCGACCAACGCGGCCTCCACGAGGAAGCAGGTGGTGGTCTTGCCGTTGGTGCCGGTCAGGCCGAACATCCGCAGGTCGTGGGTGGGCCGGCCGAAGAGAGTGGCTGCGGCCAGCGCCATCGCGGCGCGGGGGTTTTCGCAGACCACCACCGGCAGGCCGGTGGCCGCGGCCCGGTCACGTCCGTCGACGTCGGTCAGGACGGCCACCGCACCCTGCGCCGCTGCAGCGCTGCTGAAGTCGGCGCCATGGGCCTTCGTCCCGGGCAGCGCGACGTAGAGCGTCCCCGGTCCGACGGTGCGCGAGTCGAGGGTGATGTCGCCGACCTCGGGATCTGCGTCGGGTTCGCCATGGATGACGACGTCAAGACCCGTGAACAGGCTGGACAAGGCAGCGCGCCTGACGTGCGCCGGGCGGAGCAGGCCGCTCACGGCTCGTAGTCCAGTGGCTCGTCCGCAGCCTCCGTCGTCGAGGGCAGCACACCGTAGCGCGGCAGCGCCAGCTTCATGATGCTGTTGGCGACCGGGAGCGCGATCTCGGAGCCCTGGTGGCTCTTCTCCGGCTGGTCGATGACGACATAGACGAGGATCTGCGGGTCTTCGGCGGGGGCGGCCAGCGCGAAGGAGGCGGTGTAGCCGGTGTAGCCACCGCTGTTGTTGGCGCGCTCGGCGGTGCCGGACTTGCCGATGGTGCGGTAGCCGTCGATGGCTCGCTGCTCGGGGTTGAGCTGGATCACGGCCTCCATCATGTCCTGCACCTGCTCGGCAGCTGCGACGGACACGACGCGGTGCGAGGCGGTGGCCGGCAAGTCAACCGTGGCACCGGTGCCGTCGGTGGCCGCCTTGACCAGCGTGGGCGCGTTGTAGACACCGTCGTTGGCGATCGCGGCCACTGCTGCGGCCTCCTGGACGGCGGTCACCGAGAGGCCCTGGCCAAAGGCGATCTGGTCGCGTGTGTACTGCGGCATGTCGGCGGTGGGGAGCACACCGGCGGACTCACCCGGCAGCTGGATTCCCGTCCTGGCGCCAAGCCCGAAGGACTTGAGGTAGTCGACGATGTCCTGCTCGGTCATCACCTTGCGCTTGTCGACGGCATCGCTGATCAAGGTGGCCATGCCGATGTTGGACGACTTGGCGATGATCCCGCGCGCGGTCAGGTACAAGCGGTCGTGGGAGAAGGAGTCGCGGATGTAGCCGTCGCCGGAGGCGTACTTGTCCTCCACCACGACGCGACTGTCGGCGGTGATCCCGGCCTTGTCGGCCAGCATCGCCATCGTCAGCACCTTCTGCACCGAGCCGGGCTCGTAGGGCGTGGTGACCGAACGGTTGCCCAGATTCTCCGCCTTCACCTTGGTCATGTCGGTGGGGTCATAGCTCGGCAGGGAGGCATCGGCCAGCACCTCGCCGGTCTTGACGTTCATGACGATGGCCGTGCCGGTTTTGGCAGCCGACCCCTCGATGCCCTTGGCCAAGGCGGCTTCGGCGATCTGTTGCATTTCGGAGTCCAGCGTCAGCGTGACATTGTCGCCGTCGACAGCCGGGGTGAGCACCTGGGAGCCGAGGGGAATCCGTCCGTAGGCGCTGGCCTCATAGCTCTCCGAGCCATTGGTGCCCTTGAGCATGTCCGTCAGTGAGAGCTCCACGCCGCCGGTGGCCTTCTGCTCGTCATTGATGGTGCCGATGAGGTTGCCGCCCACAGATCCGCCCGGGTACTGGCGCACCGGGTCGTCCTCCTTGTACAGGCCGTACCAGTAGGGCGCCTTGTACTCCTTGCCGTCGACGGTCACCTTGCCGCCCTTCGCCAGTTCGGCCTGGAGCAGTTGGTAGGTCGCGGCGGGGACGTGGCGCTGGATGACGACGTACTGCTTGAGGCTTCCGTTGGTGCTCTTCTCAGAAAGCTTGGGCAGGTAGTCGGTCGACTTGCCGCCCAGGTACTTGGCCAGCGCCTCGGCGATGGCCACCGCATTCTGTGAGGCGATGGCGGTCTCGCTGGTGGTGAGGTCGCGGCGCTTGTCGACGCCGTTGCGGGCGATCATCGAGGGGTCCGCGATGATCTTGACCGCAGGCTCGCTGGCGGCCATCACGACCCCATTGCGGTCGGTGATGGTGCCGCGCTGGGCTATCAGGGTGGCCGTGCGCGTCATCTGCTTGGCCGCCTTGGAGGCATAGGCCTGGGAGTCGAAGGCCTGCAGCTGGAAGGCTCGGACGACAAAGCCACTGAGCACCAGCGCGACGAGCACCAGCAGGATGTTGAGCCGGCGCCGCGGGGACGCGAGCGCGAGCCGGGCGTTGCCGACCGAGCTGGCGGCGCGGCCGGCGCTGGCGCCCAGGCCGTCTGCGATCGGACGCTTGCTGGTTGCGGGTCGCGGGCGCTGGGAACTCGTGCGCTGGGAGCTGGTGCGCGGGGAGCTGGTGCGCTGGGAGTTCGTGTGCTGTGCAGGCGTGCGCGAGGCACCGGACGCGCTGCGGCCGGTGCCTCGGGTTGACTTGCGAGAGGGGTCTGAGGGGTTGGCCATCACTGCCCGCCGCTCGTGGTCTGGGCAGTGTTGGTCTGGGCAGCATCTGCCGCGGCCTTGGCCTTCGCAGCGGCCGCCGCTGCCTTCGCCTTGGCCTTCTGCTCGGCGAGGCGCTGCGCTGCCCTCTTCTTCTGTGCCTCGATCAGGTCCGCCTTGCGCTTGATCTCCGTGGCGTTGGCCTTCTCGATCGCCTCGGTGATCGCCTGCGCGCTCCTGTGCTTCTGCTCGGGGGCCTCGCTGGCCGTGACCGCAGTGGTATCTCCCAGCACCTGCCCGGAGGGCAGCACCAGGAAGGCCGGGGAGGTGTTGGGGCGAAGCCCGAGGTCCCAGGCCTTGCTCTGCAGGGTCGTCGGGGACCGCAGGGACTGCACCTGGCTGGTCAGGGCTGCCTGCTGGTAGCCCTTCTGCTCGGCGGTGGCCTGCAGCGCGTTGAGGGTTCGGGCGCGCTGCTGGATGGAGACGTTGAGCAACAGGATGCCCACCATGCCGGCACCCAGCAGGCTGACGAGCAGGACGACGAACGCAATGGTCGACAACCGCGCCGGACGGCGTTCCAGCGCACGCAGCATCGGACGGGCCGGGCCGGACGCTCGTTCGGAGCGCTCGACGGGAGCAACAACTGCGCTCATGCGGTGGCCCTCCTCACTCGCTCAGCGACCCGCAGGCGCGCCGATGCTGCCCGCGGGTTGGTCAGGACCTCGTCGGCCCCCGGCTTCTCTGCGCCTCTGGTCAACAACATCAGTTCGGCACGCATCCCTTCGGGAACGACAGGCAGGTTTCGGGGTGCCTTGTCGGTGGCACCCTCCCGGAAAAGGTTCTTGACCATCCGGTCCTCCAGCGAGTGGTAGGCGAGGACCGCCATCCGGCCACCCACTGCCAGTGCGTCCATGGCCGCGGGTAGCACGCCCTCGAGTGCCTCCAGTTCCGCGTTGACCTCGATCCGCAGCGCCTGGAAGGTGCGCTTGGCAGGGTGTCCCCCGGTCTTGCGCGTGGCCATCGGGATGCCGCTGGCGACGACGTCGACCAGGCGGGCAGAGGTGGTGAAGGGCTCGACCTCGCGGGCCTCGACGATGCGTGCGGCGACCCGGTCGGCAAAACGCTCCTCGCCGTAGATGCGCAGGATGCGGGCCAGCAGGCGGCGGTCGTAGGTGTTGACGATGGTCGCGGCGGTGAGCTCCTGCTTGCCGTCCATCCGCATGTCCAGCGGGGCGTCGACGGAGTAGGCGAAGCCACGCTCGCGCTGGTCGATCTGCAGACTGGAAAGACCCAGGTCCAGCAGCACCGAGTTGACCTCGGCGATGCCCAGTTCGGCCAGCACCTCGGGAAGCTCGTCGTAGACGGCCTCGACGAAGGTGACACGATCGCCGAAGCGGGCCAGCCGGCGTGACGCGATGTCGAGGGCGGCGGGGTCACGGTCGATGGCGATCACCTGGGCCTGCGGGCAGGCCTCCAGAACGGCCTCGACATGCCCGCCCATGCCGGTGGTGCCATCGACGTGGACGGAGCCGGGGGCGGCGAGGGCGGGGGCCAGGAGTTCGATGATCCGGTCGCGCATCACGGGGACGTGGATGCGGGTCAGGTCGGGGGACGTGGAAGCGGCTGCCTCGGAATCGGGCGCGTCGGACGCGGGGACGTCAGTCAGCACATCGTCCATCTCGACCCTTCCCTTCGGAGCTTGTGCCGCCAGGTTTCAACCCGTGACCCGTGGGAAGTCCGCCTGGCACCGGGGAAGGTGCGCCAGGAGGTTGGGCCCCGGATTGAAGCCTCGCGGCACAATCCATCACTGCTCGACCACCCCTGCTCACAGAGCGGGGAAGATCTCCTCGTCCATCTCGGCGAAGGCCGATTCCTGCTGCGCGGAGTACTCCTCCCACGCGGCGACGTCCCAGACCTCGACCCGGTTGATGGCGCCCACCACGACGATCTCCTTCTCCAACCCTGCATACCTGCGCAGCAGCGGCGGGATCGTGACCCGTCCTTGCTTGTCCGGCACCTCGTCCGAGGCCCCGGCCGCCAGCATGCGCTGGAAGTCACGAACCTGCTTCACGGTCGCCGGGGCGTCCATCACCTGCTTGGTCATCTCGACGAAGGTCGCCGACGGGTAGATCGCCAGGCATCGGTCCTGCGCCCGGGTGATCACCAGTCCAGCGGCCAGCTCGTCGCGAAACTTCGCCGGCAGGAAGAAACGGCCCTTCTCGTCGAGCTTCGGCAGGTGGGTGCCCAAGAACATGGCGGGCCACCTCCCAATCACTCCCAGATCGTGCCGATCTCCTCCACTGCGCTCCACCATACTCCACTACTCCCCACACGCACCACCATTCCCCACCACTTCTCCCACCGGACGGGGCCCCCTTCGGGATGGACGACACGTCCTCGGGCAGGTCGCCTTGTACGCTGAAACACGCCCGCGGTCATCCGACCCGGTCACGACAGGCTCCGATGGAGCAGCAACGAAGGAGAACCCGGGTGGACCAGCACGAAGTGCGACCGCAGACCCTGGCCGACGTCGTCGACGTGATGGGCACGGTCCGCGAGTCGATCCAGGGCGTGATCGAGGGCAAGACCGCCCAGGTGGACACGGCGCTGGCCGTACTGCTGGCCCAAGGGCACCTGCTCGTCGAGGACGTGCCCGGGGTGGGCAAGACGATGCTGGCCAAGGCGTTGGGACGTTCCATCGACTGCACCGTGCGCCGCGTGCAGTTCACCCCCGACCTGCTCCCCAGCGACATCACCGGCGTCAGCGTCTACAACCAGGAGACGCGCGAGTTCGAGTTCAAGCCAGGCGGCATCTTCGCCAACATCGTCGTCGGCGACGAGATCAACCGGGCCTCACCCAAGACCCAGTCGGCCCTACTGGAAGCGATGGCCGAGCGCCAGGTGTCAGCGGATGGCATCACGCACGAGCTGAGCGCACCCTTCATGGTCGTCGCAACCCAGAACCCGATCGAGATGGAGGGCACCTACCCCCTCCCCGAGGCCCAGCGTGACCGCTTCATGGCCCGGATCGAGATGGGCTACCCCACGCGCAATGCCGAGCTGGACATGCTCGACCACCACGGTCAGGTCAACCCGCTGGACTCGCTGACCCCGGTCACCGATGCGGCCACCATCAATGGCCTGATCGATGCGGTCAAGGATGTCTACGTCGCCCCGGCGGTGAAGGACTACATCATCGGCATCATCTCCGCCACCCGTGCGTCCAAGGAACTTCGTCTGGGCGCCTCGCCGCGCGCGAGCCTGCACCTTCTCCGCGCGGTCCGTGCCCAGGCCGCGATGGCCGGACGTGACTACACCATCCCCGACGACGTCCAGGCGCTCGCGAAGGTGGTCCTGTCCCACCGCGTGCTGCCCTCGACTCAGGCGCAGCTGGCGGGTCGCACCGTTTCCGAGATCATCGACGCGGCGGTCGAGAAGGTCGCCGTACCCGACCGGAGATAGCCCTTGTTCGCCAATCCCTGGCGCCTGCTGACCCTGCGCGGCAAGGCCTTCGCCCTGTTGGGGCTCGTCGTGGCGGTGGCCGCGGTGGCCCTTGGCCAGCGTGACCTGGCCTGGTTGGGCGTGCTCCTGCTGCTGCTGCCCCTGGCGGCGGTGCTGGTCGTCGGACGCTCCCGGCTGCACCTGATCAGCGAGCGCACCATCGACCCTCCGCGCGTGACCCTGGGCCAGCGGATGCAAGCCAGCCTCACCCTGCACCGGGCCGGGTCGATGCCCGTCGGCCTGCTGCGGTTCGAGGACGCCGTGCCCCGCGAGCTGGGCCGACGTCCGCGCTTCACGCTGCACTCGATGGGCGGAGAGTGGGAGCGCACGCTGAGTTATCCCCTGATGGGTCTGGCCCGTGGGCGCTACCGCACCGGCCCGCTGATGGTGCGCGCCGTCGACCCCTTCGGACTGGCCCGGGTCGACCGCCAGTTCCGAGCCTCCAACGAGGTGCTGGTCACGCCGCGGATCGTGCCCATCAACGAACTGGGCGCGGCTTCGGGGTCCAATGCCTCCGGCGAGGCCACCCCGCAGAAGATCGGCCTGGTCGGCCACGACGACGTGCTGGTGCGCGAGTACCGCGACGGCGACGACGTGCGCCGCATCCACTGGCGCTCCACCGCCCGGCGCAACGAACTGATGGTGCGCCGCGAGGAACAGGCCTGGGAACCCTCAGTGAGCCTGCTGCTCGACTCGCGCAGCAGCTCGCACGCCGGGCAGGGACGCACCTCCAGTTTCGAATGGGCCATCTCAGCAGCCACCTCGATCGCGCACCATATGCTGACCAGCGGTTTCCGGCTGGAGATGGTCGACGCCGACGGCCAGGTGCCGACCACCTCCTCGGAGGACCCCTTCGCGGCCAAAGAGGCCGTCCTGCTCGCCATGACCGATGAACAGCCGAGCACCCGCGAGACCCTCGATGCCGCCGTCGGCAACAACCTGCTGCGCGGCGAGATGATGATCGCCGTGCTCGGACGGCTCAACCAGCACGACGTCGCCCAGCTCGCCGCAGCACGCCGTGGCCGCACGGTCGGCCTGGCCGTGATCCTGGACGTCGACTCCTTCACCATCCGCAGCCTGCGGGCCGAGCCCGACGTGATCGCCGAGCATGAGGCCTGCGTCCGACAGCTCGCGGACTCGCAGTGGCGAGTCGTGCAGGCGAAGCGCGGCGATTCGATCGCCCAGGCCTGGGCCGAACTTGACCACCGCGGAGGAAGGCCCTGATGCGCGCCACCGACCGTTTTGCCATCGCCACCGGCGTGGCCATGGCGCTGGGCGCCGGAACGCTCACCCCACTCACCCAGGACCGTGCCTTCTGGTGGATGGCGGCACTGCTCGTCGCGGGGATCGCCCTGGTCTCGGCGCTGGGCCGTCGCGCCGGGCTGCCCGCCTGGCTGGTACACCTGCTGCAACTGGTGCTGGTCGTCGCCGTCGCCGGCGGCCTCGGCCTGTGGTGGGCACCACGCCCATCCGGCGTCGAGGGCAACCTGGCCCGGCTGGGACGCTTCTACCTGGACGCAGTGGTGCAGGTGCGCACCGAGATGGCCCCGATGACCGCCACCCGGCACGTCCGCTGGCTGATGGTGCTGGTGGTCGGCCTGGTCACGATCCTCGCCGACCTGCTGGTGACGACCCTGGTGGCGCCCGCGTGGGCGCTGGCCCCGCTGCTCACCCTGTACCTCGTCCCTGCGCTGGCGTTGAAGCAGGACCTGTCATGGAAGCCCTTCGTGCTGCTGGCCCTGGGCTACCTGGTGGTGCTGGTGGCCGAGAGCATCGGCGTGAACGCAAGCTGGACGCGGAATCTCTCGGCCGACACAGCCGAGCAGACCCACACCACCTGGGGTGCCGTCCGCTTGGCCGGGATGATGGCCGTTCCCGCGCTGCTGCTGGCCCTGGTGCTCGGTTCGGCGCTCCCCCGCGTAGGCAGCCTGTCCATCGACTCCTCCCGGCCGAAGGGCAGTGGTCCGCTCCAGATGCAGGACCCCACCCTCGACCTCGCTCGGAACCTGAACCTCCCGGTCGACCGCGTCGTGATGACCTACACCACTGACGAGGCACGCGGGCTGTACCTGCGCACCGCGTCCCTGACTGTGATGGACGCCGACGGCTGGCACCTGGCCCCGGTCACGCTGCAGGACGGGGCGCTGCCAGCAGCCCCGGGGCTCACCCAGCCCGGACGCACCGTCAACGCGTCGGTGAAGGTGGGTGACCTGGGTGGTGAGTACCTGCCCGTCCCCTATGCCCCGAGCAGCTTCAACGCGGCTGGGCAGTGGCGCCACGACCCGGTCTCGTTGGCCATCGTCAGCACGCGGGACGAGAACCGTGCCGAGTCGCTGCGGAACCTGGAGTACACGGCCACCTCGGTGCTGAACGACCCGGTCGCCGAGACCTTCTCGATCGCGCAGCCGGGCACACCCTCCGATGCGAAGCAGACCGCCGCGGTGCCCTCGGACGTGCCCAGCGAGATCATCAAGATCACGCACGACGTGACCAAGGGCGCCGGTTCGCCCGTATTGAAGGCCGCTGCGATCCAGGCCTATCTCGCGGACCCGCGCAACTTCAGCTACTCGACCACCGCGCCGCCCGGCGATGGCTATGACGTGTTGTTGAACTTCCTGACCACCGACAAGACCGGCTACTGCATCCACTTCGCCTCCGCGATGGCCCTGATGGCGCGCATCGAGGGAATCCCCTCTCGAGTCTCGGTCGGCTTCCTGCCCGGTGAGCAGAAGGACGGGGTCTGGGAGGTCAAGGCGTCCAACATGCACGCCTGGCCCGAGCTGTACTTCGCCGGTTACGGCTGGGTGCGATTCGAGCCCACCTCACGCGTCGCCAGCGCCCCCGACTGGACAATGGTCAGCGACTCGGTTCGTCCCTCCACCCAGCCCTCGGCCAGCGGCAGCACCTCCACCTCGGCCACCCCCTCACCGTCGTCCAGCCCGACCCCGAAGCCGTCGACGGCGTCATCGCCGAATGCGTCCCCCGCTTCGCAGGGGGGAAGCTTCCCCTGGGCGCGGATCCTCGCCTGGACCGCTGGGATCCTGGCCGCGCTGTTGGTACTGGCCGCACCGGCCATGCTCCGCGAGTTCCTCCGCCGCCGACGCGTCGGCTGGACCGGTGACCCCTCGGTGCGGGTCGAGCTGGCATGGGCTGAGATCCGCGCGCTGGTCCGAGATCTGCGGATGCACTGGCCGCCTGGCTCTCCACGGGAGAAGGCAGCCGTGGTGGGCAGTGACCTGGACGACGAAGGCCGCGAGGCCCTGAACCGCCTGGCGCTGCTGGTGGAGAAGGTGCGCTATTCCCGCGAGTTGGGTGAGGTGCCCGATGACCTGGGTGTGGAGCAAGTGCGCTCCGGCCTGCTGCTCGACCGCTCCTGGTACCAGAGGCTGTTGGCCTTCTGGGTGCCCGCCTCGCTGGGTTCGCCCGCCCGCCGCCGGTTGGTCAACCTGCGACGCTCGATGCAGCGCACCGCGGTGGTCTCCCCCAATGAACCCACCAGCCTCGACCCGGGCATCTTCGGGCGCCAGGAGTCCCGGTCGTCCGACATCGAGCACGCCCGCGGGCTGGCGGCCGAGGACGCCGAGAGCGTCGGCTCCGAGGCCGGACGTGATGATCCGGACGATGACACCCGTCCGGCCCGGCACGCCGCGAACGACTGAGGCTGACGGCTCCAGAAGGCAAGGAGCATGCAGCTCTTGAGAAACGGAACACCCCAACCGCTCGGCAGATCGACCTGGATCTGCCGAGGCTGATCCACCGAGCCTGATCCACCGAGCGCTGTTCCTCGCGTGTCCTGGTGCCTGCAGGTTCAGGTCAGCGAAGATCTTCGCGCGTGCGTCGCGGGCGGGTTGCCTGCTCGACGCGGTGACCCTCGGATGAGGGAGGGACCTGGACCGACTCGCGGCCCTTCACCAGGGCCCCGACCATCAGGACATAGCCGAGCACTCCAAGCAGGGGATGTATCTCGACCCCGGCGACCAGCGCGGCCAGGCCCAGCAGGAAGACGAGCACGCTGGCAAGGGCGACGTGGCGGCGGATCTGGCGTGGCGCAGTGCCTCGCATCGTGCGGGCCAGCTGCGGGTCGTCCGCGGCGAGTGAGGCCTCGAGCTGCGCGAGCAGACGCTGTTCTTCGTCGGACAACGACATCGCGGCCTCCTTTCGTCCTTCGGCCATGTGACCAGTCTAGGTGCGTCCGGCGCGAGTCGGAAGAGCTGGGGTGGCAGTGAAAGGATCGTGCCGAGCAGACCTCAGCGACGCGTCAGGCTGGCCCGTTGGACCGCCGCCGGACCAAACCGGGCGTTCGCACGGTCGGCCACCACCTCCAGCTCGCGCATCCCCCGGTCCGGGGCGTCCAGGGTGGGCTGGGCGTAGGAGTGCTCGGCGTCCACCAAGTGCTCCAGCCGGACCCCCACCCGTCGCACCCGTGCCCGTTGCAGGTTGAGCTTGGTGAACAACCGCCAGGCCGCCTCGAAGACCTCATCGGTGACGTCGCTGGGGTTCAACAACTGGCAGGAGCGGGTGATGGTGGTGAAGTCGGCGAAGCGCACCGAGATTGTCACCCCGCGCCCGACCATCTGCGCCGCGCGGGCGCGGGAGGCGGTGCGGGCGCTGAGCCGCAGGAACTCGGTGCGGATCAGCTCCGGGTCGTCGGTGTCACGGCCGAAGGTCTCCTGCGAACCGATGGAGCGTTCCGACTCGCTGGGCACGACATGTCGGACGTCGTGCCCCCAGGACAGGTCGTGCAGCAACAGGCCCTGACTGCCCAGCGCCCGTTGCAGGGTCGCGCGCGGCGTGTGCGCGATGTCACTGACCTGGCGCAGGCCGATCCGGTGCAACTTGGCGGCCGTCGACTCCCCCACCCCCCAGATGGCCTCCACCGGCAATGGGTGCAGGAAGTCGACGACGTGCTCGGGGAGCACCTCGACCAGCCCGTCCGGTTTGGCCTGCTTGCTGGCGAGCTTCGCGACGAACTTGTTGGGCCCGATGCCCACCGAGCAGGGGACCAGTTGCTCGTCCATCACCTGGGCGCGCAGGCGTTCACCGATTCGGCGCGCATCACCCAGCCGGCGCAAGGCACTGGTGAGGTCGAGGAAGGCCTCGTCGATGCTGGCGGCCTCGACCCGGTCGGTGATCGTGTCGAGGATCGCGAAGACGCCGCGGGAGACCAGCGAGTAGGTGTCGAAGTCGGGGGGAACGGCCACGCCGCGCGGACACAGGCGTCTGGCCCGGGTCGAGCTCATGCCACCCTCGACGCCGAACCGGCGGGCCGGGTAGTTGGCGCTGAGCACGACACCGCGCTGGGCCCCGCCGACCCACATCGGCACCTCCCGCAATTCGGGGCGCCGGGCCATCTCGACCGAGGCATAGAAGGCATCCATGTCGACGTGCAGGATCGTGCGCTGCCTGCCGTCCCGGGTGGCGGTCCGCCTGGACGGGCTGCCCTGTGCTGTGGTCATCTGGCTGGTGGTCATCTGGTTGGTGGTCATCTGCCCGAACTCCCTGGTGAGGAGTGCCACAGCTTGCGCGGCGGCTGGTTGGCGGGCACGCCTGCGGGCTGGACGTCGGCATAGGGCGACTGCTTGAAGCCGCTCGCGTGCACCAGTACCCGGCGCTGGCCCATGCCGCCCGCCCTGGTGTGTTCGGGTTCGGGGGTGTGTTCGGGTTCGGGTTGTTCAGGTTCGGGTTGTTCAGGTTTGGGGGCATGTTCAGGTTTGGCTGTGTGCTCGGGGCTGGCGGGAGCCGGTTCGGTGGCCCAGTCGGTGTAGCGCTGGGTGTCGACCAGCGGTTCCACCTCGACCAATCCCTCTGGGGTGGCGTTGATGACCTCCAGCACGGCGGCGATGGCGGCCCGACGGTCGCCGCCCTCGGCCAGCACGGAGGTCCAGATGCCGTGCAGGTGCTGCAGGTCCCAGGCACCGAGGGCGCGCAGGGAGACCCCCTTGGGGCCGGTGCGGCGCAGTTCTCCACGCACCACCAGCAGCCAGGACGAGAAGACGGTGTTGGCGTAGGGCCCCTGGGCGTCTTCGAAGAAGGTCGCGTCGACCGGGCCGGTCCCGTCGTCCAGGGTGAGGAAGACCACCCGACGTCCGGACCGGATCGGCGGCGTCTGGGTCGCCACCTTCACCCCGGCGACGAGCAGGTCGGCCTGCTGGCGGTGGCCGAGCAGGTCCCCCGAGCGGGTGGCACCCAGCTCGGCGAGGAAGTCGGCGTAGTCGTCCATCAGGTGGCGGCTGGCGTCCAGACCGAGGATCTCCAGCTCGGCCTCCAGCTTCTCCTGGGCGGTCATCTCGGGCAGGCCGGTCGCCACCACGTCCGCCGGGGGCGTCCAGGCTTCGGGAGCGGTGCTCCCCCCAGTGAAATGCTCGTCGCTGACGTGCTCGACGTCGCACTGTTCGGCGTCGCACTGTTCGGCGTCGTCCTGTTCGGCGTCGCACTGTTCGGCGTCGTCCTGTTCGAAGGGCGCGCTGAAGTCGAGCGCCAGTTGCACGCCGACGAAGTGGTCGGCGCGGTGCGCGGCGATGACATTGCCCTTGGCCTGGCGCCGGGCCAGGTCGCGCGGGTCTTCGGTGGCAGCGACCGCGGGCTGGCCCCGACGCAGTCCGCGGGCCCGGGCCAGGGCACGGTCGTCGGCCATGGACGCACGGCGCAGATCGGCCAGCGCGAGCAGCAGGTCGCGGCGGGTCAGCCGCCCGTTGCGCAGCAGGCCGTGGGCCCGGCCCACCCCGTACATCTGGTCGAAGGCTCCGGCGAGCACCATTCGCTCGGCCACCGTCACCGGCACCTTCGCCCGAGCCCAGAAGTCGGCCAACGAGGCATAGGGCTGTCCGGCGACGATCCGCACCACGTCCAGGTCGGCCATGCCGGCCACGTCGGCCAGCGAGAGCCGGATCCCCCAGCCGGATCCGTCCGGCAGGCCCGGGGGCGGGACGAAGGCCGGTGCCGCCTCGTCGAGGGGCACCGGCTCGACCCGGTACACGTCGGACGAGCGGTTCACGTCCACCCCCAGCACGGCGACCCCCATCCGGCGGGCCTCCTCGAGGATCAGCCGCTTGGGGTACATCCCCGGATCATGGGTGAGCACCCCGGCGACGAAGGCCGCCGGGTGGTACCACTTCAGCCAGGCCGACTGGTAGGTCGGGAGCGCGAAGGCCGCCGCGTGCGCCTTGCAGAAGCCGAAGGAGGCGAAGGACTCCAGCACGAACCAGATGCGTTCGATCATCTGGGTGCTGTAGCCGCGTGCGCGGGCCAAGGGCACCAGCCACTGCTTCACGTCGGCCTGCCCGGCGCGATCCCCCAGCGCGCGACGGGCCTCGTCCCCCTGTGCCAGCGAGCAGCCGGTGACCACGGAGATGATCCGGATGATCTGCTCGTGGAAGACCACCACGCCCCCGGTCTCGCGCACCACCGGCACCAGGCTGGGGTGCAGGTACTCGGGTTCCTTCCAGCCCTGGCGGGCATTGAGGAAGGGGACGACCATGTCGGACTTGACCGGGCCGGGACGGAACAGCGAGATGTCGATGATGATGTCGTTGAAGTCCTGGGGGCCGAACTTGCCGACCAGCTCACGCTGGCCGGGCGACTCGATCTGGAAGCAGCCGAGTGTCTGGGCGTGGGAGACCATCGAGTAGACGGCCGGGTCGTCGAAGGGGGCGAGGTGGTCGATGTCCGGCCGCTCACCACCGACCCGCACCACCTCGTCCAGCGCGTGCGCCATGGACGACTGCATCCGGATGCCCAGCACGTCGAGCTTCAACAGCCCGAGGTCCTCGACGTCGTCCTTGTCGAACTGGCTCATCGGGAAGCCGCCGAAGCTCGCCTCCAAGGGGGTGCGGTCGCGCAGCGTCGCGTCGCTGAGCAGCACCCCACAGGGGTGCAGGGCGACGTGGCGGGGCAGGCCGTCGAGCGACTCGACCAGCTCGAACAACACGTCGAGGCGACGCTCGGCCAACCCGGCGGCCCGCAGCTCGGGCAGGTCGCGCAGGGCCGCGCGCGCGTCCCGTGCCCGGATGTGCGGGAAGGACTTGGCGATCGCGTCCACCTCGTCGGGCGGCAGGCTCAGCGCCGCACCCACGTCACGCACGGCATGGCGCACCCGGTAGGTCTCCAGCATCGCGACGCAGGCCACCCGGTCACCGCCGAAGACCTCGAGCACCTTCTCGTAGATTTCGGTGCGCCGCGCCGACTCCACGTCGATGTCGATGTCGGGCAGGGCCTGGCGCAGTGGCGAGAGGAAACGCTCCATCACCAGCCCATAGGCCAGCGGGTCGACCCCGGAGATGCCGAGCAGGTAGTTCACCAGACTGCCGGCACCCGAACCACGGGCCGCGCAGCGGATGCCCATCGAGCGCACCAGGTCGACCACCTGCGCGACGGTCAGGAAGTAGGACGCGAAACCGAGCCGGGCAATCACGTCCAGCTCCTCGTCCAGACGCCGGCGCACGGTCGCGTTCCAGTCGCCGTAACGGGCCGGCACCTGGCCCTCGCAGCGCGCGCGCAGCAGGCCCATCGCCTCGGCCGCCGTGGCTCCGGTGGCCCCGCCCCTGGACCGGTCACCGAGGAAGAGCTCGAACTCGGGCAGGTGGATCTCCCCCAGCCCGATGTCGGCGCGGGGGTCGAGCCGGGAGCGGATCGCCACCTGGCGGGTGTCACCCACCAGCCTTTCCACGCCGTTGGCCCCTCGGCCAGCGATCCGGGCGACCTGTTCGGCCACCTCCAGCATCTGTTTGCCCGACTTGAGGTGGCCCTCGGCATTGCGCCGGTCGACATTGCGGATGTCCAGCGGCACCAGCCGACGGGCCGCGTCCAGCACGTCCACCGTCGCCGCCTGGCGCCGCTCGGCCATCCGGACGAGGTTGGTCAGCACCCCCGTCAGGCCGTAGGAGTCGGCGACCGCGAGCATGCCGCCTGCCTGGTGTGCACTCGCCACGCCACGGCCGGGCACCAGGTGGTTGGAGCAGGCGATGACGAGCTGTGCAGGGTCGACCAGGTCGAGCCAGCGACGCAGTTCCCGCTCGGCCAGGTCCCGGCGGCCACGGGCCATCTCCAGCCCGAACTGGCTGTCGGCGCCCAGCATGACGAGCAGTTCCCCGCCGTCCGCGTGCCGGGCGAAGAGCTCCGGGGTGCTGACCGTGAGACCCCGCTCGCCGGCCAGGTGGGTGTCGCTCACCAGCCGGCACAGCTGGCCCCAGCCGGCGCGTGAGGTGGCCAGAGCGACCGTCCGGGGCAGCCTCGGGTCGCGGATCTCGCCGCCGCGAGCCGCGGTCGTGCGCCGGGGCGAGGGATTGTTGCCCGGATGGTGCGGGTCGTCGACGCTGAAGGGCACGGCCAGGTCGACCCCGACCACCGGCGCGATGCCTGCCCCGAGGCAGGCCTTCGCGAACCGGACGGCGCCATAGAGTCCGTCCCGATCGGTGAGGGCGAGGGTGTCCATGTCGTACTCGGCGGCGCGGGACACCAGCGCATGCGGGCTGGCGGCGCCGTACTGCAGGGAGTAACCGGAGGCCACCCGTAGGTGGACGAAGGGGTCGGACATCAGTCCACCACGGCCCGCAGCAGCCACGCGTCGTCGGCGCCCACATTCGCCAGCTCGTAGACGCCGCGGCTGCCAGCGCGTCCATTGGCGGCCTCCACTCGCCACACCTCCTGCTCGCACAGCAGGTCTCCCCCGGACCCCACAACGGCGCCGTCGAGCTCGTGCTCCCAGTCCTCACCGCGGGCCGCACGAACACCAGGACCGGTCCACCAGGCACCGGACTCGACCCAGCGGGCCTGGACCTCGAGCACGCGCCACAGCCGGTCGCGCCAGATGAACTGGGCAGGCCCCTCCAGGGTCGTCGGCTCCAGACCGCTGATGCCCTCGCCGATGCGCCCGCGGCGCACCTCGATCGTCTCCTCGTACCGGCGCATGTCTTCCCTCCATCGCGCTGCCTTCGCCACCGGACGTCCGGCGCGGATGGGGGTCGAGGCCACCCGCACCGGACGTGTACCGGGCTCGTCCACGCGCCCGACCGGACCTCCCGGGGGTCTTCCCCAAGCCCCCTGATCCGGGAATCCAATCGAACGCGCGTTCGAACATGGCCAACTATAGACACCGCCTCCGACAAGAAATCAAGACCGTGCGCAAGGGGTGGCCAAAGGGGTGGGCCGCAGCCCGAGGACGCCCCGTACGGCGCGCCCCGGATCCCGGCCCTGGCGGATTGCCGCTTGGGGAAGGTGATCATCCGCGACGACTCCCAGCAGAGACGAATGCGCGAGCCCCCGCCCGCTTCGCCGATAATTGCCCCCATGGAACTGTTCCCGATGGTCTTCGCCACCGGCTGGGCGAGCGGCATCAACGCCTGGGCGACCGTGTTCGTGCTCGGTCTGCTCGGACGCTTCGCCGGCACCGGCGCCATCCCGGCCGGCTTCGAGCGCACCGACGTGCTGGCGCTGATGGGCGTGCTGGCCCTGCTGGAGCTCGTTGCCGACAAGATTCCCTATCTGGATTCGGCCTGGGACGCGGTCTCCACCTTCATCCGCCCGGTGGCCGGCGCCGTGATCGGCGCCCTGATGGCCGGCCAGACCGGTTCGCTGACGACCATCGCGCTGGCCTCGGTCGGCGGCGTGACCGCCCTGCTCAGCCACATCTCGAAGTCAGGCCTGCGGCTGGCGATCAACACCTCGCCGGAACCAGTCACCAATGTCTCGGCCTCCATCGGCAACGACATCTCCGTGCTCGGCGTGCTCACCCTGGCCGCCACCCACCCCGTCCCGGCCGCCATCGTCGCCGGAACCCTGCTGGTGTTCGGCCTGGGCCTGTTCGTGCTGGTCTTCGCCCAGGTCAAAAGGGGCTACCGCTTGGCCCGCGCGCGGCTGGGCAGAGGGGTCACCGCGTGAGCCTGGGACCCCACCCCACCAACTCGGCGACTCCCGCTCCGCCCGTCCCGACCCGGGTCGACCTTGGCGATGAACCCGTCGTCGTCCACGGCGCCACCCTTGGCGGCCTGGCCGTCGCCGCCCGGCTGGCCAAGCAGGGCCATGTCGTCGTCCTCGATGCCCACGGCCAACGCGACGGCGGCCACTGGGCACCGCGCGAGGTGCAGGAGGTGCTGGTGGATGACCTGCCGCAGACCTTTCTGCTGCCGGCGGCCTGGCGCGACCTGTTCAAGAAGTCCGGACGGGCGATGGACGCCGAACTGACCCGTCACGGCCTCACACTTGAACCCGCCCCAGCGCAAGAACACCGCTTCGCCGACGGACGCACCCTAGTACTGCCCGCCGAGCGCGGCGACCAGTTCCACGCCGTGGAGGATGCCTTCGGACGGGGCGCCGCCGAACGCTGGCGAGATGTGCTCGACGAGTTGGACGAGGTCTGGCAGCAGCTGCGCCTGACCGGTCTCGAGCGTCGGTTCGAGGCCGCCGCCCTGGACGCTCGCGCCAAGCAGAAACTGCTGGCCGGGCTGACCCTCGAGGGTCTGGCAGAGCGCGTGCAGGACGCTCATCTGGGCACCATCATCCGTAGCCAGGCCAGTCTCGCCGGCGCCCCGCCCGGCCGCGCGCCGGCCCTGCTGGCGGTGCGGCTGGCCGTCCATCGCCGCTTCGGCAGCTGGCAACTGCTGCGTGAGGGGGCCCCCGAACGCGCGTCCGCCGTCGTCGACCTGCTCACCGAGCGCGCCGGCCTGCGCGGCGTGCAGCGCACCTCCCACAGCGGCCCGACGTCCGCCACGGTGGAAGCTCGCCCACAGCGGCCCGCGGGCTGGTTGGCCCGCCGTTCCTGCCCGCCGGCGCTGGCCCCGCAGGTGCGACAACGTATCGTCGAGGCCACCTCCGAAGGCATCGTCGAACGCCTGGACCACCGCGCCGGGAACCCAGTTGTCACCTGGCACCGGCCGCTGCCGGACGGACGGGCCGTCGAGACCGTCCATGACCACCGCACCGTACGCCCTGACCTGGCCTGGGGGCTGGCGCCAGCCTCCTTCCGGGTCTGGCGCAGCCGTCCCGGAATCAGGGCTGACGAGGGCTGGAATGCCAGCTGCGCGCAGCATGCCGGCAACGAGCCCTGGGCCGAGCTGCTCACCGCCGCCCTGGTGGCCTATGAGGTGCACGAAGAGCGCACCGGGGAGGACATCAGGCCCACCAACAAGACCCAGCCCGCCCCGCGCAAGCAGGCCCGACCAGCGCTTTCCTGACTACACGCGGGGGTGTTCGCCCCTGGGTGCCCGGAGTTCCTCCCACCGCCACCACGAGGGGTAGCATTGACCCTCAGTCCACGTGAGGAAAGCTGTTGACCGCACCGAAGTTCACTGCTGCACAGGAGTCCGCCGCTGGGGCACCCCAGGCGCAGGAGTCCGGCCCCTCGGCCGAGGTGGCTGAGCAGATCGCCATCGAGCAAGCCCACGTCGACCGGGTCTACGAACAGTTGGAGGTCGCGACCGAGTCCGCCCGCAATGTCGAGCGGGAGGGACGGGGCAAGTTCGTCACCGACCGCGGCGACTGGATGCGCGAGGAGGACGGTACCGCGCTGTTCGAACGCGACGCCTTCGCGTTCCAGGCCGCCAAGCGGCTGGCCGTGCTGGACGCCGAGCACGAGGGGCTGGTCTTCGGACGTCTTGACCTGACCGATCCCGACACCCGCTACATCGGGCGCATCGGCGTCCGTGACGACGAATACGAGCCGCTGGTCATCGACTGGCGCGCACCGGCCGCCGAAGCCTTCTACCGCGCCACACCGCAGAACCCGATGGGTGTTGTGCGCCGCCGCGTGCTGCGTTGCCGCGACGACCGCGTGATCGGCGTCGAGGACGACCTGATGGACCCAGAGGCGGACAGCGACCTGCCGATCGTCGGGGAGGGTGCGCTGATGGCCGCCCTCAGCCGCGCCCGTGGGCACCAGATGCGTGACATCGTCGCGACCATCCAGGCCGAGCAGGACGAGGCGATCCGCGCCCCCTACCAGGGCGTCACGGTGATCTCCGGCGGCCCCGGCACCGGCAAGACCGTCGTCGCGCTGCACCGTGCGGCCTACCTGCTCTACTCGAACCGCAAGCGGTTGGAGAAGGGAGGCGTGCTGGTCGTCGGGCCGTCGAGCGTGTTCATGAACTACATCGAGCGCGTCCTGCCCAGTCTGGGTGAGGACTCCGTGACGCTGAAGGCGATCGGCGGCGTCGCCTCCGACGTGCTGCGCGTCAACGTCGACCGGGTCGACTCGGCCGAGGCCGCCACCATCAAGGGCAGCCGTCGGATGGTGGAGTTACTGCGCCGCCTGGTCGTCGAACCGATGACCACCACCGACGACGCCCTGCGGGTGCGAGTGACCGCCAAGGGCGAGGTGCTCACCCTGGACGCCCGCAAGCTGCGCCGGATGCGCTCGGACCTGCTGTCCAGCCACAAGAACAACAAGGCCCGCGAGGTCGCCGATCAGGCGGTGCTGAACTCGCTGTGGTCGCGCTTCCCGTCCGAGGAATACGACCTCGAGCGAGACCAGTTCGACGAACTGGTCCGCGGCCAGGCCGGTTTCCAGATGGCGATGAATGCCTGGTGGCCGACCCTGTCTGCCCAGCAGGTGCTGAGCCGCTGCGCCGACCCGGCGTTGCTGGAGCGTCTCGCGAGCGACCTGATGGACGCCCACGAGCGCGAGGCACTGGCCAGCAGCTACGCCACCCACGACGGCATTGACGAGGACGAGCTGGACGCCCAGACCTGGTCGGTGGCCGACGTGGCACTGCTCGACGAGCTGGTTGCCATCATCGGCCCGGCGCCCCGGCAGAGCGAGGACGAGAGGTCGCTGTTCATCGAGGGCGGCGGCGACGTCGAGGAACTCGTCACGATGGCCGACGTGCTGCGCGACGAGCGCGAACTCGACGATGACGAGCCGAACAACACTTTCGCCCACGTACTGGTCGACGAGGCACAGGACATCACGCCGATGCAGTGGCGCATGCTGCGCCGCCGTGGGCCCCAGGCCTCCTGGACGCTGGTCGGGGACGTTGCGCAGAGCTCGTGGCCCATCCAGTCCGAGACGGACGAGGCGATGGCCGAGCTCGTGGGCCGGGCCCCCTATCGCCAGTTCCGACTGAGCACGAACTACCGCTCCCCGGCCGAGGTCTTCGAGCTGGCCGCCAAGGTGATCCAGCGAGTCTTCCCCGATGCCGACCTGCCGCACGCGGTGCGCTCGACGGGCGTCGAGCCAGCGCTGCTGGTCGCTCCGCGCGACCAACTGATGGAGGCGATCGGCGAGCAGGTGGCCGAACTGGCTGCCCAGGTGGAGGGGACCATCGGGCTGGTGGTCCCGCCCTCGCTGGTGCCACAGGTGCGCCGCGGTGCATCGCAGGTGCCTGCGCTCGTCGCGCACCTGGACCGCACCGTGCTGGTCACCCCCCTACAGTCCAAGGGCCTCGAGTACGACGGCGTCCTGGTGGTCAGCCCCGACGACATCGTCGCCGAGGCGCCCGGCCGGGAGCGCGTGCTCTACGTCGCGCTCACCCGCGCCACCCAGCGGATGCATGTGCTTGACCTGGACGCCGAGGGCGCCTGGCGCGAGGCCCTGCAGGGCTGAGCGACGACGTGGCCAGCGAGGAGGTTGTCGATCTCTTCGACGAGCAGGGACGCAGGGTCGGCACCGCCCCGCGCCGGGAGGTCCGGCGCGACAACCTGCGTCACGGCGCGACCGGGATCGCGGTGGTCAACGGGGCCGGGGAGGTCTTCGTCCACCGTCGTGCGGACGACAAGGACGTCTACCCCGGGCGCTGGGACTTCCTCGCCGGCGGCGTGCTCCAGCACGGCGAGCGTCCGGAGGAATCGGCAGCCCGGGAGCTGTCCGAGGAACTGGGCATCAACGGCGCCGCCCTGCATCCGCTGGGCGAGGGCGACTACGCCGACGATGCCACCCGCTACCACGCCTTCCTCTACCTCGTGCGCTGGGATGGCGAGGTCAGCTTCACCGACCACGAGGTGGCCGAGGGCGGCTGGTGGACGGTGGAGCTGCTGCGCGAACGGATCCAGCTGTCCGACTGGTCGTTCATGCCCGACTCCGTTGCCCTGATGGGCCACCGACTCGACGAACTCACCCCCTGACGGAGCTCAGCAGGTGATGGCACTCACCACGTCACGGCACTCACCAAGTCACAAGGCCCACCAGGTGGGGCTTGGCGTCCTTGTTGACCACCGCGAAGCGCGCTTGGCCGTCTGACTCGGACGAGACGAAGCCCGCCCGTCCGGGCAGCATCAGCGGCTTGGCGAACTGCACCTGCGCACGATAGGCCTCGGGGAGCCGTCCCTCCAGCGCCGACAGCGCGCGCGCGTGGGTCCACATTCCGTGGATGATCGGGCGCGGCAGCCCGAACAGCCGCGCCCCCAGCGGGCTGGTGTGGATCGGGTTGTTGTCGCCGGAAACCCTGGCGTACTGGCGCCCGAGGTCGGCGGGCAGCCGCCACTGCTGCGAGGGCGCCCCTTTGGGAGCGTCCAGCCGCAGCGTCGGCATCGGTTCCCCGGGAAGCTTCGCCTTGCCCGACAGGTAGGTGGACGTGCCCCGCCAGACCGTCTCCCCCGCCACGGACACCTCGCCGGCCAGGTCGAAGACGACGCCCTTGGCGTGCGGACGAGGGTCAACGCAGCGCACCGACATGTCGAGCAGCTCGTGCGACCCCACGGGGCGCAGCAACTCCATGTCATTGCTGACGTGCAGGATGCCAGCCAACGGGAAGGGGAAGTCCTTGCGGGACATCACCCAGCCCTGGAGGCTGAAGGTCAGCACGTGCAGCCAGGTCGGGGGCACCTGGTCACGCAGGGTGAAGCCGGTCACCCGGTCATAGTCAGCGAGCCCGGTCGGGCTCTGCTTCACGCCCGCCACGCGGACGGTGAGCTCGGGGATCCCGTGGGTGGCCACGTCAGGACGGCGAGGCGACAACGCCGCCCGGGTCACCAGACCCCCGACCGCGGGGAGCCCGGGCAATACGACCTCGGCCATCACGCACCCACCAGGTTCTGACCGCAGACCCGCACGACCTGGCCGTCGAGCGCACCATTGGCTGGATCACACAGCCAGGCGATGGTCTCGGCGACATCGACGGGTTGGCCGCCCTGGCCGAGCGAGTTGGTGCGCCGGAACATTTCGCGCTGCACGAAGGGGATGGCCGCGGTCATGTCGGTCTCGATGAAGCCGGGTGCCACCGCATTGACAGTGACCGGACGGCCGCTGAGTTCATCGCGCATCGCGCGCACCAGGCCCATCACGCCCGCCTTGGAGGCGGCGTAGTTGGTCTGGCCCTTGTTGCCGGCCACGCCCGAGGTGGACGCGATCCCGACGATACGCGCCTGCTCGGACAGCCCGCCGGGCACCGAGGGGTCGAGGAGCACCTCGTTCATCCGAATCTGCGCCGCCAGGTTCACCTCCAGCACCTGCGCCCACTTGGCATCATCCAGGTTCGCCAGCATCTTGTCGCGGGTGATCCCAGCATTGTGGACGATGGCCCAGACCCGCTCATCGGCGCCGTGGCGGGCCACCACGTGGTCGGCGATCGCCCGTCCGGCACCCTCGCTGGTGATGTCCAACTGGAGCGCCGTGCCCCCGATCTCGTTGGCGACCTTCGCCAGCATGTCCCCGGCCTGGGGCATGTCGACGCAGACGACCTTGGCACCGTCACGTGCCATGGTGCGCGAGATGGCCGCGCCGATGCCGCGGGCCGAGCCGGTTACCACGACGACGCGTCCGGCCAGCGGCTGATCGTTGCGATAGCCCTCGCCCAACTCGTCGCCGGCCTTGCGATGGGACAGCTCGATGGTCTGCCCATCGACGAAGGCAGAGCGGCCCTGTAGGCAGAACAGCAGCGCGGAGCGCAGGTCGTCGGAGTCGACGCCGGCCCCTAGCCGCAACAGGTTGGACGTCGAGCCGCCCCGAAGTTCCTTGCCGACGGTTCGGTTGATGCCGTCGATGGCCTGTGCGACGGCCTTGGCCTCCAGCCCCTCCACCGCATCGGCGGCATCGGCGACCAGCACAACCCGGCCCGAGCGGGCCAGTCCCTTCATGGCCGGACGGAGCATCGCGCGCACCCCCTCGAGCTGCGCGATGGTGCGCACGCCGGTGGCATCGATCACCAGCGCACCGAGGCGGGCGTGGTAGGCGGGAGCCTGCACGCGTCCGTCGGCGTCGGTGGAGCGCTGGTCGGCAACGTCCAACAGCGGCTCGGTGGTGACGATGGCCAGGTCGGCCAGAGCCTCGGCGACGCGCACGCCACCCGCGACCACACCGAGTGCCACCGGACCGCCGGGCATCTCGCGGCCGCGGCGCAGCTTGGGCGGGTCGGCCAGACCGGCCTTCTTCGCCAGCGCATGCCCAGGGGCGGTGCGGTAGATGATCTCCAGCAAGGACTTCTTCGGCTTGGAGTTGGGGTTCGCCATGTCAGCAGGCCTCCAGGATCGCGGTGACGCCCTGCCCACCGGCAGCGCAGATGGACACGAGCGCGCGGGAACCCGAACCGCGCTGGTGCAGCAACTTCGCGGCGGTGGCGACGACGCGCGCGCCGGTCGCGGCGAAGGGGTGGCCGGTGGCGAGGGAGGAACCGGCGACGTTCAGGCGATCCGGGTCGACGGCGCCGATCCCGGCCCGTTCCCAGCCCTTGAGGGTGGCCAGCACGGTCGAGGCGAAGGCCTCGTGCACCTCGACGATCGTGAAGTCGGCCAGCGTCATGTCGTTGCGGGCCAGCAGCGTCGGAACGGCACGGACGGGTGCCAACAACAGGTCCTCGGCGCCGGTGACGTAGTCGGTGGCGGCGACCTGGGCGTCGACGACCGTGGCCAGCATCGGCCAGCCGTGCTCGCGGGCGTAGTCGTCGCTGGCCAGCAGCACCGTGGCGGCGCCGTCTGTCAGGGCGGTCGAGTTGCCGGCGGTCATGGACGCTCCCTCGCCGCGGCCGAAGACGGGCTTCAGGGAGGCGAGCTTCTCGGCAGTGGTGTCGGGGCGCAGCAGGGTGTCGCGGGTGACGCCGAGGTAGGGGGTGACCAGGTCGTCGAAGAAGCCGTCCTGCCATGCAATGGCCAGCTTGCGGTGCGACTCGAGGGCGATCCGGTCCTGCTCCTCGCGGGTGATGCCCCAGCGGGTGGTGGTGAGCGCCTGCGACTCGCCCATCGACAGCCCGGTGCGCGGCTCCACCACCGCCGGCGGCACCGGAGCGAGGTCCTTGGGGGTCAGGCCGACGAAGGCCTTGGCCCGCTGGACGGGGGTCTTGGCGTGGCTGGCTGCCAGCAGCGCGCGGCGCAGTTTCTCCCCCACCACGATCGGGGCATCGGACGCGGAGTCGACGCCGGCGGCGATGCCGTTCTCGATCTGGCCGAGGCGGATCTTGTTGGCGATGTAGATGACGGCCTCCAGCCCGGTGCCGCAGGCCTGCTGCAGGTCACAGGCGGGGGTGTGTGGTCCGAGCGCGGAGCCGAGCACGGCTTCCCGGGTCAGGTTGAAGTCGCGGGTGTGCTTGAGCACCGCGCCACCTGCCACCTCGCCGAGGTCGGCGCCGGCCAGCCCGAAGCGGGCCACCAATCCGTCCAGGGCAGCGGTGAGCAGGTCGGTGTTCGAGGCCCGCGCATAACGCGTCCCGGCCTTGGCGAAGGGGATGCGGTTGCCGCCGACGATGACGGCCGAGGGGGTCGACATTGAGCCTCCAGGTTTGGGGAACTATCAGCTACTGGGGGTAGCCGGTACCGAAAGTATCAGGTACCTTGGGCGTCATGCCAGACCCCGTGGTCATCGATTCAGCAACCACCCAGCCTTCGGTCGACGGACGATCGACCCGCTGGGACCCGCACCGCGCCAACCGCCGGCGCGAGCTGGTGGCTGCCACGCTGCGCACCATCCGCGAGCACGGGGCCGGCGTGGGCATGGACGAGATCGCCTCCAGCGCCGCCACCTCCAAGACCGTCTTCTACCGCCACTTCGGTGACCGTAGGGGCCTGTGGGAGGCCGTCGTCGAATCCGTCCACGGCTACATCCTGAGCAACCTGTCCACTCCCCTGCAGCAGCTGCTGGATGACCCGGTCGGGCTGGTGCTGGGCCTGGCCGATGCCTACCTCGGCGTCGTCGAGCGCGACCCGGAGATCTACCGATTCGTCACCACCCGGCCCGACCCCGAGGCCCCCGACCCCGTCGTCGGGTTCACCGGCCGGATCGGAACCCTGGTGGCCGACGCGCTGCGTCCACACATGGTGCGCGACGGCTTCAGCCCGGAGGCCGCCGAAACCTGGGGCCAAGGGGTCGTCGGCTTCATCTGGGCCATCGCCGAGCAGTGGATGACTGCCGGCATGGCACGTCCTCGGGCCGCCCTGGTCGCCGACGTCGGCGACCTCGTCCGCCCGGCCTTCGCGCCCATCACCGGCGCACCACAGCTCTCAGCATCCTGAACGACCCGTTCTGAACGACCCGTTCTGAACGACCCGTCCTGACCGACCCGTCCTGACCGACATGGATCACCCAACCCGACAGGAGCCAACGATGACTCTCACCGACGCAACGCCCACCATCACCAACGACACCATCACGAACACCGCCGACGTCTCCCTGCCCCCGGCCACCGGACGCGCCCTGGCCGAGGCGCTGGACGGACCCTTCCACGCCACCAAGCAGCGTTGGCGCGACGAGCTGGACGCCGACGACGTTGTCCGCGACCCCTCCCTCGACCTCGCCGGCGCCCGCGCCTGGACCCTGGAGCGGATCCAGCGCCTCTCGGCGCGGAACTTCGTCACGGCAGGCTTCCCGGCCGCCGTCGGCGGCACCGGGACGAGCGCCGAGTCGGTCGCGAACTTCGAGATGATGGCGATGGGTGACCTCTCGCTCACCATCAAGTCGGGCGTGCAGCACGGGTTGTTCGGTGGCGCGATCGCCAACCTGGGCAACGAATGGCACCACGAGACCTTCCTGCCCCGCGTCATCGACTGCTCCCTGCTGGGCTGTTTTGCGATGACCGAGCTAGGCCACGGGTCCGACGTCCAGTCGGTCGAGACCACCATCACCTGGATCCCGGAGACCGGCGAGTATGAGGTCGACTCCCCCACCCCGACCGCCCGCAAGGCCTACATCGGGAATGCCGGTGCCGACGGGCGAATGGCGGCGGTCTTCGGCCAGCTCTACGTCGACGGGGAGAACCAGGGCGTGCACACCATCCTGGTGCCGATCCGCGCCGAGGACGGGTCGGCGCTGGCCGGCGTCGACTGCGGTGACCAGGGGCACAAGGGTGGGCTGCTGGGCGTCGACAACGGAACCATCGCCTTCGACCACGTGCGGGTCGGTCGAGAGATGCTGCTGGACCGCTTCGGCGGAGTCGGCGAGGACGGTGTCTACCACTCCGACATCGAGAGCAAGAATGCGCGCTTCTTCACCATGCTGGGCACGCTGGTGCGAGGCCGGATCTGCGTCGGCGGCGGAGCGGCCAGCTCGTGCCGTCGGGCGCTGTCGATCGCCACCCGCTACTCGCTGCAGCGCACCCAGTTCCGCAAGCCCGGCCTCGGCGAGGAGGTCACCCTGCTCGACTACCAGGCCCACCAGCGCAAGCTGCTGCCCAACATCGCGCGGGCCTACGCCTACGGGTTCGCCCAGAATGACCTCGCGTTGGAACTGCAGGCCGTGCTCGATCTCAATGCCTCCGACCAGCGCGATGAGGCGCGTTCCCGCGAGCTGGAGAGTCGCGCCGCCGGGATGAAGGCGCTGCTGACCCGCTGGGCCAATGACACCATCCAGGTCTGCCGCGAGGCCTGTGGCGGCCAGGGCTACCTGAGCGGCAATGGCATCACGCTGGCCCGCCAGGATGCGGACGTCTTCGCCACCTTCGAGGGCGACAACACGGTGCTCAACCAGCTGGTCGCCAAGGCCCTGCTGCTCGACTACCGCAAGGCCTGGGGCGAGATGGACTTGCGCGGCACCGCCCAGGCAACCGCGAAGATGGCCGTCGGTGCAGTCCGGGAGACCAGCGCGCTGGCGCTGGTGAACCGGCTGGGTGAGCGCGTGGGCTCCCGCACCAGCGAGCGAGAGCTCCTCACCACCCGCGAGTGGCAGCAGCAGATGTTCGCCTTCCGGGAGGAGCATGCCCTGGCCGGCTTGGCGGCGCGGATGCGCAAGGCGGCCAAGCTGCCCAAGGACGAGCAGTTCGAGGCGATCAACCGGGTGCAGACGCACATGCTCTTCGTCGCGCGTGCCAACACCGAACACCGCGTGCTGGAGGCCTTCATTGCCGGGATCAAGGCGACCAAGGACGCAAAGGCCGCCACCGTGCTCTCGGAGCTGTGCGACCTCTACGCGTTGTCCTCCATCGAGGCGGACGCTGCGTGGTTCATGGAGCACAACCGGATCAGCCCGGCGCGCTCCAAGTCGATCACCCAGGGCGTTGACACCCTGTGCCGGGAACTGCGTCCACACGCTTTGGCGCTGGTGGAGGGGATGGGCGTTCCCCACCAGTGGTTGCAGGCCGACTGCCTGAAGTGACCTCTGGTTGATCGGCCAGTGCGCGGACGCCCCACTCACGGAACTGCCCGGCGGGCTCATCTCTCGTTCTGCGCTGCGCTGGCCACAGCCATGTTCTGCGTGGTTGCGGGCACCATGTGCTCGAACCCCGGAGAATGAGCCGGCCGACTACCAGCGGCTCTCGGCCAGCTTGGCGAAGATCTCGCGGGTGGCGAGCGACCGGTTCTGCGTGAAGAACTGCAGGCCGGGAGCTCCGCCGCGCAAGAGCGTCACCGCGATCTCGGACGCGATCCGGGAACCCACCTTGCGCACCTGGGCGGGGTCGTCGGCAACGGCCCCCAGCCGGTTGACGACCTGCTCGGGGACCGGTGCCCCCGACAGCTCCGCGAAGCGCTCGATCTGGCGCACATTCGTGATCGGCATGATCCCGGGGATGATCGGGATCTGGCAGCCCAGGTCGCGCACCCGCTCGACCAGGTCGAAGTAGGCGTCCGGGTTGAAGAACAGCTGGGTGATCGCGAAGTCCGCCCCCGCCTCCGCCTTCTCCACCAGGATCCGTGCGTCCAGCGCAGCGTCCTGCTTCTCGGGATGGACGTCGGGGAAGGCCGCGACGCCGACGCAGAAGTCGCCGTGCTGCTTCACCAGCCGCACCAGTTCGGTGGCGTTCGCCAACCCCTCGGGGTGCTGTTCCCACGGTGCGGTCGGACCGCCGGGCATGTCTCCGCGGATGGCGAGCACGTGCTTGAGCCCGGTCTCGCCGTAGGCCTCGACGGTGCGCACCAGGTCGGCAGTGGCCTGGGATGCGCAGGTGAGGTGTCCCATCACCGTCAGGTTGGTGGTCGAGGCGATCTCCCGGGTGGCCTTGATGGTGCGCTCGCGCGTCGAGCCGGAGGCGCCGTAGGTGACCGAGACGAAGTCGGGGCCGAGCGGCTCCAGGTGGCCGATCGCGTCGCGCAGCTGTGCCGCGCCGGCATCGTCCTTGGGCGGGAAGAACTCGAACCCGAACAGCGGGCCGTTGGCCTCGGCGAGACGCTCCGCGATGGTCGGACTTTCCGCGGTGGTGGGACGCGTCTGTCCGGCGGGGGTCGTTTCGGGCATGGGGTCAACTCTAGGGCGCACGCCGACATGGCCCCCGGCTAGGCTCAGTCCGTGGCCACCACCCAGACCCCCCTCCACTCCTTCACGCCCGCTGATCCGGTTGGCAGGGGCTTTCGAGAGGCGGTTGGGGACGCCATCGACGCTTTCCTGACTGCCCGGGGCCCCGAGCTCGCGGCGATCGGTCCCGAGCTGGACCTGACGCTTGGGCTGGCGCGCGACTTCACCGGCGGTGGCAAGCGGTTGCGTCCGGCCTTTTGCTGGTGGGGGCACGTCGCCGCAGCCGGCGCCCCCTCCGACCCCGACGCCCTGGTCCGCGCCGCCGCCAGCCTCGACCTGCTGCACGTCTCCGCCCTGGTACACGACGACGTCATGGACGGTTCCGACACCCGCCGCGGCCTCCCAGCAGCGCACCGGCAGTACCAGGCACTGCACGAACAGCGCGCGGGACGCGGCTCGTCCGAGGCCTTCGGACGCGCTGGCGCGATCCTGCTGGGCGACCTGCTGGTGATGTGGAGCGAGCAGATGTACGCCCGCAGTGGTCTGGACCTCGCCGCACTGGAACGCGGACGCCCGGTGCTGGAGGCGATGCGCACCGAGGTCACCTGCGGTCAGGTGCTGGACGTCGTGGCGCAGTCGGCCCCGGCCTCGGCCGACCTGGCCGACGCATTGGCCACCGCCAACCGCGTCGTGGAGTTCAAGACCAACCGCTACACGGTGCAGCGTCCGCTGCAGCTGGGCGCGGCGCTGGCCGGTGGCAGCGACGAACTGCTGGCCCATCTGGCCGACTTCGCGTCTCCACTCGGCCGCGCCTTCCAGTTCCGCGACGACGTGCTCGGTGTCTTCGGGGACGTCGAGCGCACCGGCAAGCCCGCGGGGGACGACCTCCGCGAGGGCAAGCGCACCGTACTGGTGGCCCACGCGCTGGCCGGCAGTTCCCCCACCGCGGCGGCGGAACTGGACGAGATGCTGGGAAATCCTGGCCTGGACGAGGGCCAGATCGACCGGGCGCGCGAGATCATCACCGCCAGCGGTGCCCTGGCGGCCGTCGAACGCACGATCAGGGACGGATATCAGCAGGCGCTGGCCGCGTTGGAACGTGCGGACGTGACCGACGACGGACGCACGGCGCTGGCCGCACTGGCCGACGCCTGCATCAACCGCGACTACTGATCGGAGTTGTTGGATTCAACGTTGTCGGAGTCAACGTTGTCGAGATTCCGCGCGTCGAACTCCGACTGATCCTGCCCCGGCTGATCCTGCCCCGGCTGATCCTGCCCCGGCTGATCCTGCCCCGGCTGATCCTGCCCCGGCTGATCCTGCCCCGGCTGATCCTGCTCAGCCTGAACCTGCTCGGGCTTGAAGTCCTCGACGACCGGCGCGGCCTGCTCGGGCTGGAAGTCCTCCACAACCGGCTCGGCCTGCTCGGGCTGGAGGTCCTGGCTGGGAGCGGGAGCGTCGACGGGCTGCTCGGGAGCCGGGACCTCAGCGGTGGCCAGGTCAGCGGGCAGTTCCTCCGTCGGCTCCTGGGCGCGGGCCTCGTCGGCCGGGACGACGTCCTCGACCGGGGCGTCCTCGACCACCGGAGCAGCCGGCTCGTCCTCATCCGCAGCGGAAACGACCGGCGCGGAACCGATCAGCGTCGCGTGCGGGGCGTCCCCGAAGACCTTGATGGAGAACTGTTCCAGTTCGGGTCGCGCGTCCCAGGCCTGCTGCAGGACGGCCTTGATCCGCTCGGCCGCAGCCTGGGGGTCCTTCGCTGCGGTGATGGCCCCGGACACCGAGACGCGTAGCGCACCAGCCTCGACGACCTCGGCCAGGTTCTTCTCGTTGATGGAACCGACGGCGAACCACGGCTTACCCTCGCCCACCGGCGCGACCTCGGCGGCCCGGCGCACCAGATCCAGACCCTGCAGGTTCAGCTTCGCAGCACCGTAGACGGGCCCGACCAGCATCCAACCGATGGCATCGTCCTCGCTGGCGGCGCGCACCTGCTCCTCGCTGTGCACACTGCGCCCGACGATGGCGAACTCGCTCAGCCCACCGCGGTCGACCGCGCCGGCGGCGGCTCCCAGATGCAGGTAGTCGGCGCCGAAACGCTCGGCCGCGCCGAGGCTGCCGCCGACGATCACCCCCGCGTCCAGCTGGAGGGCGATGGAACGGGCCAGCTCCAGCGCCTCCACGAGTTCGTCGTCGGTGGCCTGCGGGTCACGCAGCTCCACCAGGTCGACGCCACCGCTGATCGCGGCCACCAGGAAGTCCTTGAGGTCGCCCTGCTTGGCGCGGGTGTCGGTGATCAGGTGCAGCTTGGCCAGCTTCAGGCGGGTGTCGAGGCCCTTGAGAACAGTCACGGGCCCACTCTAGGAGCAAGGGCGGCCATCTGTCGGCGCAGGCCCACCCGGAAGTTTGGCTCACCCGGAAACTTGGCCCACCCGGAAACTTTGGCCCCCCGGCGCAAGATCCTCCCGGATCGCGCGGCGCGCCCTCTCGGGGAGCGCACAGGAGCGCGTCCTAGACTGCCTCCAGGCAACACGGCCCCTTCCTTCCCCGACCGTGTTTGGAGTTTGTTGTGACCACCACGAGCATGAGCGACCCCTTGGTCGGACGTGTGCTGGACGGTCGCTACGAGATCTTGGCAAGACTGGCTCGTGGCGGCATGGCTACCGTCTACCGCGCCCAGGACCGCCGCCTGACCCGCACCGTCGCGGTGAAGGTGATGCACGACGGGCTCGGTGACGACGCCGAGTTCACCCGCAAGTTCGACCGCGAGGCCCGGTCCGCGGCCACCCTGTCCAACCCGCACGTGGTCAGTGTCTTCGACCAGGGCTCCGACAACGGACGTCCCTACATCGTGATGGAGTTCGTGCAGGGCTGCACGCTGCGCCACATCATCACCCGCGAGGCACCGCTACCTCCCTCGCGCGCCCTCGACCTGCTGGAATCCGTGGTCAGCGCCCTGTCCAGCGCCCACGAGGCAGGCCTGGTGCACCGCGACGTCAAGCCCGAGAACGTCCTGATCTCCGACCGCGGCCAGATCAAGGTCGCGGACTTCGGGCTGGCCCGCGCCGTCACCTCCCAGACCGCGACCGCCACCGCCGGGCTGTTGATCGGCACCGTCAGCTACCTGCCGCCGGAGCTGGTCACCCATGGCCGGGCCGATGCCCGATCCGACGTCTATTCCGCCGGCGTGGTGCTCTTCGAGCTGCTCACTGGCAAGAAGCCGCACCAGGGCGAGACCCCCATCCAGGTGGCCTATTCACACGTCCACAACGACATACCCGCGCCCTCGACGCTGCTGGTGGGCAATGACCCGCGCTCGATGGACTCCCGCAGGATAATTCCGCCCTACCTGGACGCGCTCGTCGTGGCCTGCACCCGGCGCCAGCCCGCCGACCGGCCAGCCGACGGACGCGAGATGCTGCACCTGCTCCGCGTGGCGCGCCGGGCGTTGTCACACGGGATCCTGGACGACCCGGCGCTCACCGACCAGATGTCGGCCACGATGCGACGCGACCCTGCCGAGACTGGATCAACCGCTCCCGACGCCAGCAGCCTCTTGGCGGCCGACCTGGCCCACGCCGGACGGCCGACGAGCCCTGAATCGGTCACCGGCCCGATCCCGCCGCTCCGGCCCTCCGAGCCCTTCCGCGCTGCCATCAACCACAGCGGGACCAACCACAGCGGGACCAACCACAGCGGGCCCGGCGACAGCAGGGCCAGCGGCGGTGAGCCCGTCCGTCCGGCCCGTCAGGGGCTGGCGGCGGTCCCTGCCCGCACCCCGGTCAGCCCGGTGGACTGGCATGTGGGCTCGGCCCGCCTCGCCGTCGCACGCCCCGCCAAGCCACTGGCCGGGTCGACTTCCCAAGGCCCGCGTCCGGCGCCGCAGCACTTCGGCAACGACCACACCCGCCGCCAGATGGCGCGCCGTCGCCGCGGGGTGCTGGGCCTGCTGCTCACGCTGGTGCTGGCCACCGCGCTGTGCAGCGGCGCCTACTGGTGGTTCAGCGAGGGGCAGTGGAGCTCCACCCCCGCGCTGGCCGCGACCCAGCAGTCGGATGCGAATGCGGTGGCCGCGGCCAATGGCCTGGCCGTCTCCTTCGTCCAGCAGTACAGCGAGTCGATCCCCAAGGGAACCGTCATCCGCACCGAGCCCGCATCCGGTGAGCGGATCAAGAACCACGGAACCGTGGTCGCCTATGTGTCCAAGGGGCCGGAGCGCTACGCCGTCCCCAAGCTGATCGGGTTGACACTCGACGAGGCCACACGGACGTTGACCGACACCAACCTGGCCGTTGGTGACGTCACCAAGGTCTACGACGAACAGATCCCCGCCGACCAGGTGATCACCACTTCGCAGCGCCGTGGTGACCTGCTGAAGAGGGGCGTCGAGGTCGACCTGACGATCAGCAAGGGTCGTCGTCCGATCGAGGCCACCGACTGGACCGGGAAGAAGGCCACCGACGCCAGCTACTCGCTGCGCAACCTCGGGCTGACGGTGACCACCTCGGAGCAGAACTCCGACACCGTCGCCGCCGGACGGGTGGTCAGTCAGAGTCCCGCCAAGGGCACCTTGTACAAGGGCGACCCGGTCAGGCTCGTCGTCTCCAAGGGCCCGGTGATGGTCCAGGTGCCGACGGTCGCGGGGTCCAGCGAGGAGTCGGCCAGCGAGAAGCTCACCGCCGCCGGTTTCAAGGTCAAGGTCGTGCACGCGACCGCCGACTGGCTGCGCCTCGACGTGGTCCGCGCCGCCTCACCCTCGCAGGGCAACATGGCCAAGCAGGGTTCGACCGTGACCATCTGGGTGATCTGAGCCCGCCGGGCTGCCCCCACCTCAGACGGTGAACGTCCGCTGGTCCCGGTGATCGCTGAACTGCGTGCCGGTCATCTCGTTCAGGCGTCCGAAGGTCAGCTGCCAACCCCGCTCGCTGAGCAGTCCGTCGTGGATCAGCAAGCCCCGCGCGGCACCCACGGCACGGACGAAGTCGATGTGCTCCTTCATCGCCGCCCAAGGTCCGTGCGCCGGTGCAGCCAGAACGTCGATGCCGCAAGGCACCACCGAGAGGCAGTCACCGGGGTGAAAGAACGTCGGCTCCCCCTCCGCAGCGATGACAAGACCCACATTGCCGATCGACGGGATGTCGCGGTGGATGACGGCGTGGGTGCCGCCCACCGCGGTGATGGTCACTCCCCCGAGCCCGACGGAGGTGTCGGCGGCCAAGGGCTGCGCGGTCGGCAGGTCAACCTGTTGTGGGACGGTGGGTTCGACCCAGACTGCTGCCTGCGGGTTTGCCGCGACCAGCGCGGGCAGGTGTTCGGGGTCAGCGTGGTCGGGGTGCTGGTGGGTGACCAGAATCGCGTCCAGGTCGGTCAGGCCGTGCCAGTCGGCGCTGAAGTTCCCGGGGTCGAGCAGGATGCGCCGGTCGGCTGTTTCGACCAGGACCGTGGAATGGCCGAGCTGGGTGATCTGCATGGACCCATATTGCCCTGCAGACAAGCAGTCTGCCCTCAGGCCAGGAGGCTGCCCAGTGCCTGCCCGGCGGCGGCGCAATCCTGGGTGGTGACGTCGAGGTGGGTGACGGCGCGCACCGCCCGCGCACCGACCACCGAGAGCGCCACGCCCTGATTGGCGAGCTCCTTGACCACCTCACCAGCTGCCCGGGAGCCCGTGTCGACGACGACGATGTTGGTCTGCACCCGGTCCGGGTCGCAGGAACCCGGCGCCGCCAGCGCCACCTGCTCGGCGAAGGCGCGGGCTGCTGTGTGGTCGTCGGCGAGGCGCTCGACGTGGTGCTCGACCGCGTACTTCGCGCCAGCGGCGAGCATCCCCGCCTGGCGCCAGCCCCCGCCGAGGCGCTTGCGGTGCACCCGCGCCCGGGCGATGGTGTCCGCGTCCGAGAGCAGCATCGACCCGACCGGTGCGCCGAGACCCTTGCTGAAGCAGACGCTGACGGTGTCGAAGAGCGTGCCATAGGACTGCAGCGCGACGCCCGTCGCGACGTGCGCATTCCAGATCCGGGCGCCGTCAAGGTGTCGGCCGAGCCCCCCGTCTGCCGCCATCTCGCTGACGCCGGTCAGGTCGTCCAGGCCCCACACGGTGCCGCCGCCGAAGTTGTGGGTGTTCTCCACCTCGATCGCGGTGGTGCGCACCAGGAAGGGTCCGTTGTCGGGCGCCACCAGGGGAGCAAGGTTCGCCGCGGTGGTGGTGCCCTCGGTCGAGGTCCAGGTGCGGGTGGTGATCCCGTGCAGGGCGGCGTGGGCTCCCAGTTCGGCCCGGACGATGTGCGCCTGTGCGTCGCACAGCACCTCGTCCCCGGGACGCACCAGCGACCAGATGCCCAGCAGGTTGGCCAGCGAGCCGGTGGCACAGAAGAGCCCGGCTTGCTGGCCGAAGAGCTCGGCCACCTGCGCCTCGAACTCGTTGACGCTCGGGTCCTCGCCGTAGACGTCGTCCCCCACCGGCGCCTCGAGCATCGCCCGGCGCATCGCGCCGGTGGGACGGGTGAGGGTGTCCGAGCGCAGGTCGATCATCAGAAGTCGAGCGCCTGGAAGTCGGCGAAGGGCTTGTCGGCGCGCTTGATCCGTCCGTCCGAGAGACGCTCGGCCACCATGAACGCCAGCTCCAGCGACTGGTTGCGGTTCAGGCGCGGGTCGCAGGCCGTCTCGTAGCGGGTCGCCAGGTCAGCCTCGGACAGGTCAAAGGCACCGCCCAGGCACTCGGTGACGTCGTCACCGGTCAGCTCGATGTGCACGCCACCCGGCCAGGTGCCCAGCTCGTGGTGTACGTCGAAGAAGCCGTTCAGCTCCTCCACGACGTCGGAGAAGGAACGGGTCTTGAAACCATTGGCGGCCTCGAAGGTGTTGCCGTGCATCGGGTCGCAGACCCACACCACCTTGCGTCCGGAGGCCTCGATGCCCTTCACCAGCGGCGGAAGCTTCTCGCGAACGTTCGCGGCCCCCATCCGGGTGATGAAGGTGATCCGACCGGGCTCGCGGTCCGGGTCGAGCAGGTCGGCCAGCCCCAGCGCGTCCTGCGGCGTGGAGGTCGGGCCGAGCTTGATGCCCAGCGGGTTGCGGATGTGGCGCAGCAGCTCGACGTGTGCACCATCCAGCTGGCGGGTGCGCTCACCGATCCAGACCATGTGACCCGAGGTGTCATAGGGCTCCTGGGAGCGCGAGTCGATGCGGGTCATCGCGTGCTCGTAGTCGAGCAGCAGCGCCTCGTGGGAGGCGTAGAAGTCGACGCCGGAAAGGGTGGAGTCGTCCACACCGCAGGTCACCATGAAGGCCAGCGCGCGCTCGATCTCGTCGGCCAGCTGCTCGTAGCGGGCCTCGACGCCGGAGTTGCGCACGAAGTCGGCATTCCAGGTGTGGATGCCACGCAGGTCGGCGAAACCGCCCTTCACGAAGGCGCGGACGAGGTTCAGCGTGGCGGCGGAGGCGTTGTAGATGCGCAGCAGTCGCTCGGGGTCGTGACGCCGAGCCTGCTCGGTGAACTCGAAGCCGTTGACGGCATCACCGCGGTAGGCGGGCAGGGTCACGTCGCCACGGGTCTCGGTGTCCTTGGAGCGCGGCTTGGCGTACTGGCCGGCGATCCGGCCGACCTTGACCACCGGCACCTGGGCGGCGTAGGTGAGCACGACGGCCATGCTGAGCAGCACACGCAGCTTGCCCTTGACGTTGTTCCCGGTCACGGTGTCGAAGGTCTCGGCACAGTCACCACCCTGGAGCAGAAAGGCCTTGCCATTGGCCACGTCGGCCAGCTTGCCGCGCAGCTCATCGCACTCTCCGGCGAAGACCAGTGGCGGCAGGGTACGCAGGGTGTCGAGCACGCCCGCCAGCTCGTCGGCGTCGGCATAGGTCGGCTGCTGCACCTGGGGAAGGGCGTGCAGGGCGTCGAGGCTGGGGATCGCGGACATGGCGAGAAGGATAGTCGGCGAGTCGGCCCCCGCCCGACCCATCCCACTCCGGTGGCGGCGGTGCCCGTCAGCTCGGCTCTTCGCCGTATCCCTGCTCGAGGGCGTAGAGGGTCAGCTCGACCCTGTTGTGCAGCTGCAGCTTGCGCAGCACGTTCTGGACGTGGTTCTGGACGGTGCGATGGCTGACCACCAACTCGTCAGCGATCTCGCGGTAGGCCATCCCCTTCGCCACGCGGCGCAGCACGTCGATCTCGCGGCTGGTCAGCTGGGGCCCCTCCTCGTTGCGCTGCTGCGCGACGGTGGCCATCCGCCGGAACTCGCCCAGCACCAGGCCTGCCAGGCCGGGTGTGAAGATGGCATCGCCCTCGGCCGTCCGTTTCACGCCCTCGATCAGCTCGGCCTTGGACGCAGACTTGACCAGGTAGCCCTTGGCGCCGGCCTTGACCGCGCGCAGCACGTCGTCCCGCTCGCCGGACGCGCTGACGACCAGGACGTGCGTGTCCGGGAACTCCTGCAACAACAGCTGGGTGCAGGTTGCCCCGTCGGGGTCGGGGATGCGCAGGTCCATGACGATCACTTCGGGACGGGTGGCCCGGGCACGGCGCAGGCACTCCTCGCCGGTGTGGGCGACGGCGACGATCTCGAAGCCCTCGGCGACCAGGTCCTCGCTCAGCGCGTCGATCCACATCGGGTGGTCGTCGACCAGCATCACCCTGCGTCGTGCGCTCACCGTTCCTCCTGTGTTGGTACCCGGAACTCCCACTCGACGCCCCGGCCGGGAAGCGATCGGGCGATCGCCACTCCCCCGATGTCGGCAATTCTGCCAAGGATCGAGTTCTGGATGCCGAGCCGCCCCGAAGACGTTGCCCTGTCGACCTGCTGGCGGGTCATGCCGTGGCCATTGTCGCGCACCGAGACGATCACCTGACCGTCCTCCTCCTCGACGAGCACCCAGGCGCGGGCGCTGGGCCCGGCATGCTTCTCGACATTGGCGATCACCTCGCGCACGGCTGCGTCGAGTTCCTGCGCACGACGACGGTCCATCACCACCTCACCCGCCATCAAGGAGACAGTCACAGTGTCGCTGTCGTGCTGTTCGAGCATGGTGGTGATGTCAGTGCCCTGGTTGTCGGGCAGTTCCTCGGGGAGGTCGACATTTCGGTCCTGGAGCAGCGCGCGGAGCCGGGACTCCTGCTGGCGCGCCACATTGGCCAGGTAGACGCCTTTGGGCCCGAGCTCGGGACCCTCGCGCTCCACCATCGCCAGCACCTGCAGGGCCCCGTCGTGGACGATCCGGTTCATCCGGTCACGTTCAGCCAGTGCCGCAGCCCGCGCGTAGTCCGCCTCGCGGTCGGCGATCGAGGCACGCAGGGTGTCGACGATGCGGCCGAGACCCCATGACAGCACCAGCAGGCCGGCGATGATGCCAACGGTGCGGACGTCGATCGTGCGGCCCATCACCAACTGGACGACGCCCAGCAGTGCGCCCGCGGCGAGCCCGCTCCCGGCGCCCGCCCACACCGCCACCGCCAGTGGAGCGGCCAGCACCCAGAACCCGGGCAACGGCATGGCGTCCAAGCTCATCGCGGCACCGCCCAGCACCAGCCTGGAGATGGCAAGCAGGGCCACCGACAGGCCGAGGTCCGACCACATCAGCCACGGCTGGCGCCCGCTCGGATCGGCCTGCATCCTTCCCACGAAGGGGGTCCAAACAGCCATCAGGACCAGCGCGGCGACCATCAGCCAGGGGTGGGCTGCCTCGTCGCGCCGCTGCAGGCACAGGGCCGCAGCGTGCGCGAGCATCACCCATCGCAGCACCTCGATCACCGTGTAGGTGGAGTGCAGGACGTCGGCACCCGGATTGCTCGCCCTGGTGATCACGAGCGGCTGTTCACGACATGGCATCCGGGGCATCGGGTTTGTGACGCACCGGTTCGGTCACGTCGCGTGGTTGACCCTGGGGCGAGGGGTGGCGCACCTGACGGACGGCCTCGCGCCGAGCGCGGTCGGCGGCAGCGGCCCGTTCGGCGTGTGCGCGCGCTGCCTCGGCTGCCGCTGCCTGCTGACGGGCCAGCTCCTCGGCATCCTGCTGGGCCTGTGCCGCAGCCTGCTGTTGGGCGAGCTCCCGCTGGGCGCGTGCGCGCGCTGCCTGCTCCTTGGCCACCTGCCCCTGCTCCCGGCGCTCCTGATGCAGGGCCTGGCGCTCGGCCCAGACGTGGCGGTCGACGTAGACCTGGCCGGAGCACGCGGCGATGGCGGCCATCACGGTGTCGGTCGCGGCGCGCAGGGCGAGTTCCCGGTCGGGCAGGGAGGCGAAGCGGGACAGGTCCTGGGCCTCGCCGAAGACGATCGTCGATCCCAGTACCCGTCCGGAATCCACGATGACGCCGGCGGGGATCACCGGGACGCCCTTCTCCAGCGCCAGTTCGGCGACGTCCGTGGTGCCACGATAGAGACGCCCGTCCGGGGATCGTCGTGCCTCGGGGAAGAGCCCCAACAGCTCACCCTTTGCCAGGATTCGGCGGGCGGGTTCGAGCTGGTCGGCGGGCTCGCGACGGGCCACCCGTGAGAGCAGGCCACGCACGCGAGCGGGCTCCGTGCCCACGAAGGTGATCCGGCGCCCGGCCACCAGGTTGGTCAGGAGGCCGTCGACGACCGAGACGTGGTTGAAGGCGACGATCGCCGCCCCTGCGGCGGGCAGGTTCTCGATACCCTCGACCTGGCCCACGATCGCCTCGCGGACCTTGTCGAAGCGTCCTGCCTCGGGCTGGCTGTCAGGCACCGGTCTGGACCTCCTCGTCGATGGGTGCCCCCGGGAAGGGCAGCACCCGCTCACTCACCTCGGAGCCCACGAGGTCTCCGTGCTTCACACTCGCACCGTAGACGTCCACGTACTCCTGGCCAGACAACCGCTGCACCTGGGCCATCACCTGATTGGTGAGCCGGCGCAGGGTCTGCTGGTCGGTTTCGTTGCCTGAGGGGGCCTGCAAGCACATCGGCTCACCAATGACGATCCTGGCGCCGCGCATGTAGCGCACGCCCAGCGGACCGCGGCGCAGTGCGGTGTCGACCATACCGACCGGGACGACGGGAGCACCTGAGGCCAGCGCGATCCGCGCGACGCCCGTCTTGCCCTTGTAGAGACGTCCATCAGGTGAGCGGGTACCTTCGGGGAAGATTCCGACGACGTGGCCCTCCCGCAACGCCTGCAGGACTGGTTCCAGGCCCTCGGCGCTGGCGCGCCCCCCAGTTCGGTCCAGCGGCACCTGACCCACCGCACGTAGGAACCACGCGACGACGCGTGACCTGATCCCTTGGTCACCTCGGAAGAGCTCAGCCTTCGCGGGGAAGACCATCTGGCGAGGCAGGCTGGCCGGCACCAGGAAGGTGTCGCCGGCGCCCAGGTGGTTGGCGGCCAGCAACACTCCCCCGCTGGCGGGCAGGTTTTCCAGCCCGTCGACCTGTGGACGACAGAAGACCTTGACGTAGGGCACGAACAGGACGTGCTTGAACAGCTGGTACCACACCGGCGCTTCCTCCTTGCGGGGCAACACTACGGGAGCGGGACTGCTCGCGGCTGGGAAGCCACGACGCGCCCGCGTAGCATGGGGGCGTACTCGATCGGGCGGGTGCACGGACACGGGGGGTCAGCGATGAACGACGATCGCGACGTCGACGCGCGCTTCTGCGAGATCATCGGGGCGGAATTCGGCACGCCGGTGCCCCGGGCGCCGCTCCAGGCCCCCGCGGCACACCAAGCTCCCACCAGTGACTTCAACCTGCAGGACGCGCTGGACGAGGCGGAACCCTCCGATTCGCACTGGTCGCGCCACACCCCTGACACGCCGCCGCCCATGACCCGGCCGCGCAGCGCAGTGCTGCTGGGCATCGTGTTGATGGGTGGTGGGCTGCTGGTCACCGTGCTCGGCTTGTTCGGAGCGAACTTCAGCCGCGCCATTACTTGGGCGGGCATCATCGCCTCGCTCGTGGGCCTGGCCACACTGTTGATGTCGACTCCCCGCCGCCGGATCGATCCCTGGGACGACGGCGCTCGACTCTGAGCCTTGCCACGCCGCGGGCTGCTACCGGCCCGATGGTTGCTGGCCCAGTGAGGCGTCCATCAGCTCCATCAGCGTCCGATGGCGACGTGGACGAGCACGTTTGCGCCGCGGCCAGAAGCCGCTACGCGGGCCCACGCCGGGCGGCTCGACGATCGAGTGCCGCGCCAGATCTGCCGCCCCCAGCAGACCTGCGTCATTGCGGAACTGCGCCAGGACCAACTGTGCGGGCGGACGGAAGCCACGGCCTGTCAGGAAGCGGTCGAAGGCGGCCTGCGCTGGCGCCAGCACCAGATCACCGGCCGCGCTGACGCCGCCGCCGATCACGAACAGGTCCGGGTCAAGTGCCGCGGCGAGGTTGGCCAGGCCTCGGCCGAGCCAGATGCCGACGTCGGCGATCAGTTCGGTGGCCATCGGGTCGCCGGCCATGGCGGCGGCGGTCACGTCGGGGCCGGTCAGGGCTTCCACGTCGCCATCCACGGCCTGCAGGAGCGCCTGCGCCCGCGGAGACCGCTCGCGCATGAGGGCCTTGGCGTCGCGAACCAGCGCATTGCCGCTGGCGTACTGCTCCCAGCACCCGCGGTTGCCGCAGGGGCACCAGTGCCCTTCCGGCACAACACCCATGTGGCCGAACTCGCCGGCCATGCCGTAGCGGCCACGGAAGAGGCGTCCGTTGACGACCATCGCACCGCCGATTCCAGTGCCCAGCGTGATGCACACCATGACGTGGGAGTTGCGCCCGGCGCCGAAGCGGAACTCGGCCCACGCCGCGGCATTGGCGTCGTTGTCGACGATCACGGGGGCATCAATGCGCTGGCTGAGGCGTTCCTTCAGGGGTTCGTTGCGCCAGGCCAGGTGCGGGGAGAAGCGGACGATCGCCTGATCGGTGTCGACCCAGCCGGCGGCGCCGATGCCCACCGCCCCCGATGGATGGGTGCGGTCCAGTTCCTGGACCACCTGGACGATCGCATCCTCGACCGCCTCCGGCGAATGCGTGGGGCTCGGGATCTGCAGTCGGCGCAGGATCTGGCCGTCCTCGCTGACCACACCGGCGGCCACCTTGGTGCCGCCGATGTCGATGCCGATGCTCAGCATGCGCTGCTTCCTCCAGGACGGGCCGGGCCGGGGCCTGCACTGCCACGCCCGGAGCTTGTGGGATGGCCTGATCCTAGGCTCGCAGGCGCTGGCCCCACAAACACCCCGAGTCTGTGTCGGCGCCGCGCCGGCTGGGCATCAGCCGCAGCGGCGGCACCAGCCCCTGCCCCGCCAGGGCAGCCACCGCGTCAGCCTCCTCGTGGGTGAGTTCCGGCATCTCGGGGGCGCCCAGCAGCGCGGAGACCACGCAGTTTGCGCAGGCGGGCCCGGCATTGCGGCACCCGCCGCAGTCGATGGTGAGCTTGTCCATGCCCACCATGCTTGGCGCAACCTCCGACAGCTTTCTCGAATCCATTTCGAACAAAGACCCGCCTGGTCGTCGGCAGGGCGCCGGGAGTGTCGGAGCCGCCGCCTAGCGTCACTGCCATGCCGACGACCGCCGCCTATCGAGCCGACCAGCCGTCCTTCGACGACCTGGGAACCCCCCTGTCGCAGATCACCTTCTGCGTCGTCGACCTGGAGACCACCGGCAGCGGACCGGAGGCGCAGATCACCGAGATCGGGGCGGTCAAGGTGTGTGGCGGCGAGGTGGTGGGCGAGTACCAGACGCTGGTCAACCCCGGTGGCCACATCCCCGCCGTGATCGCCGTCCTCACCGGCATCACCAATGCGATGGTCGCCACCCAGCCGCGGATCGCCCAGGTGCTGCCCAGCTTCTTGGAGTTCGCCCGCGGCACCGTACTGGTCGCCCACAATGCCGGCTTCGACATCGGCTTCCTCAAGCGGGCCTGCGCCGAGCATGGCCAGTCGTGGCAGGCCAATGCGGTGGTCGACACGGTCGCCCTGGCCCGGCAGGTGCTGTTACGTGACGAGGTGCCCAACTGCCAGTTGTCCACCCTCGCGGCGCACTTCGGCGCCACCACGGTGCCCAACCACCGGGCCCTGTCCGACGCCCGCGCCACCGTCGACGTGCTGCACGCCCTGGTGGAGCGGGTGGGCAACCTGGGCGTCGACACGCTGGAAGACCTCACCGAGTTCACCCACCGGGTCTCCCCCCAGCGACGCGCCAAGCGTGCTTGGGCGAAGGAGCTGCCCACCGGCCCCGGCGTCTACTGCTTCTACGCCGACCAGCCGGACGGGTCGGGTGGGATGCGGCGCGAGATCCTCTACGTCGGCAAGTCCAAGTCCATCCGCACCCGCGTGCGCACCTACTTCACTGCGTCCGAGAAGCGCGGACGGATGGAGGAGATGGTCCGGGTGGCGAGCGGCGTCGAGGCCCACCCGTGCGTCACCCCCCTCGAGGCAGAGGTGCGCGAGCTGCGGATGATCGCGGCCCACTCCCCCCGCTACAACCGACGCTCCCGCAACCAAGACCGGCTGCTGTGGGTGAAACTGACCAAGGAGGCCTTCCCGCGCCTGTCGGTGGTCCGACGGGTCAGTGACGACGGCTGCCACTACTGGGGCCCCTTCTCATCCCGGCAGGCCGCCGACGACGCCCTGCTGGCGATCTACGACGCCTTCCCGATCCGCCAGTGCACCCAGCGGCTCTCCGCGCGACGCCCGGCGGCCGGATGCGCCCTGGGTGAGATGGGGCGCTGCCTGGCTCCCTGCCAGCTGGGCGAGCAGGTGGTCCGTTACGCCGACCTGATCGATCGGCTGCGTTCCTCACTCGGGGAGGACGTCCGCCCTGTGCTGGGGACGGTAGGGGTGAGGTTGCGGCGACTCGTCGACCAGCAGCGCTATGAGGAGGCGCAGGTGGTCAGCCAGCGGCTGGCCGGCTACGCCCGCGCCTCCGTGCGGCACCAACGGGTACGGTCCATCGCCAGGCTGCCACAACTGGTCGCAGCGCAGTGGGACGGATTGGGCTGGCAGATCCACGTGGTCCGCCATGGACGCCTCGCCGCGGCCGCTCGTGCCCTGCCGGGCGAGGTTCCGCAGGCGGTCGCCCGCGAGGCCGTCTCCCGCGCCGAGACCGTGTTGGCCCCGGTGGGCGGTTGGCCCGCGGGATCGGTCGAGGAGTGCGAGCGGATCGCCGCCTGGCTCGAGACCCCCGGTGTCCGGCTGATGGAGGTGGACGGAGAGTGGTCCTGGCCGATCCACGTCGGTCTCGGCCAGGGCGACCTGGCCCGGCTCACTGTCGGTGCGGCCCAGCCCGTCCTGGCCGGTTGAGCGAGCTTCAGTCGCCGATGGAGAAGGTGGCGTCCAAGTCGCGCGAGGAGTAGGCGCGGAAGGCGATGTGGGTCTCGGTGTCAAGGACGCCGGGAACCTTGTTGAGGTGGTCGGAGATGACCTCGGCGACCGCCTCGGTGTCTCGCACCCGCACCATCGCGATCAGGTCGACCTGGCCGGTGACCGAGTAGACCTCGGAGACGCCGTCAAGGGCGGCGATCTGTTCGGCCACCTCTGGAATGCGGGCCACATCGGCCTTCACGAAGACAATCGCGGTGATCATGCCCGCATCCTATGGCGCGACCAGCCCAGGGGCGACGCGGTGAGCCGTCGCGCTGGGACGAGCTGCGAAGACAACGTGAGGAGACGACGGTGCCCGGGAGCGCGTGGCTCCCGGGCACCGTCTGGGTGGTTCTGGGTCGTGCTGTGGGCTCTGGGCCTCAGGCGATCTCGACCGACTCGATGACGACGGGCTCGACCGGGCGGTCCATCGGGCCGGTGGGGACGCTGACGATCTCGTCGACGACGGCGCGCGAGGCCTCGTCTGCGACCTCACCGAAGATGGTGTGACGGTTGGTCAGGTGGCGGGTGTTGGGCGCCGACACCGTGATGAAGAACTGCGAGCCGTTGGTACCGGGGCCCGCATTGGCCATGGCCAGCAGGTAGGGCTTGCCGAAGTTCAGTTCGGGGTGGAACTCGTCCGCGAACTTGTAGCCCGGGCCACCGGTTCCGGTGCCCAGCGGGCAGCCGCCCTGGATCATGAACTCGGGGATGATGCGGTGGAAGGTGAGCCCGTCGTAGAAGTTGCCCGTGGTGGGCTGGCCCGTCTTCGGGTCCGTGTACTCCTTGGTGCCCGTCGCGAGGCCCACGAAATTCTCGACCGTCTTGGGGGCCTGGTCTTCGAACAGGTTGATGACGATGTCGCCGTGGTTCGTGTGCAGCGTTGCGGTGTTGGCCACTGTCTCTTGCCTAACTGTGTTCCGGGCCCGAGGGCCGATGGCTTGACCCCATGAGCCTAGCGCGCCGCGCTGGGACCTCACGCAGCCGAGGTCGCCGACGCCGTTCGCTGTCAGCCAAGGGTGCACTCACGCCCTGTTGGAGCGCTGCGCAGCGCAGGTAGCGTGGTGGGCGCATGCTCGACCACGAGCTTGACGACATCGAAATCACTGGAGGAAATGTGTCCCGCCAGAAGGATGACAACCAGGCCGTCGAGTACGACTCGGCCGCCGACCACAGCATCATCGAGAACGTGCTGAAGGCGATCGGGCCGCTGCTCGCCACCGCCGCGGTGAAGGCAGCCACCACCCGCGACAAGACGAGCGCCACGGTCGCCGGGGTGCGGGCCGCGGCAGTGTCCGACGACTCGTCCGAGGTGTCCATCCCCCTCGCCGAGCAGGCACGGGCGAAGGTCCAGCCACTGGCTGAACAGGCGAAGGAGCGCATCCAGCCGCTCGCGGCGCAAGCCAAGGACCAGGGCCAGGCCCTCGCCGCCCAGGCCAAGGACCAGGGACAGACCCTCGCCGCCCAGGCCAAGGACCGGGGCCAGACCCTCGCCGGTCAGGCCAAGGACCAAGGTGTGCACCTGACCGAACTGCTGGCCCCATTGGCCGCCGTCGCCGCGGCCCAGGCCGGTCAGGCCAAGGACCTCGCGGTGCCGCTGGCTCAGAGCGCCCAGGAGCGTGTCCAGCCCGCCGTCGACACTGCGCGCGCGAGGGTGACCGATGACCTCGTCCCGAGCCTGCTGGACCTGCTGCACCAGGCGGAGGCGCACCCCGCTGTGTCCGAGGCCACCAGCCGCGGCAAGGCCACCGTCGCCGCCCTCAAGGGTGAGATCGCCGTTCCCGAGCCCGAGGCCAAGGGCTCCGCCGCAGCGCGCGTCGCCAAGGTCGCCGCCGCGGGTGCAGTGCTGGCCGCCGTCGCGGTGGCCGTCCGCACCTTCCTGGGCAGCAAGGACGACGAGTGGACGGCCCACCAGCCGTCCTCGGCCTATGTCCCCGGCGATGAGGACGTGACCCTGGACGAGGCCGAGACGGAGCCCACCTCCGACGTTGACCTTGCCGAGGCCGGAGCTGCCGCGGTCGACGAGAACGCCAGCACCGTGCCCGCTGACCGCTCGGCCAGTGGTGCATCGCCAGACCAGCCCGCCGCCCCCCTTGAGGAGACCAAGGTGGACCACTCGTCGGTGGAGGAGACCGAGCGGGAGGCAGTGATGGCCGATGAGGGCGGGATCACCGACGACTCCGAGACCGTCGCGGAGGATGTCAACGCGCTCAATGAGTACGGCGAGGGCGCCTATGTCGGCGACGAGGCCCCGGCCGGGTACGTGATCAAGGGCAACGAGCGCTCGATGAAGTACCACACCCCCGGGTCGACCGGTTACGACCGGACGATCCCCGACGTGTGGTTCAGCTCCGTGGAGGCCGCCGAGAAGGCTGGTTTCTCCCAGGCACAGCGCTGACCAAGGCCGACGCCGACGCGACGTCGGCACAGGTCGAAGGGTCCGCCCCCCATTGGGGGCGGACCCTTTGTCCACGCTGGACGATCCCCGCAAGGGCACTGGGGGTGATTCAGCGTCATGGGCGGGCGGCAGCAAGCGATGACGCGACGTCATGGGTCTTCCTGTCGAGGGTTGCCGCACCGATGCGACCGGGGGACGCCCGTCAAGGGGGCTTGGGCAATGCGTCCCGCCGACTTCCATCATCACCGGACACCGCCCGACCTACCGACAGCTCGACCGTGACAACTTTCGTGCAGCACAGGGTGTTGTCCGTTCCTGAAGATCCAACCGGTCTACCTCACAGGGGGCCTTCCCGGGGTGGCGAAGAGGGTGAGAAACCTCTACAGAACCGGAGTCCCCATGACTGCCCTGCCAGACGGCCGCTCGGATGCGCCCCTCCACCGCCCAACCACGGAACTGGCCGATCTGGCCGACTGGGTGCTGGCGGCGCCCTTCCGCAGCCATGTGCAGCAGCTGGTCGACCAGACCGGCATCCGGCCCCGCCACCTCGCGGTGCTGGTCGGTGTACCGACGGCGACCGTGCTGCGGCTAGTACACCCCCGGCCCCGCCACTCCCCCGACCGGATCCGCCGTCGGGACGCAGAACGACTCTTCGGGCTGGACGCGCACGGGCTGCGCGACCTCGCCGAGAGCAGGGTGGGAGCGGCCGAGGGACGCGTCCTGGCCACCCGCGTCGTTGCCCGGGTCGGAACCGAGGAGGCCGTCAGGCTGACCGGTCTCTCCGAGGGTGACCTCGTGACGCTGCTGCAAAGTCCTCACCCCACCTGCAGCCGATTGGTGGTGGCGCGGTTACAGGACGCGCTGGGTCAGCTCGTCGCCCGTCCGACCCTGTGCCTGCCTAGGGTGGGGGACGTGGGCCTCCAGGCGGCGGCATGACGCAAGCAGCAGCGGTGCTCGTCTGCGCCCTGCTGGGGCTGGCTGGGGCCCTTGTCGTTCCGAGGCTGCCCGAACCCACCGACAGTGGCGATGGCATCCAACCCCGGTATCACGAGCTCACAGGCACCACCATGCTGCTGCCGGTGACTGTCCTCGGGATGACGGCGGGTTTGGCCGTCGCCACCACGCCCTGGCGTGTCTGGCCTCTCCTGGTGGGCTTCGCGGGGCTGGGCGCAGCGCTCACGGTGGTGGACCTACGGACGACCTTTCTTCCACAACAGCTCGTGCGCGTCTGTTGGTGGCTGACGGGGCTCGGCGCTCTCGCCGTGGCGTGCACCAGCAGCGACCGAACCTCACTGGCCGCCCGCTGGCCGGTGGCCGTCGTGGTCACCACCGCCCTGTTCTGGCTGTTCTGGCGCTTCGGTGGTCTGGGCTTCGGTGACGTCCGCCTGGCGCCAGTGCTGGCGCTGTGCACCTCCTTCCGCAGCCTGGACGAGTGGTACCTCGCCTTGCTGTTCACCGGGGCGCTGGGGGTTCTGCTCGGGCTGGGGACCACGTGGTGGCGCCGTCGCCACCCCTCCCGATTCGGCAGCGCCTTCGCCTACGGGCCGGCGATGTGGGCCGGCTGCTGGCTGGCCCTGGCATGGACCTCCCTCTCCTGCTGAGCGGATTGGTGAAGCGCGACCCTGCAGATGCAGCGGACCCCGC
>NZ_BAAAKI010000010.1:108157-131059 GCF_039527675.1 Luteococcus sanguinis
CGCGGGGTCCGCTGCTCGGCGTGCAGGTGACTGACTCAGTGGCCGGGGCTCTCCAGTTCGGGGGGGTCACCGTGGTGGTGCGCGTCCTCGATCTCGGCGGTCGTCGGCTTGGCGATCTCGTCACCTACGTACCAGCGGCTGAAGCGGGCACGACGCGAACTGACCTCGGAGCCGGCAACGTCGCCCGGCTCCCCGGCCTCGACCATGTCGTACTGCTTGTGCTGGGTCAGGGTGAAGGCCTCGTCCTCGCTGATCGGCGCGTGATCTTCGTAGTAACGACCCTGCGGCGTCATCACGATCTCGCCGGACTCCGATCCGTGCAGGACGCGCTCGACGTCGCGGCGCTGGAGGCTGAGGCAGATGCGCTTGGTGATCAAGAAGGCGATCACCGGCATGACGAACACGGCGACGCGCATGAAGCGGGTCACGTCGTTGAGGGACAGGCCGAAATGCGTCGCCAGGATGTCGTTGCCGCCGGACAGCCAGAACATCGCGTAGCAGGTCATCCCCGCGATGCCCAGCGCGGTGCGGGTGGGCGCATTGTGCGGCAGGTCGAGGATGTGGTGCTCGTCCTTGTCACCGGTGATCCACTGCTCGATGAAGGGCCACGCGCCCAAGGCGGTGAACAACAGACCCATCAGGCCAACGCCGGGAACGAAGATGTTCCAGCTCCACGTCGTGCCGCCGATGTGCGACTCCCAGTTCGGGATGATGCGGATGGCACCCTCGACCCAGCCCATGTACCAGTCCGGCTGGGAACCGGCAGTCACCTGAGCGGGGTTGTAGGGGCCGAACTTCCACACGGGGTTGATCTGCATGAATGCGCCCATCAGCACGGTGACGCCGAACACCACGAAGAAGAAGCCACCAGCCTTGGCCATGTAGACCGGGAACAGGGGGTAGCCGACGACATTGGACTCGGTGCGTCCGGGGCCGGGGTACTGGGTGTGCTTCTGGTACACCAACAGCGCCAGGTGCGCGGCGATCAGGCCGAGCAGGATGCCGGGAACCAGCAGGATGTGCACCATGTACAGGCGGGGCACGAGGATGTCGCCGGGGAACTCGCCGCCGAAGACGAAGAACTCCGCCCAGGTGCCGATCAGCGGGATGGAGCGGATCAGGCCATCGACGAAGCGCAGGCCGGTGCCGGACAGCAGGTCGTCGGGCAGGGAGTAGCCTGCGAAGCCCTCGATCAGGCCGAGCGCCAGCAGGCCGACGCCGATCAGCCAGTTGAGCTCACGCGGCTTGCGGTAGGCGCCGGTGAAGAAGACGCGCAGCATGTGCACCGTCATGGCGGCGATGAACAGGATCGCGGCCCAGTGGTGCACCTGGCGCACCAGCAGACCGCCGCGGATGTCGAAGCTCAGCGCCAGGGCGGAGGCGAAGGCCTCCGACATCTCGACGCCGCGCAGCAGCTGGTAGGAGCCCTCGTACTCGATCTCCGCCATCGACGGCTTGAACCAGATCGTCAGGAAGACGCCGGTCAGCAGCAGGATGATGAAGGAGTACAGCGCGATCTCACCGAGCAGGAAGCTCCAGTGGTCGGGAAAGACCTTGCGCAGGTTGCCACGTGCCATCTTGGCAAGGCCAACTCGCTCGTCGGCCCAGTTCAGGGCGCCGGGCAGCTTCGGAGCGCGGGACTCCTTGGTCGGCGTCTGGACGTCCAGCGCCGGGGAGGTCTCCACAACGTCAGCGGGGCGTGCCATCAGTTGTCACCCTTCTTGAAGTCGTTGCGCGAGTCGCGCTCGAAGTAGCTGGGGCCAACGGGGACGTCGAAGTCGCGCTGGGCGACCAGGTAGCCATCGGCGCTCACCTTGATCGGGAGCTGGGGCAGCGCGCGGGCGGCGGGTCCGAAGACCACGACGCCGGAGTCACCGAGGTCGAAGGTCGACTGGTGGCAGGGGCAGAGCAGGTGGTGCGACTTCTGCTCCCACAGCGAGATCGGGCAACCCACGTGCGTGCAGATCTTCGAGTAGGCGAGGATGCCGTTGACCTGCCAGTCCTTGCGGGACTCGGGGATGCGGATGGACTCGGGTGCCATGCGGACGATGATGATGGCCGCCTTGGCCTTCGCCTGCTGAAAGGCAGTGCCGTGCAGTTCCTCGAGGTTCTCGGGCTCTGCATTGACCAGCTGCCCGATCTCCATGTCGGAGGCCTTGATGGGCTTGAAGGTGATGTCGTTGACGAGCTTCACCCCGTCGGCCCAGATGGTCTTCTCGATCGTGGCGCGACGCAACCCCGGACCCGGGTGTGGGCCCATGTCGGCGAGAAGCACCACGGCCGGGACTGCCGCCAGTCCGGCACCCGCCAGGCCGAGGCCGATCAGCTTGCGCCGTCCGAGCGAGGACTCCGCCGCGCCGGCGCGCCACTGCTGCAGCATGGCCTCGCGGTCATCAGCGCTCGAGGACGCCGAGTGGCGGTAGTCGATGACCTCGGTGTCGTCCATCAGCTGCTTGGCCCAGTGGATGCAGGCGAAGCCGATGAGAAGGGTGGCCACGCCGCCGGTCAGGCCAAGGCCGACGTGCATGGCACTGGCATGCAGCGGGCCGAACTTGACGTAGTTCTCCTTCGGCACGGCGAAGTAGATCACCACGAAGGCGATGGCCAGCAGCGGCACCAGGGCCAGCATGCCGAGCACCTCGCGGTAGGCGCGGTTGGCAGCGGCCGCGTTTGCGTCCGTCCAGCGCTCGTGGTGGGGCTCAAGGCCTGGGTTCGGGACCGGCTGGTAGGACGCCTCGTCCACCAGTTCGATGTCCTTGTGGTCGTTCATCACGCGCGAGCCCCCTTCTTGGCCAACCACGTGGCAACCAGCACGAGTGAGCCGATGCCGATCAACCAACCCCAGAAGCCCTCGGCCACCGGGCCGAGGCCACCGAGCGCGAAGCCGCCGTAGCTGGGCTTCTCGTTGAGGTTGGTCAGGTAACCGATGATGTCCTTGACGTCCTCGTCGGGCAGCGCGCCCTCGGAGAACAGCGGCATCTGCTGCGGACCGGTGCGCAGAGCCTCGTAGATGTGCTTCGAGGAGACGCCCTTCAGCGCGGGCGCGTAGGCGCCGTCCGGCAGCGCGCCACCGGAGCCCTCGAAGTTGTGGCAGGCCGAGCAGTTGGTGCGGAACAGTTCGCCACCGCGCGCCAGGTCCTCGTCGGAGAGGCCGGCGGTGGAGTACTTGTCGGCGGACGGGATGGCCGGACCGGCGCCGAGCGAGGCGACGTAGGCGGCGATCGCGCTGATCTCCTCGTCCGAGTAGGTCACCTGGTTGCGGGGCGCCTGGGCGGCCGGCTTGGCCATCGGCATGCGCCCGGTTCCCATCTGGAAGTCGACTGCCGCCGCGCCCACCCCGATCAGCGAGGGAGCCACGGACGAACCCTCACCGTTGAGGCCGTGGCAGGACGAGCAGGTGACGTCGTAGAGGGCCTTGCCCTGTGCGACCTGGGGGTTGGTGGTCGAGTCAGCTGCGGACTGGCTCGCCGGCGTGGCCGCCGTGTAGGCGAACCCCATCATGAACAGGGCCAGAATCAGGGTGAGCGGCTTGGCTGCCGGGTGGCGGCGCCGCTTCGAGATGAATCGCACGAGAAGTACCTCTCTGGTGCTGGGTTTGGCGGGTCAGTTGGGGAGCAGCGGCAGCAGGTAGATGGCGCTGAACAGGATGATCCAGATGAAGTCGACGAAGTGCCAGTAGTACGACACGACGATCGCGCTGACGGCCTGTTCGTGGGTGAAGGTGCGCGCCAGGTAGGTGCGGCCGAGCACGAAGAGGAAGGCCAGCAGGCCGCCGAAGACGTGCAGACCGTGGATGCCGGTGCCCAGGAAGAACAGCGACCAGTAGACATTGGTGCTGATGCCGAAGCCCTCGCTGAACAGCGTGAAGTACTCCCAGATCTGACCCGAGACGAAGATCGCGCCCATCACGAAGGTGAGGATGTACCACTCGCGCAAGCCCCAGGACAGCGGGTTGAGCAGTGAGCCTGAACGCTTCACCTTGCCGTGCTCAGCCTTGAACACGCCCATCTGGCAAGTCACGGACGACGCAACCAGGATCGCGGTGTTGATCGCGGCGAAGGTCACGTTGATGTGGTGGAACTCGGTCTGGAAGAGCGATTCCTCGTAGGTCTTGGCCGCATTGGTCGTGACCTCGCGAACCATGAAGTAGGCGGCGAAGATGGCCGCGAAGAACATCAGTTCGCTGGCGAGCCACACCCAGGTACCCAGCGGGACCATGTCGGTGCGGCCCTTGGGTGCGTGCAGGCGGGAGGGTGCAATCGAGTGCACGGCTCCAACGGGCTTCACGGGAGCGGCGTTGGTCGTCGATGAAGTAGCCACGGCGCCATTATTGCCTGAAAACTGCCTGTCGTCATGTCAAGAGTCACCTGTGGACCCATCCCGTGGTGCTGCTCGCCGCCCACGGCTCCCGTGTCCGGCACGGCGTGGGGCGCGATAGCATGCCGAGCAAGGCCGCGCAGGCGCACACCACTCCACGAGGACCACAGATGAGCGAAGAGCAGACCACCGCCAGGCTGAAGGTGTTGCTGTACTCCGATGACCGCGTGACCCGTGACGAGGTGCGGCTGGCCCTCGGCCGGCGCATCGCGCAGGACCTTCCCGAACTGGAGATCTTCGACGTCGCGACCCACCGAGCCGTCGAGAAGGCTGTTGCTGGTGGCGGTTTCGACGTGCTGGTGCTGGACGGTGAGGCGGTCCCGAGTGGGGGCATGGGCCTGTGCCACCAGCTCAAGGACGAACTTCCCGACTGCCCGCCCGTCGTGCTCCTGGTGGCCCGCGTGGCCGATGCCTGGCTGGCGAGCTGGTCGAAGGCCGAGACGATCGTCCCGCTGCCGATCGATCCCGTCCGCCTGCCCAACGCGGTGGCCGACACGGTCCGCCAGGCGCGTTCGCAGGCCGCCGCTCGCTGATGGGTGCCATCGCCTGGCCAGACCTGCTCACCCGGCTCGTGACCGGCGATGACCTTGGACCCGCCGAGACCCACTGGGCGATGTCCGAGATCCTCGGCGGCAACGCCTCGCCCGTCCAGATCGCCGCCTTCGCCGTCGCGCTGCGCTCGAAGGGCGAGACCGTCGACGAGATCGTCGGCCTGGCGGAGGCCATGACCGAGGCAGCGACCCCGGTCGTCCTCTCCCGGGATGCGGTCGACATCGTCGGCACCGGGGGTGACCGGGCCAACACCGTCAACGTCTCCACGATGGCCGCCCTGACCGCGGCCGGTGCGGGCGCCAAGGTCGTGAAGCACGGCAACCGGGCCGCATCGTCGATGTGCGGCACGGCTGACTGCCTCGAAGCCCTCGGCGTGCGACTGGAAGTTCCCCCCGCCCACCAGCAACGCGTGCTGGACGAAGCAGGCATCAGTTTCCTGTTCGCCCCGCTGTACCACCAGTCCCTGCGCCATGCCGGGCCGGTCCGCCGCGAGCTCGGCATCCAGACGACCTTCAACCTGCTCGGCCCGCTGACCAATCCAGCTCGTCCCGATGCTGCTGCGATTGGCGTCGCAGACGCCCGGGCCGCGGAGCTGATGGCAGGCGTGCTGGCCCGCCGCGGTCGCCGCGGACTCGTCTTCCACGGCGAGGACGGCCTGGACGAACTCACCACGACCACCACCAGCCGGGTGTGGCTGCTGGCCGATGGACAGGTGCACGAGACCTCGCTGGACCCCCAGGACCTCGGGTTGCGGGCCGCGACCCGTGATGACCTCGTGGGCGGCATGCCCGAGCACAATGCGCGGGTCGCCCGCGAGGTGCTCGGCGGAGCCACGGGGCCGGTTCGCGACATCGTCCTGCTCAACGCAGCCGCTGCCCTGCTGGCCCACCGTGGGCCAGCTCTGGACGGCGACGTCACCGAGCAGTTGCGCGCCTGTCTCGACGAGGCCGCCGATGCCATCGACTCCGGACGCGCCAACCAGGCCCTCGACCGGCTGGTCGGGGCGTCCAACCAGGCCTGAGCCACTTGCCCCGCTCTGCGAGGATGTCTTGGTGCGATTCCTCACTGAACAGCCCGGCTACGACCTGACGTACAACGACGTCTTCATGGCGCCCAATCGTTCGTCCGTGACCTCCCGGATGGACGTCGACCTCACCTCCACCGATGGCATCGGCACTCCCCTGCCGCTCGTCGTCGCGAACATGACCGCCATCTCCGGCCGCCGGATGGCCGAGACGGTGGCGCGTCGCGGCGCGATGGCGGTGCTGCCGCAGGACATCCCCATCGACATCGTCAAGAAGTCCATCGACCGGGTGAAGGCCGCCCCGCCCGTCTTCGACACGCCCGTCCGAGTGTCCCCGCAGACGACCGTCGGGGAGGCGACGGCACTGATGGGCAAGCGATCCCACGGCATGGTGGTCGTCGTCGAGGACGGTCGCCCGGTTGGGCTCGTCACCCCCGCGCAGTCCGAGGGCGTCGACCGCTTCGCCCAGGTGCACCAGGTGATGTCAACCGACCTGGTGACCGTGGGCGTTGACGCCGACCCCCAGGAGGTCTTCGTCCTCTTGACCACCCAGCACCAGCCGATCGCCCTCGCCCTTGACGGCGACCAACTCGTGGGCGTGATGGGGCCCAAGGGTGCCCTGCGCGCCACCCTCTACTCCCCCGCCCTCGACCCCCAGGGACGGTTGATGGTGGCCGCGGCGGTGGGCATCAACGGGGACGTGGTGGGCCGCGCGCAGGCGCTGCTGGAAGACGGCGCGGACGTGCTGGTGATGGACACCGCGCACGGCCACCAGGAGAAGATGATCGAGTCCTTGCGAGCCGTGCGCCAGGTGCGCGACGAGTTCGCCGATCGCGCCGGACGCCGAATCGCGATCGTGGCGGGCAATGTGGTCACCCCCCAGGCCGTCACCGACCTCGCCGACGCCGGTGCGGACGTGTTGAAGGTCGGCGTCGGCCCCGGCGCGATGTGCACGACCCGGATGCAGACCGGGGTGGGGCGCCCGCAGTTCTCGGCGGTGCTGGACTGCGCCGAGCAGGCCCGCTCGCTGGACAAGGCCGTGTGGGCTGATGGCGGCGTCCGCCACCCCCGCGACGTCGCCCTGGCGCTGGCCGCCGGCGCCGGCAGCGTGATGATCGGTTCGTGGTTCGCCGGTACCCACGAGTCCACGGGTGACCTGCTCGTCGACGCGCAGGGCCGTTTGTACAAGGAGTCCTTCGGGATGGCCAGCGCCCGCGCCGTCCGGACCCGCACAGCCCAGCAGTCGGCCTTCAGCCGCGCTCGCGCCGCCCTCTTCGAGGAGGGCATCAGCTCCTCGCGGATGTACCTGGATCCCGCTCGCCCGGGCGTCGAGGATCTCATCGACTGGATCACCTCAGGCGTACGCTCGTCGTGCACCTACGCCGGCGCGCGTACCCTCGCCGAGTTCGCAGAGAAGGCCGTGGTCGGGGTCCAGAGCCCCTCGGGCTTCGACGAGGGACGCCCGCTGTCGCAGTCTTGGAGCTGACCCAACACGCTCCGGCAGCGGTGAACGAAGGGCCCCCGCAACCTGGCTCGGATTCCTGTGGTCCTCGCACCTGCCCAGACGATGGGTGTTACGAGCACCGCAGGAACCCGCCTGTGGTTGCGGGGGCCCAACCTTGTGTACTAGTGGGCGTAGTCGCCGCGGTAGTACTCGAACACCCAGCCGGAAACCGACCAGATGCCCATGCCAAAGCCCAGGACCGTCAGCCACCAGCCGAAGACCGGCCCGAGCGCGATGACGGAGGCCGTCAGCGCAGCCCAGAAGGGCCAGATCGAGTGCGGCGGGAAGAAGCCGAGGGTGCCGGCACCCTGCGAGATCTGCGCGTCGGCCACATCGGCCAGCGGCTCGTCGTTCTTGCGTCCCTCCACCAGCATGTAGCCAGCGATCATGAAGGCCAACAGCGCCGACAGGGCGAGGACGAAGATTCCGACAATCTCACGCGCCATGTAGGCGTACAGGCCACAGGCGAAGGCGTAGAACAGGCCCAGCCCGAAGAAGATGTTGCGTTCGACCTTCATCGGATCTCACCGGCTTCCTGCTTGGTGGTGGACTCTGCGGCGACCATCTTGGCCTGCAGCCCCGTGTCGTGCCCGTCGGACAGCTCGGGGTGGTTGAGATCGAAGGCCGGGTACGGCGAACGAACTCGGGGCAGGCTGTCGAAGTTGTGGCGCGGCGGCGGGCAGGAGGTGGCCCACTCCATCGAACGCCCCCAGCCCCAGGGATCGTTCACGGTCACCTTCGGGCTCTGGAAGGACTTGTAGACATTCCAGATGAAGGGCAGGAAGGAGACGCCCAGCAGGAAGGAGCCAAAGGTGGAGATCTGGTTCAGCAGGGTCCAGCCGAACATCGGGAGGTAGTCGGCGATTCGACGCTGCATCCCCTCGACACCCAGCCAGTGCTGCACCAGGAAGGTGGTGTGGAAGCCGAAGAAGAGCAGCCAGAACTGCAGCTTGCCCAGACGCTCGTCGAGCATGTGACCCGTCATCTTCGGCCACCAGAAGTAGTAGCCGGCGAACATCGCGAACACCACGGTGCCGAAGAGCACGTAGTGGAAGTGCGCCACGACGAAGTAGGTGTCCGAGACATTGAAGTCCATCGGCGGGGAGGCGAGGATGACGCCGGTCAGGCCACCGAACAGGAAGGTGGTCAGGAAGCCGATCGCGAACATCATGGCGGTGTCGAAGCTGAGCGAGCCGCCCCACATCGTGCCGATCCAGTTGAAGAACTTCACGCCCGTCGGGACGGCGATCATGAAGGTCATGAAACTGAAGAAGGGGAGGTTGACCGCACCGGTGACGAACATGTGGTGCGCCCACACGGCGACAGACAGGCCGCCGATGGAGATGGTGGCGTAGACCAGGCCGACGTAACCGAAGACGGGCTTGCGGCTGAAGACGGGGAGAACCTCGGTGATGATGCCGAAGAAGGGCAGGGCCAAGACATAGACCTCGGGGTGACCGAAGAACCAGAACAGGTGCTGCCACAGGATCGGACCACCGCTGGCGGCGTCGAGCAGGTGGGAGCCCAGCACACGGTCGGACTCGAGGACCAGCAGGCCAGCAGCCAGCACCGGGAAGACCAGGATGACGAGGATCGAGGTCACCAGGATGTTCCAGGTGAAGATCGGCATCCGGAACATGGTCATGCCGGGGACGCGCATCGAGGTGATGGTGGTGATGAAGTTCACCGCGCCGAGGATCGAGGACAGGCCCAGCAGGTACAGGCCCATGACCCACAGGTCACCGCCGAAACCGGGCGAGTTGATCGAGTTGCTCAGCGGCGCGTAGGCGAACCAGCCAAAGGAGGCAGCCCCGTCAGGGGTCAGGAAGCCTGCACAAGCCATCAGCGAGCCGAACAGGTACAGCCAGTAGGCGAACATGTTCAGACGCGGGAAGGCAACATCGGGGGCGCCAATCTGCAGCGGCACCAGGAAGTTCGAGAAGCCTGCGAACAGTGGCGTTGCGAACATCAGCAGCATGATCGTGCCGTGCATGGTGAACAGCTGGTTGAAGGTCTCGTGATCCAGGAACTGCATGCCAGGGCTGGCGAGCTCGGCGCGGATCGCGAGGGCCATCAGGCCACCGATGCCGAAGAATATGAACGACGTGATGAAGTACAGGTGCGCGATCTTCTTGTGGTCGGTGGTCGTGAAGTAGTCCATGAAGTGGCGCCCCAGCGAGTGCTCGCGGCGACGGACCTGGACCTGTGGGATCGAGGTGGTTCGGCTCAGCGTGGTCACTTCTCTGTCTCCTTCGCGGGAGCGGAGGCCATCTGCGAGGGGTAGGCGGGTCCGAGCTTCGTACCCGTCTGGCCCTTGTCCTTGAGGCCCTTGAGGTAGGCGTCGTATTCGTCGGGGCTGACCACGTGGACCGTGAACAGCATGGCGGCGTGGTAGGTGCCACACAGCTCGGCGCACTTGCCGTCGTAGACCCCGACCTTCTCGGGCGTCAGCTCGAAGGCATTGGGCTTGCCGGGAATGGCGTCCATCTTGAAGTAGAAGGCGGGCACCCAGAAGGAGTGGATGACGTCCGCGGAGGTCAGCTCGAAGCGGACCGATTCGCCAACGGGCAGGTAGAGGTCCGGGATCTTCTCGATGGTGCCGATCTCGTGCACGTCGGCGCCAACCGCCGCGTTCTCCTGCTCCATGTAGTTGAAGGTCCACGACCACTTCTGACCCACGACCTTGATGGTGTGGTCGGGGTTGTCCTCGGTGGCCAGAACCCGGTTCTGCGCCTTGACCGTGTAGAAGAACAAGACGCCGACGATCAGGATCGGGACGAGGGTGTACAGCAGCTCCAGCGGGAGGTGATAGGCCGTCTGGCGCGGCACCTCGTTGCCGGGGCGGCGGCGGAACTTGTACATGGAGTAGAAGATCAGGCCCCACACGAGGGCACCGATCACGGCACACGCAACCCACGCGCCGATCCAGAGGTTGCCCATGTAGTGCGCCCGGTCGCTGGCCGGTGCCTGGAGGCCGATCCGTGCGAACTGGTCGCTGAGTTCGGCGCTGCAGCCGGTGAGACCCAGCAACAGGGACGTGCCGATGCCGCCCGCGGCAAGCTTCATTGCCCGCCGGTGCCGTTCGAGTTCGAAACCCACGTCATTGCCCTTCCACAGTGTCGTGTAGGCGCAGGGTTCGCACCCCATGCCCGACGGGCCGCTGCCGGCACCCGTACTGCGAGAATCGCGCACGAGGGGGCAGTGCCGTGTCTTGCGCGACAGCCTAACGCAAATCGGCCACCTCGTCGCATCCTGGGGATGACGACGAGATGGCCGCTAATGCCTGCTGACCAGCAGCCCTGCGGGGGACGCTGAGCTCCGCGCGTCCCCGGCAGGGGTACCCGGTGGGGTATGTCAGTGGAAGGAGTCGCCGCAGGCGCAAGAACCTTGTGCATTGGGGTTGTCGATCGTGAAGCCCTGCTTCTCGATCGTGTCGACGAAGTCGATCGTCGCGCCAGCCAGGTACGGGGCGCTCATCCGGTCGGTGACGACGTTAACGCCGTTGTAGCCCTTCACCACGTCGCCGTCGAGCTGGCGCTCGTCGAAGAAGAGCTGGTAGCGCAGGCCCGAGCAGCCACCAGGCTGCACGGCGACGCGCAGTGCTAGGTCGTCGCGGCCCTCACCCTCGAGCAGGGCCTTGACCTTGGAGGAGGCCTCCTCGGTCAGGGTGATGCCGTCAGCGACGGTCTGGGTCTCGGTCATGTTCGTCCTCCTGGAAAGAAGTCAGTCGCTTGCTCAACGCCGCGTGCCGCGGCTTTGTTCCGCATGCTCAAAAGAGCTTACCCGCAGGTCACCAGCACCACGTCCGGGCGATTCCACGCACCGACTCGGTGACTTCGTCCGCCGTTGGCACGACTCCCTCGGGGGCCAGCGCGTAGCCAGCCTCGACACCCATCGTCCGCAGCTCGCGCGCCGAGATGAAGTTGGTCCGGGCCACCACGACCACCGGACGCATCGCATCACCAGCCAACTCCGTCACCAAGGGCAGCAGATCGCCACCCTTGGTGCCGAACTCCAACTTGTCGTAACCGACGACGACCAGGTCGGCGTGGCCGATGGTCGCCGCCAGACCTGCCCGCTCGGCAAGGTGCTGCGGAGCCGTGACGACCTCCCCGCCCAGCGCCAGCACGATCGCACCCACCCCACCGCAGGCACCCGCTGCCGGAGCGCTCGCCAGGTCCGGTCTTCCCAGGGCAGCGCACCAGTCCACAAGTGCCTGGTCGGTGGCCAGCATCAGGGCGGGGTCGTCATGGCGTTCGTGGCCCAGCACGGAGGTGATGCCACGCAGGCCAGTCAGCGACTTGGCAAGTTCCTCGGCGGTGGTGGCCAACACCAGGCGTCGTCCGTCCAGCGCAGCCCGCGCCGGGCCGAGGTCGACGGACGTGACGCCTGCCAGGGCACGTCCGCCAGCATCCAGTGGGCGGTCGCCGCGAACCCCGAGTCGGTGGGCCAGCCCCGCTCCCCCGTCGTGCCAGCGCACTGCTGGCCAGGCATCGGCGATCACCAGGTCGCCCTCGGACGGCAAGAGGAACACTGCCGCGCTACTCGAGGCGGTGCTCCAGGCGTTCGGCTCGGCGACCGCCGACGGGCACGCGGCAGCAGGGCCACCCAGGTCAGCCAGTGATTGCGCGAAGGAGGACGCCGTGGCGTCCGAGACGAGGTCGGCTGTCGGGACGACCGCCACCTCGGCCCCGAGGTCAGACCACGCTCGCGCCAGCGCGGTTCCGGTCTGGCGCGACGACAGCCCTTCGAAGGGAGCAGAGACGATGACGACCCGCATCAGCCGGGGATCAAACCGTCCTCGTCCAGCAGGTCACGCACCTCGTCCAGGGAGGCCTCGGCGTCGGGGACGATCAGGTCCGAATCGACCAGTTCGTCGTCGGCCAGCGCCACGCCCCGATCGCGAACGACGTCATGCAGGCCCTGCAGGGCCGCGGCGAGCGCCTGTTCGTCGGCAGAGTCGATGGCCTGGGAAACCGCGCCGTCGGCCTCGTTCAGGCGGTCCAGCTCAGTGTCCGGGACCCGGAACTGCCCCTCGCCAAGGATCCGGATGATCATGCCTGCCCACCCTGCTGGTAGGTCGGGTCGATGGTGCCGTCGACCTCGTCAGCGGCACGTGCGGCCGCGGTGTGCTGCCCAGCCGCGACAACCGGCTCATCGGCTGCCTCGATGGCGGGGGCCGTCGGACGTGTCGATGGGGCGATCTCGCCCGAGACCTTGGCCCTCAGCGCGGCCAGCTCGTTCTCCACCTGGGAGGAGCTGGCCAGCTGGTCGAGCTCGCGCGTGATGTCGTCCTTGTAGGTGCCCGAGGGATCGTCGAGCGCTCCGGAGGACAACAGCTCGTCGATCGCGCCTGCGCGAGCCTGCATCTGCTGGGTCTTGTCCTCGGCACGCTGGACCGCCAGGCCGACGTCACCCATCTCCTCGGAGATGCCGGTGAAGGCCTCGTTGATGCGAGTCTGCGCCTCGGCTGCCGAATAGGTCGCCTTGATGGTCTCCTTGCGGGTGCGGAAGGCGTCCACCTTGGCCTGCAAACGGGTGGAGGCACGGACGAGCTTCTCCTCCTCACCCTGGAGCTGGGCGTGCTGCGCCTGGAGGTCCGAGAGCTGCTGCTGCAGGCCCGACTTGCGGGTCAGCGCCTCCCGAGCCAGATCCTCGCGCCCCTGCTCCAGCGCACGCTGCGCCTGAAGGTTGAGCTTGTCGACCTCACCGTTCAGCTGGGTGGCCTGCAGTTCGACGCGCTTGCGGCTCGTGGCCACGTCGGCCACACCGCGACGCACCTTCTGGAGCAGCTCGAGCTGTCGCTGGTAGGAGTAGTCGAGGGTCTCGCGCGGGTCTTCCATCTTGTCGAGGGCCTTGTCGGCCTTGGCGCGGAAGATGGTCGAGAAACGGCTGAAGATTCCTGCCATGTCGCTGTCGTACCTTTCAGATCGGCGTACGCCACCAAGGCTATTGCCCGTAACAAGCACCAGCCTAGGAGGGCGGGACGCATTTGCGGAATCATCCAAGGGCTTAACCCTGAAGCTGGCCCCCACTCCCCCAGACCGGGTCGTCGATGTCGATGCCAGCCCGGTGCAGGTGAGCCGCAACGCGTTCCAGTTCCTCGACGCTGGGCAGTTCGTCAGTGATCCGGACATACCCGGTGCCGACATCGATCCGGTCAGCTGGAACCAGTCCGTGCTCTACCAGGTCAGCGCCCAGTCGGTTGATCTCGTCCGCTCCCAGCCGTCGGCGCAGAACGGCGACCAGCGGCACATAGTCCCGGTCGGGGATGCCGTTGGGATAACCGGCGCGCAGCCAGCTGATCACCTTGTCGAGACCCAGCACGGCTCAGCCCAGCTGGCCCCGGTTGCCCAACTCGTCCAACTCGTCCAACTCGTTTACCTCGGACTCGTCTGGGACGCGATGTGGCCAGCCACCCTGCTCGAGCCGTTCCAGTACGCGTTGGACATCCGCATCGTCGACCTGCTGCAGGGTCTGCTGGGCGATGGCTTGGCGGACGTGCTCGACCGCCTCCTCGGGGTCGACCCCGTTCAGCTCAGGGGCGAGCGTCCGGACGATGTTCTCGAGTTCGACGGGCGTGAGGCTACGGCGCAACACGCCCAGCAGCGCGACGTAGTCGCCTTGGGGCACTCCGTCGGGGTAGCCAGCACGGAGCCAGTGCAGGATTGTCTGGAAGGGATTCACGCCGGGCTCACTTCTTGTGGAAGACGGGAATGACGTGCGAGAAGTCGACACTGTAGCCCAACCCGGATGAGACCACGATGGAGATCCCCATCGCGATCACGAGCAGGCAGACGGCGAAGCAGAGGAACGCGATCACGGTGCCGATCGCGTGGCCAGATTCATGGCTCAGCTCGGCATCGCCGCCCGCACCGTAGGCCAGAGCGCGCACGCCGACCGCAAAGAGGGCCGGCAGGCCAGCCCCCACCAGGACGCCGACGAGCAGCACCAGCGCAATGTCCTCGAAGAACAAGCCGATCATGGTCGTCCTCAGTTCTTGGCCAAGGCCAGGTCGTCGACGGCGGACGAGCCCGGCTCGCCCCCATCCCAGTCGTCATTGACGTTGTCGGCGCTGACCGGCGCCTTGCGGGAATGCCACAGGAAGTAGCTGGACAGGCCCAGCAGGATCGCGAAGACGGCCAGGGCCCCCAGGTAGCCGGGCAATGAGCTGCCGATCAGGTAGGTCACAGCACCCACCGCCCCGGCGCACGGGAGGGTGATCAGCCAGGCCGCGACCATCCGCAGGGCGACGCCCCAGCGCACCTCTGCGCCGGTCTTGCCGATGCCGCTACCCATGATCGAGCCGGTGGCGACGTGGGTGGTCGAGAGCGCGAAGCCCAGGTGGGAGGACGACAGGATGACTGCGGCGGAGGCCGCCTCGGCAGCCATGCCCTGGGGGGAGCTGATCTCGACCAGACCCTTGCCGAGGGTGCGGATGATGCGCCAACCGCCGAGGTAGGTGCCCAGTGCGATCGCAGCAGCGCAGACCACCTTCACCCACCAGGGGATCGTCGTGGTGTCGGAGTGCGCGCCGTAGGCGATCAGCGCCAGCGTGATCACGCCCATTGTCTTCTGGGCATCGTTCGTGCCGTGCGCCAGCGAGACGAGCGAGGCGGTACCGATCTGGCCCCACCGGAAGCCGGCCTCCTTGTAGCGCTCGGCCACCCCCTCGGTGATCCGGAAGATCAGCCAGGTGCCGATGGTCGAGACGATCGCGGCAACCACGGGCGAACCCAGTGCGGGCAGGATCACCTTGCCCAGCACCCCGTCCAACTTGGTCCCATCGCCGGCCCAGTTGACGCCGTTGATGCCCAGCGCCACGAGCGTCGAGCCCACCAGGCCACCGAACAGCGCATGGGAGGAGGACGAGGGCAGGCCGAGCAACCAGGTCAGCAGGTTCCAGACGATGCCTCCGACGAGCCCGCAGAAGACGATCATCAGCAGGAGATGACCATGGTCGGCGAGATACTCGGCCTTGGGCGCACCGGACTTGTCCTGGATCTTGACCACTGCATTGGTGACGGTCAACGCCACCTCCACGGACAGGAAGGCCCCGATCAGGTTCAGCACCGCGGAGAGGGTGACTGCCGTCTTCGGCTTCAGCGCGCCGGTGGCGATGGAGGTCGCCATCGCATTGCCAGTGTCGTGGAAACCATTGGTGAAGTCGAAGGCAATCGCGGTGGCGACAACCAGGACCAGAAGCAGTAGGGAGACTGACACGCGCAAAGTTCACACCCTTTGGGTGTGGTTGTGCCAGCCCGGGGTACAGAAAGTGCTGAGAATGTGGTCATCGGCCGTCCCGGGGCCCCACCCGGACAGCCCTAGGATGGTGCGCGAACCGGCGCCACGGGGGCGCCGTACGGACGAGGACGTGACGTGGGACTTTTCCGCCCATACGAGCAGGGCAGCAAGGACGAGCCGAAGGTCGGTGGCGCCACGGCGGCCCCCGCCCCGAAGGCTTCCGACAAGGCCAAGGCCGCTCGAGTGACCCCCCAGGCCGCGCCAGCGGTCGACACGGTCGAGCAGACCGCGAGCACCAACAACCCGCAGAAGAAGGGGCGACCCACCCCCACCCGCGCTGAGGCCGAGGCCGCCCGGATGGCCCGTCTGCACCCTGTCCTGACCCCGAAGCAGCAGAAGAAGGCCGACCGCGCTGCCGCCCAGGACAAGCGACTGCGCTCGCTGGATGCCGCGGAGCGCTCCCCCGAGCGCCAGTTGGCCCGCGATTACATCGACTCGCGCTTGTCGCTCGTCTCGCTCGTGCTGCCGGCGATGCTGGTCTTGATGGCGATCAGCATCTCCTTCCCCCGCAATGTGCAGGTCACACAATGGGTGACGGCCGCGACCATGTTCCTGTTCGCGCTGTTCGTGCTGAGCATCTGGCTGGCCTGGCGCGGCTACCAGCGCGAGGCTCGCGTCCGTGGCCTCGAGCCGAAGCAGCGAGGGCTGATGATGTACCTCATGAACCGGATGATGACGATGCGGTTCATGCGTCGTCCCGAGCCACGGGTGACCCGCGGCGAGAAGTACTGACCCGACACCACCACCCACGGGAGAACCGCCATGAAGTTCCGTCGCCTCGGTAGCTGCGGCATGAAGGTCTCGGCCATCAGCTACGGCAACTGGTTGACCCACGGCAGCCAGGTCGAGACCAAGCTCGCCAAGGAGTGCGTCCGCGCCGCCCTCGACGCCGGGATCACCACCTTCGACACCGCGGACGTCTACGCCAACGGCGCAGCCGAGAAGGTGCTCGGCAAGGCGCTCAAGCACGAGCGCCGCGAGGGCCTGGAGGTGATGACCAAGGTCTACTTTCCCACCGGCGAGCGCCAGCACAACGACACCGGCCTGTCGCGCAAGCACATCATGGAATCGATCCACGGCTCCCTGCGCCGTTTGTCCATGGACTACGTGGACGTCTACCAGGCCCACCGCTACGACCACTTCACCCCGCTCGAGGAGACGATGCAGGCCTTCGCCGACGTCGTCCACGCGGGCAAGGCGCACTACATCGGCGTGAGCGAGTGGAGCCCCGAGCAGCTGCGACGTGGCCACGAACTGGCCAACCAGTTGGGGATCCAGCTGGTCAGCAACCAGCCGCAGTACAACATGGTGCACCGCATCATCGAGGCCGAGGTGGTGCCCACGAGCCGCGAGCTCGGCATCTCGCAGGTGGTCTTCTCCCCGCTGTACGAGGGCATCTTGACCGGCAAGTACCTGCCCGGTGAGCAGGCGCCGGAGGGCTCCCGCGCGGCCACAGAGGGCGTCAACCAGTTCGTCTCCCGAAAGATGCAGGACGAGGAGCTGCTGCGCCGCGTGCAGGGCCTGCGTCCGATTGCCGACGACCTTGGCATCACGATGGCCCAGCTGGCGCTGTCCTGGGTGCTCGCCAATGACAACATCGCCTCCGCGATCGCCGGCGCGTCCAGGCCGGAGCAGATCGCCGGCTCGGCGGCCGCCGCGGACGTGGAGTTGCCCCCAGAGGTCGTCTCCCGCATCGACGAGGTGCTGGGCGACCGGATCAACCGCGACGCCGGCCAGGTCGGCCAGGCGTCCCCGACGGAGAGGCTCGCCTGATGGCATACGTGTGGATGGCAGAACTGTCCCCCGGCTCGGAGACCAGCCAGGACGACCTCGCCGGCGCTGGACTCGGCCAGGGCTTCGACGACCAGTCCCTGGCCGAGGCCTGGCTGGGCGAGTACTACTCCGATCTCGCCGACCTGGGCGTGAGCAGCGTGAGCCTGTTCGAGGAGGACCGGCTGGTCTACGGCCCGATGTCGCTGGAGGCCATGTGAGCTGGCGCCGCTGGGCGCACCTGGTTCTCGCGCTGGTCGGGGTGGCGATGGTCGTCTACGGGGGCGTCGCAGTGGCAGACCCGCACGTGACCTGTCGCGGTGTCGAGATGCGGCCTGGGGACGTGTGCCACAAGAACGAATTCGGCACGCTCGGTAGCGAGCAGGTGCAGACCTATGAGGAGCGCCTGCACGCGGCCCGGCTCAGCCAGCCCGTCGTGATCGGGATGGGTGCCGCCGTGGCGGCCTTTGGTTTCGTGCTCTTGCGAAGCGAGCGCCGCTGAGTGCTGCGCCCGGCTGCACCCGGCCTCAGCGCACCTCGGGGGTGACGAAGGGAGGCTTGGTGATGCGGAAACGCTCCACTCGGTTGCGCACCTGCACGCCCACCTCATCGTCAACCCCCTTGGATACGTCAATCAGGGCCAGGGCGATGCCCTGCTTGAGGGTCGGGGAGAAGGTGCCGGAGGTGACCACGCCGATCTCACGCCCCTTGTCGTCGACGACCGCCATGCCGTGGCGGGGGATACCGCGCCCGAGCGCCAGCAGGCCACGCATCCGGCGCGCCGGGCCCTGTTCCTTGATCGCGCGCAGGGCCTGGTGGCCGCGGAACTCGTCCTTGCCCCAGCCGATCGCCCACGACAGCCCGGCAGACACCGGGTCGATCTCGGGCGAGATGTCGTTGCCATGCAGGGAATAGCCCATCTCCGTGCGCAGGGTGTCGCGTGAGCCGAGCCCGCAGGGCTTGATCGCGTACTGCTTCCCCGCGGCCATCACCGCGTCCCAGATCGCGCCGGCGACCTCGGCGGGGACGACCAGTTCGTAGCCGCGCTCGCCGGTGTAACCCGTGCGGCACACGGTGTAGGGGACGCCTTCGTGCTCGACCACGGCGAAAGCCATGTAGTCCATGTCGGTGGGCAGGCCCATGGCAGTGACCACCTCGTCCGACTTCGGCCCCTGGACCGCCAGCACAGCGTAGTCGCGGTGCAGGTTTGTGATCTCCAGGTCACCGGCCCCCGGCAGGGCCTGCAGAATCTCGACGACGGCGGCGCAGTTCGCGGCATTCGGGATGACGAAAACCTCGTCGTCGCTGATCACGTAACAGATCAGGTCGTCGACGACGCCGCCGTCCTCGGCGCACAACATCGAGTACTGGGCCTTGCCGGGCCCGATCTTGCGCAGGTCATTGGTGAGGCAGCGATTCAAGAAGTCCACAGCCCCGGCACCGATGACGCGGAACTTGCCCAGGTGGGAGACGTCGAAGATGCCGACCCGGTCCCGGACGCACTCGTGCTCGCCGAGCACCCCGCCACCCGCGTACTCGATCGGCATCAGCCAGCCACCGAACTCGGCGAATTTGGCACCCGCCGCCGCGTGGCGGTCGTGCAGGGGTGAATGCAACAGTTCGGTCATGGGTAGTCCCTCCACGGTCCAGGACGACGATCACGGGCTCTCTCGACGCCGGTGACGAGAAAACCTTTGGGCACGTGCAGGCTAGCGCACGAAATGTTCGGCCCACGAGCCGACGGCGCCCTGTTTCGAGAGCAGCCCGGGCAGTAACCTGACGGCGACAAATCGTTCGTCCACCACTCGTCCAAACCGCCCAGGAGGCATCCCCGTGGCCACCACCACCCGTCCCACCGTCCAGCTCGCCAAGGCCCCGAGCCCCAAGGCCCCGAGCACGGCCGATGTCGTCGTGGTCGGCCTGGCCGGCAGCGGTGAGGACCTGCACCTGGTGGGCCTGCCCAATGGCCAGGGAATGCCCACCTCCGAGGATCTGCTCGCGCTCGCCCGCAACCTCGGCGCCAAGCCCGAGGCCGGCAGCACGATCGCCCTGCCGGTGGGTGCCCAGCGCGGGATCGTTGTGGGCCTGGGCGCCGACGAGTGCTCCCCCGACCAGCTGCGGCGCAGCGCGGGGGCCGCGCTGCGCGCTGCCGCAGCGCTGGCCGGCGAGCAGCCGTTGAGCGTGCAGGTCTCGCTGGGCGCCGACGAGCCCGAGCTCGTGCGCGCCGTCGCGGAGGGTTCCCTGCTGGGCGCCTACACCCCGACGAAGGTGTCGGCCACGCCGGCCACGCCCAAGGTGTCGGCCATCGAGGTGGTCAGCCCACTGTCGTCGCCCGAGGCGAAGGAGGCGGTCGAGGCAGGACGGATCGTGGCCGACGCCGTGTGCGCTGCCCGTGACTGGGTGAACCTGCCGGCGAACCTGCTCTACCCCGAGACCTTCGCCGCCGCCGCCAAGGAGGCGATGTCCGGGCTCAAGGTCGACGTCGAGCTGCTGGACGAGAAGGCACTGGCCAAGGGTGGCTACGGCGGCATCCTGGCCGTGGGGGGCGGCTCGAACCGGGCACCGCGCCTGGTCCGGCTGGACCACAACCCGCGCGGGGCCCGCAACCACCTGGTGCTGGTTGGCAAGGGCATCACCTTTGACACCGGCGGCCTGAACCTCAAGCCCTCCGAGGGCATGTACACGATGAAGTGCGACATGGCCGGCGCCGCCACCGTGATCGCCGCCACGCGAGCCATTGCCCAGCTGGGACTCGGCGTGCACGTCACCGCCTACGCGTCGATGGCCGAGAACATGCCGTCCGGTTCGGCCTACCGCCCCTCCGACGTGATCACCATGTACGGCGGCATCACGGTCGAGAACGCGAACTCCGACGCCGAGGGGCGCCTGGTGATGGCCGACGCGCTGGCCCGCTCCCGGGAGGACGATGCCGACCTGGTGGTCGACGTGGCCACCCTGACCGGAGCCTGCATGGTGGCATTGGGCCTGCGAACCGCCGGGCTGATGGCATCGGACGACGAGACCGCCGACCTGGTGCTGGACGCAGCCGAGGCGGCGGGCGAGGACTTCTGGCAGCTGCCGATCCCGGAGCACATCCGCAAGGACCTGGACTCCAAGGTGGCCGACCTCAAGTCGTCCGGGGCCCGCTATGGCGGCGCGCTGACCGCCGGCGCCTTCCTGCAGCGTTTCGTCGGGGAAGACCAGGCCTGGGCCCACCTCGACATCGCCGGGCCCGCCTTCAACGACGCGGCGCCCTACGACCATGTCCCCACCGGCGGCACCGGCGCGGCCGTACGCACGCTGGTGGCGCTGGCCGCCTCCCTGCAGGGCTGAGCAGGTCCGGGCAGGCCGCCGGCCCCGATCGACGGCGTGCAGACATCCAGTCCCCGGTTCGCAGCTGCGGGCCGGGGACTGGCCCTCCCAATGGCCCGGTGGGGCTAGGCTGGCGTCGTTCACACCGGTACTTGCGAAGGAGCCCATTCCACATGGCCACCGAAGTCACCCTCCCGGCACTTGGCGAAAGTGTCACAGAAGGCACCGTTTCCCGTTGGCTCAAGGCCGTCGGCGATCGCGTCGAGGTCGACGAGGCTCTCGTTGAGGTCTCCACCGACAAGGTCGACACCGAAATCCCGTCCCCCGCCGCGGGCGTTGTGCTCGAGATCCGCGTGGCCGAGGACGATGTCGCCGAGGTCGGCGCCGTTCTGGCCGTGATCGGTGAGGAGTCCGAGGCTGGCGCAGCTGCCGCCCCCGCTGCTCCCGCCGCCCCGGCCCCCGCCGCCGCTGCTCCCGCCGAACAGGTCGTCGACGCACAGGAGCAGGTCAACCAGACCGAGGCGGCCCCGGCCGATCCCTCGGCCGCAGAGGCTCCCGCCGGTGGTGTCGCGGCCGAGGCTCCCGCTGATGCGCAGGGCACCGAGGTCACCCTCCCCGCACTGGGCGAGTCGGTCACCGAGGGCACCGTCTCCCGCTGGCTGAAGAGTGTCGGCGACACCGTCGAGGCCGATGAGGCGCTCGTCGAGGTCTCCACCGACAAGGTCGACACCGAGATCCCCTCCCCCGCCGCCGGCACCGTGCTGGAGATTCGGGTGAAGGAGGACGAAGTCGCCGAGGTCGGCGCCGTCCTGGCAATCATCGGTACCCCCGGTGCGGCTCCCGCAGCCGAACCCGCCGCCGCTCCGGCTGCGCCCGCAGCTGAGGAAGCTCCCGCTCCTGCACCGGCCCCGCAGGCCACCCCGGCTCCTGCTGCCCCGACCCCCCAGCCCACCGCGGCGAACACCAATGAGGGCGTGCAGGTTCCCGCCGCCGAGGCCCAGGCCCCATCTGCTCCCGCTGCGCCGGTGACCCCGCCCGCGCCCGCTGCTGCCCCGGCCCACGCGGCCGCGCCCGCCGCAGACGGCGAATCGGTCTACGTCACCCCGCTGGTGCGCAAGCTGGCCAGCGAGAACGGCGTCGCGCTGTCAGAGATCACCGGCACCGGCGTCGGTGGACGCATCCGCAAGCAGGACGTGCTCGCTGCCGCCGAAGCCAAGAAGGCGCCGGCTCCGGCTGCCGTCCCCGCCGCCCCGGCTGCCCCCGCCTCTCCGGTCCGGGCGCTCAAGCCGGCGCAGGACTTCTCAAGCCTGCGTGGCACCACGGAGAAGATGTCGCGGATGCGCACCACGATCGCCAAGCGCATGGTCGAGTCGCTGCAGGTGGCCGCCCAGCTCACCGCGACCGTCGAGGTCGACCTGACCGCGATCAGCCGCCTGCGCTCGCAGCACAAGGACGACTTCAAGCAGCGCGAGGGCGCTTCGCTGTCGTACCTGCCCTTCATCACCAAGGCCGCCATCGAGTCGCTGAAGGCCTACCCCTTCGTCAACGCGACGATCGACGACGCCGCTGGTGAGGTGACCTACCACGACGCCGAGCACATCGGCATCGCCGTCGACACCGAAAAGGGCCTGATGGTGCCGGTCATCAAGGACGCGGGCGACCTGAACATCGCCGGCCTGGCCAAGAAGATTGGCGACCTGGCCGCGCGCACCCGTGCGTCCAAGGTCACGCCGGACGAACTGTCCGGTGGCACCTTCACCATCACGAACTACGGTTCGGCCGGCACCCTGTTCGACACCCCGATCATCAACCAGCCGCAGGTGGCCATCCTCGGCACGGGTGCGCTCGTCAAGCGCCCCGTCGTCGTCGAGGACCAGTTCGGTGGGGAGACCCTCGCCGTGCGCGACATGATGTACCTCTCGCTCACCTATGACCACCGCCTGGTGGATGGCGCGAAGGCGGCCCTGTTCCTGAGCGCGGTCAAGGCCCGCCTCGAGGAGGGCGACTTCGCCGGCGAGATCGGCGCCTGATCGCAGCCATCGAACGGCACTGTTCGGCA
>NZ_BAAAKI010000010.1:131099-138967 GCF_039527675.1 Luteococcus sanguinis
ATGACACGGTGCGGCGCACGCCGGTGCGCCATGGACGCGGGAGCGAAGAATGCCCAGGAGCGAGAAGGCCAAGGAGCTCGAGGCCAAGCAGAAGGCCCAGGTGGCGGCGGAGAAGGAGCGGAAGAAGAACTCCACCGACCCCCGCGACTGGAGCCAGTGGCGCCAGCTGCGCGAGAGCTACAAGCTGACCGCCGAGCAGGATCCGAAGCTCCCCATGATCATGGGCGGTTCGATCCTCGCGGGCGTCGTGCTGGGCGTCCTGATCGGCCTCTTCCTCAAGCCGATGTGGCCCTGGGTCATCATGGGCCTCTTCCTGGGCGCGGCGCTGGCGATGTGGCTGTTCACCCGCCGGGTCAAGACCGCCATGTTCAAGCGCTTTGAGGGCCAGGCCGGTTCGGCCGAGGTCGCGCTGGGCATGCTCGGCAAGGAGTGGAACTCCTCTCCCGCCATCAACGCCACCCGCCAGATGGACGTCATCCACCGCGCGATCGGCCCCGGCGGGCTGATCCTGGTCACCGAGGGCAACTCCAGCCAACTGAAGCAGCTGCTCGCCACCGAGGTGCGGCGCCATGAGCAGACCGCCTACGGCGTCACCGTCCAGACCATCAGCATGGGTGAGGGCGAGGGCCAGGTGCCGCTTGCCAAGCTGGCCGACCACATCAAGAAGCTGCCGAAGCAGCTGAGCGCCGCCCAGGTTGAGGACGTCACCCGTCGCGTGCGCGCGATGGACGCCGTCCGCTCCCGGATGCCCATCCCCAAGGGTCCGATCAACACGCGTGGCTCGCGCCAGGCGATGCGCGGCCGCTGAGCCCGCGACCACTTGATGGCACACAACCTCCTCAACGCCGAACAGGTCTCCAAGGGCTACGGAACCCGGACACTGCTGGACCGGGTCTCCCTGGGTCTCGGCAAGGGCGACGTCATCGGCGTCGTCGGCCGCAATGGTGACGGCAAGTCGACGCTGCTCGGGATCCTGTCCGGCACCGTCGAACCCGACTCCGGACGGGTCACCCGCACCGGAAGCGTCTCCATCGGGGTGCTCACCCAGGCCGAACGCATCCGTCCCGGTGAGACCGTCCGCGACCTCATCGTCGGCGGCGAACCCGACCACGTCTGGGCCCGCGACGCCTATCGCCGCGCCGTCGTCGAGCACCTGCTGGCCGGCATCGACCTTGACGCGGAACTGTCCAGCCTGTCCGGTGGTGAACGCCGCCGCGCTGGCCTGGTGAGCCTGATGCTGGGCCACCATGACCTGCTGATCCTCGACGAGCCCACCAATCACCTGGACGTCGAGGCCGTCGCCTGGCTCGCCGACCACCTCAACACCCTGCAGCAGCGCGACGTCGCGATGCTGGTCGTCTCCCACGACCGCTGGTTCCTCGACGCGGTCTGCAACCGGGTCTGGGAAGTGCACGACGGTGTCGTCGACCCCTACGACGGCGGCTACGCGGCCTATGTCCTGGCCCGCGCCGAGCGCTCCCGGCAAGCGGTGGCCAATGAGGCGCGCCGGCAGAACCTCGTCCGCAAGGAGCTGGCCTGGCTGCGTCGTGGCGCGCCCGCGCGCACGTCCAAACCCCGCTTCCGGATCGAGGCCGCCAACGAGCTGATCGCCGATGTCCCACCGCCGCGCGACCGGCTCCAGTTGGAGCAATTCTCCGTCAGCCGGCTCGGCAAGGATGTCTTCGACCTGGAGAATGTGCAGCTGGACCTGCCCGACGGTCGCCACCTGGTCAACCACCTCACCTGGTCCATCGGGCCCGGTGACCGGATCGGGCTGGTTGGCGTCAACGGAGCCGGCAAGTCGACGCTGCTGCGCCTGCTGGCCCACGAGCAGCCCCCCACCTCCGGCCGCGTCAAGCAGGGCAAGACGCTGCGGATCGCGCATCTGTCGCAGCACGTCGGCGAGATCGACGGACGCGACACGGTGCTGGAGTCGGTGAACCGCCTGCGCCGGGAGACGACGCTGGCGACCGGCCAGGAGGCCACCGCGTCCACCCTGCTCACCGACTTCGGGTTCACCGGCGAGAAGCTCGTCACGCGCATCCAGGACCTGTCCGGGGGTGAGCGGCGGCGGCTGCAGTTCCTGCGGTTGCTGATCCAGGAGCCGAATGTCCTGTTGCTCGACGAGCCCACCAACGACCTCGACATCGACACCTTGACCGTGCTCGAGGACTACCTCGACACCTGGCCGGGGACGATGATCATCGTCAGCCACGACCGCTACTTCTTGGAGCGCGTCACCGACGTCACCTATGCGCTGATGGGTGACGGACGCTGCGTGCTGCTCCCCCGCGGCATCGACCAGTACCTGGAGGCGCGCCGGGAGGCCCAACAGCCGCCGATCCGTTCGGCCGAGGCTGCGACGGTGGCAGCTGCCCCCGCCTCGGGGGTGAGCGCGGCGGATGTCCGGGCCGCGAAGAAGAACCTGGCCAGGCTGGACGGCCAGATGACCAAGCTCGACCAGAAGCTCGCCCGGGTCCACGCGGAAATGGCGGCCAAGGCCACCGACTACGCCGAACTGGCGCGGCTGGGCGAGCAGGAGCAGGCCCTGCAGGCGGAGAAGGACGAACTGGAACTGGCCTGGCTCGAGGCCGCCGAGGTCGCCGAGGGCTGAGCCCCCGGATGGAGAGCTCAGCGGCGGTTGACCACCACCGTGCCCAGGGCCAGGTCGTCCAGCGCTCGCCGGTCGCCACCGATCACGCCAGCCGGGACGATGATGCACTTCATGAAGGCCCGGGCAGCACTGCGCACCCAGCCGATCGGCTCACCGTCCAGCCGGACGACGGCGATGCGGGCGAGCAGTTGGCCGAAGGAGCCCGAGGCCAGCGCGGTGAGGGCCGTCTTCTCGAGGAAGTAGATCGCCATCGGAGCGAAGCGGCGCCAGTCATGGCCGCGCAGTACACCGTCCCCGAACAGGAGCCGCGACAAGAGCATGCAGGCCGCCCAGTCGACGATGAGGGCGGCGAATCGCGCCCGCCAGGAGGCCAGGGACCCTCGACCGCTCTCGGGGAGTCCGATCCGGGCGCCCGGGTACTCGTCAACGGCGGTCTGGCTCATGCGCCCGATCGTACCGGCGAGGCCGGCCCCCGCCGCACAGACCGGTGAACGGCCTGTAACACTGCTGTTACACGCCCGGAACGCGCGGGCAATCCGCGCGTCCTAGCTTTGTCGCACCGACCCGTTCATGGAGGAAAAACACATGTTCCAAGGCGCAGACGACCTGCTGGCCTTCGTCAAGGATGAGGGCATCGAGAACATCGACGTCCGCTTCTGCGACCTGCCCGGCGTCATGCAGCACTTCACCGTCCCGGCCGCGGCCTTCGGGCCCGAGGTCTTCGAGGACGGCCTGGCCTTCGACGGTTCGTCGATCACAGGATTCCAGAAGATCCACGAGTCGGACATGGCGCTGTTGCCCGACCCGACCACCGCCTTCGTCGACCCCTTCCGGGTTTCCAAGACGCTTGTCGTCAACTTCTTCGTGCACGACCCGATCACGAAGGAGCCATACAGCCGCGACCCGCGCAACATCGCCAAGAAGGCCGAGGCCTACCTGGCCAGCACCGGCATCGGTGACACCGCCTTCTTCGCCCCCGAGGCGGAGTTCTACGTCTTCGACGACGTGCGGTTCGACACCAAGGCCAACGGCTCCTTCTACGAGATCGACTCCGAGGCCGGCGCCTGGAACACCGGACGCGTCGAGGAGGGCGGCAACCGCGGCTACAAGGTCAAGTACAAGGGCGGATACTTCCCCGTCTCCCCCGTTGACCACTTCGGCGAACTGCGCGACGAGATCGTGGCCCACATGGAACGCCTTGGCATGCAGACCGAACGCGCCCACCACGAGGTCGGCACCGCTGGCCAGGCCGAGATCAACTGGCGCTTCGACACCATGCTCGCCAGCGCCGACAAGGTGATGCTGTTCAAGTACCTCGTGAAGAACACCGCCTGGGTCAACGGCAAGACCGCCACCTTCATGCCGAAGCCGATCTTCGGCGACAACGGCTCGGGCATGCACGTGCACAGCTCCCTGTGGAGCAATGGCACCCCGCTGTTCTACGACGACAACGGCTACGGCCAGCTGTCGGATGTGGCCCGCTGGTACATCGGCGGCATCCTGAAGCACGCCCCGGCGCTGCTGGCCTTCACCAACCCCTCGGTGAACTCCTACCACCGGTTGGTGCCAGGCTTCGAGGCCCCGGTCAACCTGGTCTACTCGGCTCGCAACCGTTCGGCCTGCATGCGCATCCCGCTGACGGGTTCCAACCCGAAGGCCAAGCGCGTCGAGTTCCGCTGCCCCGACCCCTCGTCCAACCCCTATCTGGCCTTCGCCGCGATGCTTCTTGCCGGCATCGACGGCATCCAGAACCGGATCGAGCCGCCGGAGCCGATCGACAAGGACCTGTACGAGCTGCCTCCCGAGGAGCACGCTCAGGTCGCGCAGGTGCCCGCCTCGCTGGACGCCGCCCTCGAGGCGCTCGAGGCCGACCAGGACTTCCTGCTCCAGGGCGACGTCTTCACCCCCGACCTGATCGAGACCTGGATCGAGCTGAAGCGCGCGGAGATCGACGCGATCCGTCAGCGACCGCACCCCTACGAGTTCGACCTGTACTTCGCGATCTGATCGCGGTACCCGCACCGAACCTCCACCGACGAGCCGTCGCCCCTTCGCGGGGGCGGCGGCTCGTCGCCTTTGGCAGACTGTCCAAATGAGCGCCCCGCCCCCGACCACTCTGCTGCCGGACGAGGGCCCCGAGCACCCAACGAGCTCCGCGCCCCGGACCGGCCTGTTCGCCAGCGCGCCCGTCCTGCGCTACGAACTGGGTACCGACAGCGCACGGCTGGCGGACGACGTGACCGGCGAGGCCTGGCAGGTGGCGATCTTCCCCGAGGGCGAGGGCGCGACAAGTGTCTGGCTGGAGGCCGGCGGCGTCCGGCTGGTCGACCAGCACGGTCACGACGGCAGCGCACCTGTGACCTGTCTGGTGCGTGACCAGTGGAACCTACTCACCGTTGACCTGTCGGCCGTGCCCTCCCACGGGTCCATCGATCTGGTGGTGCTGGACGGGGCCCGGGGTCGTGGTTGGGTGCAGGTGCTGGGCCCGACGCACCTGTCGCGCTTCGAGCAGGACGTGGTCGAGTACGTCCGCACCGCGCGGGGCTCGCACTCGCGGCACGCGCAGAGCCGCGGCAACACCTATCCCCTGGCCTGTGTTCCGCACGGTTTCACCTTCGTCTCGCCGGTCAGCGACGCCCGCGCCGACGACTGGATCTTCACCTGGCATCCCGATGGTGGCCCTCGGCTGGAGGCGCTGAGTTTCTGCCACGCACCCTCGCCGTGGATCCGGGATCGGGCAGCGATCCAGCTGATGGGCTGGCAGGGGACGCCGTCCCTCGACCCAGCCGAACGAGCCATCGGCTACGACCCGCGCGACATGGTCGACCGCCCGCACCTGTTCCGGCTGCGACTGGCCGATGGTTCCACCGCCGAGGTCACGCCCACCGACCACGGCGCCGTCTTCCGTTTCACCTGGAACGAGGCACCCAACCGCGACAGCCCTCGCGGCGCCCTTGTTGATCTTGCTCGCGCCGGTGAGGCCTGGTTCGAGCAACTCCCTGATGGACGAGTGGTGATCAGCGGCATGGCCCGCCCGACCCAGGTCTGGGGACGACGGCTACTGGACCCCACCTGCTACTTCTGGGGTGTCACTCGCCAGCCCTGCCGGATCAGGCCGGGACGTCGCTCGACGCGCTGGCCCTGGCCCGGACGCGGCACCAAAGGCGGCATCCTCGAGCTGGTCACGGGCGAGGTGCTCGAGGTGGCGATGGCCACGAGTTTCATCTCCGTGGACCAGGCCCGGCACAACCTCGACCTGGAGATCGGCCCGGATGACTACGAGACCGTCGCGACGCGCGCCCACGACCAGTGGGAAGAACTGCTGGGACGGTTCACGCTGACCGGTGCCAACCATGATCAACTGATCTCGGCCTACTCGAACCTGGCCCGTCTGCACTGCTGGCCCAACTCGATGCACGAGAATCTGGGCAGCGCAGACCAACCCCGGTGGGCGCACGCGTCCCCATTCATTGCCGCCGGCCACGGCCACGCCCGACGACGAACCAGCTCCCCCGTGGTCGACGGCCAGATCATGATCAACAACGGTTACTGGGACACCTACCGGGGATGTTGGCCCGCCTACAACCTGTTCACCCCCGACCTGGCGCCGCAGCTCACCGAGGGACTGCTGGCTGCCTGGCGCGAGTCCGGCTGGATGGGCCGGTGGAGCGCGCCAGGCCATGTCGACTGCATGGTGGGCACCTCGTCCGACGTGATCTTCGCCGACGCCGCCCGCCACGGCGTCGCCTTCGACGAGCTGGCCGGCTACGACTCGGCCCTCCGCAATGCCTGCTGCCCCTCCCCCGACCCGATGGTGGGACGCAAGGGGATCGGATCGGGGCGTTTCCGGGGCCACGTCACCACGTCCACCCCGGAAGGCTTCAGCTGGAGCATCGAGAACGCCATCTGCGATGCCGCGATCGCCGGCTGGTCCGCCCGCCTAGCGGATCGAGCCGACGATCTGGGCGTACCAGGACGTGCGGACGAGTTTCGCGCCCATGCTGCCTGGTTCAGCAACCGCGCGCTGGCGGCACGGGAGCTCTTCGACCCTGCGGTGGGCTTCTTCCAGGGGCGCCGACCGGACGGACGTCCGACCAGGGAGCCCGGCGACTTCGACCCGACCCGGTGGGGCGGGGACTTCACCGAGACCAATGCCTGGGGGATGAGCGTCAGCACCGTGCACGACGGCGAGGGCCTCGCAGCCCTGTACGGCGGCCCGTCCGGGCTCGGCGACCACCTCGACCGACTCTTCGCCACTCCCGAGCTCGGCGCCAACCCTGGCGGTTACCCCGCCTCCATGCACGAGATCGTCGAGGCCCGGGCACTGCGGATGGGCCAGTGGGCGCTGTCGAACCAGCCCGCCCACCACATCCCCTTCATGTATGCCTTCACCGATCGCCCGTGGCGCTGCCAGGAGATCATCCGGGCGGCGCTCGACCGGGCCTTCGTCGGCTCCGAGATCGGGCAGGGCTACCCCGGCGACGAGGACAACGGCGAGATGAGCTCATGGTGGCTGTTGGCGGCGCTCGGGCTGTACCCGCTGTTCCCCTCCAGCGGCGAGTACGTGCTCACCACTCCCTTGTTCGGGATGCGTGTCGAGCGTCCCGAAGGTGCCTTGGAGGTCCGCACGCACGGCGAGGGGCGCTTCATCCAGCGGGTGCAGTTGGACGGGCAGGAATGGACGGCGATCGCGGTGCCGGTCGAAAGACTGCGCGGATCCGTGACCATCGACGTCTGGCGTGGCGACGAGCCCTCGACCTTCGGGCTGGGAAGTAGCCCTTACAGCCTGCCAGCCACGAGCCACTGGCGAGCTGACCTGTCCGGGAGCGCCACCATCACCCTGCGGGGCCGCCCGGCCACAGCACTGGCCAATGACCACGGCGACGTGGCGGTGGACCTGGGGGACGACGACGAGTTGATGCTGCGCTGGCCCGAGGCCGTCGAGCTGCTGGCACTCACCCTCACGTTCGTGTCACCGGGGACGAGGCAACCGGTCGTTCGTGTCGGCGCCGGCCAAGATGGCGAGGGGCGCGAATGGCAGCTGGGCCGGCGACAGGCGCAGTGGCCGAACCAGACGCTGTGCTGGCTGCTGGCCGATGGGGAGCCGATCACCGCCTCCGAGCTGAGTATTCGCCCCGGCAGCGGCCTGCTGGCGCAGGTGGAGTGCTGGTAGCGGCACCGCCAGACAGGGCCCAGGACTGAAATGAACCCAGACGAAACGAGCCCAGACGAAACGAGCCCAGACGAAACGAGC
>NZ_BAAAKI010000010.1:139005-149728 GCF_039527675.1 Luteococcus sanguinis
CCGACATCGGTGGTTTTCGGGCTCGGTGCGTGACTGCCGTGCGGATCAGTCGTCGGCCAGCGGCACCAGCGCGCGGACGGCCGCGGCGGTGTCACAGGCGACGGCCTTCTCGGCCAGCGCCTTGCAATCGTCCAAGGACCAGGCGCGCACCTGGGCCTTGACCGCCGGGATGGCCGGGATCGAGCAGGAGAGCTCGTCGACGCCCAGGCCGACCAAGATCGGCACGGCCTGCGGATCGGAGGCGACGCCACCACAGATGCCCAGCCACTTGCCGTACTTGTGGGCGGCCTCGGCGGCGCGTCCGATCAGCGCCAGGACGGCCGGGTTGCAGGGGTCGACCTGCGGGGCAAGCTTGGCGTGGCCGCGGTCCATGGCCAGCGTGTAGCTGGTCAGGTCATTGGTTCCGACGCTGAAGAAGTCGACCTCCTTGGCGAACTGGTCGGCCATCACCGCCACCGAGGGAACCTCGACCATGATGCCGAGCGGCACATTGTCGACACCCAGGCTCTTGGCCTCCTCGTCGAAGATCGCCTTGGCCTGGCGGTAGTCCTCCAGGGTGGCGATCATCGGGAACATCACGTGCAGATGGGCACCCGCGTCGGCGGCCTTGAGGATGGCACGGCACTGGGTGCGCAGCACCTCGGGACGGTCGAAGGCGATGCGGACACCGCGGATGCCCAGGAAGGGGTTCTCCTCCTTGGGGATCGGCAGGTACGGCAGCGGCTTGTCGCCACCGACGTCCAGGGTCCGGATCACCAGAGGCTGTCCCGGCTTGAGGGCGCGCGCGATGTCGGCGTAGATCTGCGCCTGCTCGTCCTCGCTGGGGGCCTCAGACCGGTCCAGGAAGATGAACTCGCTGCGCAGCAGGCCGACGCCCTCGGCGCCGAAGGTCATCGCCTGCTCGGCGTCCTTCAGGTTGCCGATGTTGGCGACGACGTCAACCTTGTGTCCGTCGGTGGTGGTGGCCTCGTCGAATGCGCGGGCCATGTCCGCCTGCTTCTTCGCGGCGATCCGGTCGCGACGCTCCAAGATGGCAGAGATCTGCTCGTCGTCGAGGTTCATCTGCAGGGTGCCGTTGGAGCCGTCGAGGACGACCCGCTGGCCGTCGGCGATCTCCAGTGCGCGGGCGTCGATACCTGCCACGGCCGGGATGTCGAGCGAGCGAGCGATGATCGCGACGTGGCTGGACGCGCCACCCGTGGTGGTGGCGAAACCGACCACCTTGGAGCGGTCGAGCTGCGCGGTGTCGGAGGGAGTGAGCTCCTCGGCCACCAGGATGGCCTGGTCGGGCAGTTCGCGGCTCGCCTCGTCGTGACCGGTGAGGATGCCAAGCACCCGGCGGCCGACGTCGCGGACGTCATTCGCGCGCTCGGCGAACAGGTCGTTCTTCATGCCGGCGAGCTTGTCGGCGTAGGTGGTGAAGGCCTCGTTCCAGGCGAACTCGGCGGACTTGCCACCCTCGATGCCCTTCTTCGCCAGCTTCAGCATGGCGCGGTCCTTCACGATCTCGCCGTGGGCCACGAAGATGGCGGCCTTGGACGGGTCAGCGTCATCGACCATCTTCTGGCGCAGTCCGTCGAGCTGCAGCGTCGCAGCGGCGATGGCCTCGTCCAGCTTCGCCTGCTCCTGCTCCGGGGTGCCCGACGGAGCCTCCGTCACGGCGATCTCGGCCGGCCGGTGCTGGACGATCGTGCCGACGCCCAGTCCAGGCGAGGCCGGGACGCCCTTCAGGATGTTGTCGTTGTCGTCCACCGTGTCCCCCTGTCTACCTGCGTGCCGTGCGGCACGCAGTCTGTGCACCCGCCGGCGGCAGGCGCGTCCGAATGAACAACCACACCCTAGACGCCAAGGTGGCGGCGCGACGAGGGTCGGGCCCTGTTTCGTCGCGCAGGAAGCGCTCACCCACGCACCTGTTGGACGCCACCCGGCGACAGGCCGCTGAAATGCCCAAAGTAGGTTTGTCTGCGGTTATTTTGACCTCACACGCAATCAACCCTTAGACGGAAGGGGCCAGCAATGGCCGAGAACACCGCCCAGGAGATCGTCGACACAATCGGCGGCCCGGGCAACATCGCCTCGCTGACGCACTGCGCAACGCGACTGCGCTTCGAGCTCAACGACAACTCCATCGTGGACAAGGCTGCGATGGAGTCCATCCCCGGCGTGATGGGCGCTGTGCCGCAATCGGGCAACCGCTACCAGGTGATCATCGGTGGCGGCGTCCAGAGCGTCTACAACGACATCCAGAACCTGCCCGTGATGGCCACCGCGGGTGCCGCCCCCGCCGCCGGCAAGTCCGACGCGGACCTGAAGGCCGATCTGCGCAACCAGGGCGTCCGCGGCAAGTTCAGCTGGCTGGACTCCTTCTTCGAGTTCCTCTCCGACTCCTTCCGCCCGATCCTGGGCGTGCTGCTCGGCGCCTCGCTGATCATCGCGATCGCGGCCGTGCTGGACGCGCTCGGCGTGGTCGAGTTCCGCTCCGCCGACAAGGGCGCCAGCTGGTTCTTCTACGACACCATGTGGCGCGGCGTCTTCTACTTCCTGCCGATCATGGTCGCCTACAACGGCGCCAAGAAGCTGAACGTCGATCCCTGGCTGGGCGCGGCCATCATGGGCGCACTGATGACGCCGGAGTTCACCGACAATGTCAAGAACGCGGCCAACACCACCTGCACCACCAACGCGACCCTGGGCACCGACCAGTGCGTGGCCCACATCTTCGGCCTGCCGCTGCAGATGAACGACTACTCCGGACAGGTCTTCGTTCCGCTGCTGATGGTCGGCCTGCTCGCCGTGGTCTACAAGATGTTGAAGAAGATCTTCCCCGAGAACCTGCAGATGGTCTTCGTGCCCTTCTTCAGCCTGCTGATCATGGTGCCGCTGACCGCCTTCATCCTTGGCCCGATTGGTGTCTGGGCGGGCAATGGCCTCGGCTCAGGTCTGTCGTACATGAACAACCACTGGCCGATCGTGTTCGCCATCGTCATCCCGCTGCTGTACCCCTTCCTGGTGCCGCTGGGCCTGCACTGGCCGCTGAACGCCCTGATGCTGATGAACATCAAGACCCTCGGCTATGACTTCATCCAGGGCCCGATGGGTACCTGGAACTTCGCCTGCTTCGGCGCCACCGCTGCCGTCCTCGCCCTCTCCCTCAAGGACAAGGACAAGGAGATGCAGCAGACCGCATCCGGCGCCCTGGCCGCGGGCCTCCTCGGTGGTATCTCCGAGCCCTCGCTCTATGGCATCCACCTGCGGTTCAAGCGGATCTACCCCTCGATGCTGGCTGGCTGTCTTGCCGGCGGCATCACCATCGGCGTGCTCGGTGGCGTGACCACCAATGCCTTCGCCTTCACCTCGCTGCTGACCATCCCGGTGTTCTCCCCGATGTGGAAGTACGCGATCTCGGTGCTGATCGCCTTCGTCGTCTCGATGGCCGTCGTCATGATCCGTGGCTACAAGGACCCGGTGACCGCCGCCGTGACCGCGGACGGGAACAACGCCGCCCTGGCTGGCACCACTGATGCCACCGTTGGCCGCCGCGTCGCGGATGCTGCCGCCCCCGCTGCCACCGTGGGTGCGGCTGCCGCCACCACCGGTGCTGCCGCCGCGGCTGACGCCGGTGCGACCACCGCCGCCGCTGCGGTGGCCAAGGCCGTCAAGCCCGCCATGGAGCCCGACGCGGTGACCGAGGTCACCTCTCCGCTGGCCGGACGCGTGATGCCTCTGTCGGAGGTGCCGGATGCCGCCTTCGCGGCCGGCGTCGTCGGAAAGGGCGTCGGCATCGATCCCTCCGGTGACACCGTGTACGCGCCCGCCGCGGGCAAGGTTGTCGTCGCGATGGACTCTGGCCACGCCGTTGGTCTGAGCCTGGACAGTGGCGTCGAGTTGCTCGTCCACGTCGGCATCGACACCGTCCAGATGGGTGGCAACGGCTTCCAGCTGCACGTCGCCAAGGGTGATCGGGTGGAGGCGGGCTCCCCGCTGATCACCTTCGACCGCGCCGCGATCGAGGCTGCCGGCTACTCGGCCGTCACCCCGGTGCTCGTAACCAACCCGAAGAAGTTCGCCTCGGTCACCCCGTTGACCGAGTCCGGTGAGGTCGCCGTCGGCGATCGTCTGGTCTCGACCACGGGCAAGCCCGCCAAGCTCGAGGGCTGAGCCAACCGGCGCACGTCCACGCACGAAGGGGTGGGAGCCAACCGGCTCCCACCCCTTCGTCTGCGCTGCTGGCGATCAGCGGCTGGGTTCCGGTCGGGGCTCGCGGCCCCAGAAGAGCCGCTCCACCACCTGCGATGCCCGCCGGGAGGTGCGCAGCCACTCATCCAACAACACGGAGCTCTCCCCCTTCCGGTGGCCCAGCAGGCTGGCCACCGCAGCCAGCTCACGGTTTTCACCGGGCAACGCATCGGATGGACGTCCACGGACCAGCATCACCGCATTGCGGATCCTGCTGGCCAGCCGCCACGCGGCCACCAGTTCGTCCGCGTCAGCCTCGCAGATCAGGCCCGCGGCGACCTCGGCGGCAAGCGCCTGCATGGTCGAGGGGGTCCGCAGCTCGGGGCGGTTGCCAGCGTGCTCCAGCTGCAGCACCTGGACGGTCCACTCCACGTCCGAGAGCCCCCCGGGGCCCAGTTTGGTGTTGCGTCTGGCGTCCTGGCCGCGCGGCATCCGCTCGGTCTCCATCCGGGCCTTCAGCTTGCGGATGTCGGTGAGCTGGGCCTTGGTCAACCCCTCGGGGCTCCAGCGCAGCTGATCCACCAGCGCGAGCACCTCGGCGCTGACCTGCTCGTCCCCCGCGCCATGGGCGGCGCGGACGAGGGCCTGGCGTTCCCACGTCTGGGCGTGGCGGGCGTAGTAGGCCGCCATCGAGCTGACCGTCCTGACCACGGGCCCGTTCTTGCCCTCCGGACGCAGGTCGACGTCGATCGGGAGCGCCGGGTCGGGGCCCTTCTGGGCCAGCATCGCTCGCAACCGGGTGACCATCTTTTCAGCCTTGCGGGTGGCCTGAGGGTCGTCGGAATCCGCGATCACGAACATCGCGTCGCAGTCACTGCCCAGCCCCATCTCACCACCGCCCCACCGGCCCATGGCGATCACGGCAAGCCGTGGCGGCTCATGGAGCTCACGGGCCGCGATCTGCAGCGCGCCGTCGATGGTCGCCCCGGCCAGGTCAGCCAGACCACGGCCGAGCTGGTCCAGTTCGACGATCCCCAGCAGGTCACCCATCACCAGACGGAGCAACTCTTGGCGACGCAGCGCACGGACGGCATCAATCGCGTCCGCGTCCTGGCTGTGCCGCCCCGCAGCCCGAACCATCGCCGTGGCCAGGTCGTCGCGGCTGCGCGGGACGAGCTCGTCCGTGTCGGCCAGCATCCGCGACGACTCCGGGGAACGCTCGAGCAGGTCGACGGCCCAGCGGGACGACGACAGCAGCCGGGCCAGGCGTTCGGCCATCTCACCCTCGTCGCGCAGCGCGCGCAGGTACCAGGGGCTGGAGCCCAGCGACTCCGAGAGGTGCCGGAAGGCCAGCAGGCCGTGGTCGGGGTTGGGGCCCTGCGCGAACCAGCCGAGCATCGCGGGCATCAGCTGGCGCTGGATCTCCGCCGCACGCGAGACGCCATTGGTGAGGGCCTCGATGTGTCGCAGCGCGGCCGCTGGATCGTGGAAGCCGAGCACCCGCAGCCGGTCCTGGGCCTGCTCGGTGGTGAGCTTGAGCTCGTCGGTGCTGATCCGGGTGACCGCGGCGAGCAAGGGGGAGTAGAAGACCTGCTGGTGCAGGCGCAGCACCCGGCGCTGGGTCTGACGGAAGCGTTCGACCAGCTCGGTTGGCCCCTTGGCGCGCATCCCGCGGGCGATCACCCGCAGGCTGGCGTCGTCGTCGGGCAGCAGGTGGCTCCGCCGCAGCTTCTGCAGCTGGATGCGGTGCTCCAGCGTCCGTTCGAACCGGTAGGCGGCCTCCAGCTCGGCACCGTGGGAGCGGGAGATGTAGCCGTGCTGCACCAACGCACGCAGCCCGGGAAGGGTCGCGCGGGTGCGGACGCGGTCGTCCGCGCGTCCGTGCACCAGCTGCAACAGCTGGACGGTGAACTCGACATCGCGCAGGCCACCGGCGCCCAGCTTGATCTCGCGGTTCTCCTCCTTGGCCGGCAGCAGCGCGATGACCCGGCGGCGCATGGCCTGTGTGTCGGCCAGGAAGTTCTCCCGTTCGGCGGCCGTCCAGACCAAGGGGTCGACCAGTTCGCAGAAGTCCTGCGCCAGGGCCAGGTCACCGGCCATCGGTCGGCACTTCAGCATCGCCTGGAACTCCCAGTTCTTGGCCCATTTCGCGTAGTAGGCGGCCATCGACGAGAGCGTCCGCACGAGGGGCCCGCTCTTGCCGTCCGGGCGCAGGTTGGCGTCCAGCTGCCAGATCGAGCCCGCGGACGAGTGGGTCGAGCAGGTGCGCGCCATGGCGGCGGCCATCTTCACCCCGATGGCGACCGCCTGCTCCGAGGTGGTCTGCTCATCGGCCGGTTCGGCGACGTAGATGACGTCGATGTCCGAGATGTAGTTCAGCTCCTGGGCACCGCACTTGCCCAGGGCAACGACGCCGAAGCGGACGTGCTCGTGGCCGGGAACCTCGCGGCGGGCCACGGCGAGAGCACCGGCGACGATGGCGTCCGCGAGGTCGGCGAGCTCCCCGGCGACCCCCTCCATCCCCGCCTCGGGGTCGTCGGCGGTCAGGTCACGCCCCGCGATCCGCACCAGGTGAGACTTGTTCGCCAGCCTCAGTGTGTCGGCGGCCGCGTCCGATGGGGCGGGATCGGCGCCGGTGAGGTCGACACCGAGCCGGGCGGTGAAGTCGGCGCGGATCTCGTCCGCGCTCCAACGGCGGGGCTCGTCGACGAGCAACCCGATGTCGTGCGGGTGCAGGCACAGGTGCTGGTTCAGGGTGGTGGAGCCGCCGAGCACCGACACCAGCCGGGTGAAGGCCGCACGGTCGCCGGAGACGCAGTCCAGCCTGGCCGGGTTCTCGGCGTCGATCCGGTTGAGCCCGGCGAGCGCGAGGTCGGGGTCGGGGGCGTGGTCGAAGACGTCCAGCCACCCAGCTCCCGGGTCCCAGGCCGGGCCCCGGCCAGCGTTGCGTTCCAGCAGCGCCTCCAGTTGCTCGGCGGCCACCGCCGGACGGGCAAAGCCTCTGCGGGCCAGGTCACCGCTCGTCGTCACCAGTCGCGCCATCGTGCCTCCAGAGATCCTGCGCCGGCCCAGCGGCCTGCGCCTCCCACTGCTGCGAGATTACGGCAGGGAACTGCGGTCAGACCACGACGGACGGCCACGGCGTAACGTTCGTGGTCCGACTCGCCTTAACGTGTTGGCAATGTTGGGGCCACCGTCTCGAAACCCGGGCTGGCGACTATGGGAGGTATGACCATCATGGCTGCACGAAGCGATCGCGCGCTGCGCAGCGCCTGCGAGCTCGTCGGCGCACAAGCGCGGGAGATGGTCGGTCGGGAGTCAGGGCTGGGCAAGCAGGGCCGGGCACACGCGATCGTCCTGTTGGACGATGTCCTGGGCGCCCTGGACTCTCCCACCACGTCACGTCCGGTCGAGTTCCCCGAAGTGATGAACCGGCGCTCCCGCGACGTGCAGCCCTTGCTCGAGCTGACCCGGGAGATGATGCACTCCGTCGGCGCGGTGACCCTCGTCAACATCGGCACCACGCGGGCCGCGGCTCTGACCGCCAAACTGGGCGATGACCTGCCGATGTCGGTGCAGACCCGCGACGGCGATGTCCGGCTGGCCGACCATCTGCGCGCCACCCTGGTGGAGCTGGTGGTGCTGGCGATGGGCACTCCCGCGCTGCAGCCCGCCGCCCTTCGTGATGTCGCCCGGTCCCTGGCTACCGCGCTGGCCGCCCGCCACCCCGGGCAGACGATCGAGGTGCGGGTCCCGCCAGCCACGGCCGTCCAGCTGGGCTCGATGGCCAGTGGCCCGACGCATACCCGCGGTACCCCGCCCAATGTCGTCGAGACCGACGAGCGCACCTGGGTGCGACTGGCTACCGGGCTGATGTCGCTGGACCATGCGATCAGCGACGGCCTGGTCACCTCGTCCGGGTCGCACGCCGACGAGCTGGCGCAGATGCTGCCGGTCGTCGACCTCGCGCCCCTGGGCTGACAGCGGCCCCGAGCGCCGAGCCTGGACCCCCAGTGCTCCCGAGCCTGTGGAGGGGCACCTCGGTAGCTCGCCCGAACCTCACACACGCGGCAGCAGCGTCGTCAGCTCATGGACGGTGACCTGACGGCGGTACTCCTCGAACTCGGCCCGCTTGTTGCGCAGGAAGTAGTCGAAGACGTGCTCTCCGAGGGTTTCGGCGACCAGCTCCGAGTTCTCCATCTCGCGGATAGCCTCGTCCAGATTGCGCGGCAGCTGGCGGATTCCCATCAGGGACCGCTCCCGCTCCGACAGCGCCCAGACGTCGTCGGCTGCCTCTTCGGGCAGTTCCATCTCGTGCTCGATCCCGGACAGGCCGGCCGCGAGCATCAGGGCATAGGAGAGGTAGGGGTTCGAGGACGAGTCGATCGAACGCATCTCGATGCGGGCACTGGAGGACTTGTCGGCCCGGAACATCGGGATCCGGACCAGCGCCGATCGGTTGTTGCGTCCCCAACACACATAGGCCGGTGCCTCTCCCCCACCGCCGAGGCGCTTGTAGGAATTCACCCACTGGTTGGTGACAGCGGTGATCTCGGCCGAATGGTGCAGCAGGCCGGCGACGAACTGCTTGCCGATCCGGCTGAGGCGGTACTCGTCAGCGGCGTCGTAGAAGGCATTGTTGTCGCCCTCGAACAGCGACATGTGGGTGTGCATGCCCGAACCCGGCCATTCGGTGAACGGCTTGGGCATGAAGGAGGCGGTGATGCCCTGGGCAGCGGCCAGCTCCTTGATCACCACGCGAAAGGTCATGATGTTGTCGGCCATCGTCAGCGCGTCGGCGTAGCGCAGGTCGATCTCGTGCTGGCCGGGGGCGCCCTCGTGGTGGCTGAACTCCACCGAGATCCCCATCTGTTCCAGCATCTGGATCGCGTCGCGGCGGAAGTCGGTGCCATCCCCCAGTGTCGTGTGGTCGAAGTAGCCGCCGGTGTCGAGCGGGATGGGCCGCTGGCCCGGCACGAGCTCGCCGCGGAAGAGGAAGAACTCGATCTCGGGGTGGGTGTAGAAGGTGAAGCCCATGTCGCCGGCCTTCTTGAGCGCCCTCTTCAGCACGAAACGTGGGTCGGCGAACGACGGGGAACCGTCGGGAAGCGTGATGTCGCAGAACATGCGCGCCGTGGAGCTCTGCGTCCGCCAGGGCAGCAGCTGGAAGGTCGTCGGGTCAGGATGGGCGACCATGTCCGACTCCTGGATGCGCGCATAGCCCTCGATGGCCGAGCCGTCGAAGCCGATGCCCTCGGCGAAGGAACCCTCCAGCTCGGCGGGGGTGATGGCCACTGACTTCAGGAAGCCCAGCACGTCGGTGAACCAGAGGCGGACGAACCTGACGTCGCGTTCCTCCATCGTGCGCAGTACGTAATCTGTCTGGCGGTCCATGGCGCAAGTCTGCTCCGCTCGTGTAACACCTGCGTTACAAACTCGCGGCCTACCCTAGGGCCATGGCAGATCGTGGCTGGTACCCCGATCCGGGTGGCGCGCCGGGGATGTTCCGGTACTGGGATGGTGCCTCATGGAGCGCGCAGACCACCACCGATCCGGTGGGCACGCCCGCGCCGGGCGCCGCGGAGGGTTCCGGAGGATCAGGCGAGCGGGATCGCCGCGGACCCTGGGTCGTGCTGATGGTCGGCCTGCTGGCGCTCGCCCTGCTGGCCGCCGGATTCCTGTGGTGGCGCAACCATCCCGGCAGTGGTCTGGCCGCCGAGGACGACAACTCGTCCACCCCCACCATCTCCAGCTGGGACGAGCGCTCCTCAAGCGCGTCCCCCTCGGCCTCCGAGGAACCGACCGACGCTGGCGGACGTCCGGTGGCCTGCCCCGAACTGGACCCGGCCCCAGCGGCGAACCAGCCGGTCAACGGCCGCTACTTTGGGGGTGGTCTGAGCTACGCCGAGATCCCCGGCTGGGAGAACTCGAACGGCTGGGGCGTCGACTGGGGTATTGACGTCGCCGGTCAGCGCAATTCCGTGACGGCCACCTGGGTGTCGATCGCGGTCGTCGGCCAGGTCTCCCGCGAGCACTTCGGCGCGCCACGCACCGCCGCGCAGCAACTAACCAGCTGCGAGGCGACCTCCTTCTACTATCGCGGCGTCACCGGCCGGGAAGACCTGGAGAGCGAGGCGGTCACCATCGACGGACACTCCGGCTGGCGGTTGCGCTCCCGGATCACCGTGGACGGGCAGCCGGTGGCGGGTGACGTGCTGGACGTGGTGGTGGTCGACACCGGACGTGAGGGGCACCTGGCCTTCTTCGTGGCCGAGGCGCCGATCGACGACGCGGCACGCCAGCAGCTGGTGGACGATGCGCGCGTCTCACTGCGCGTGGAGGGCTAGCCAGCGCTCTGGGCAGCAGTGGCAGCCGCCCCTTCGGCTCCTACACTGGGCGCCATGTCGATGCCTGGTTGGTACCCAGACCCTGCGGGGACGCCTGGCCGGTTCCGTTACTGGGACGGCCGGCAGTGGTCGTCCGAGACGACAGCCCAGCCGAGCAGTGCGCCCGTCCCCGGCATCGGTCCGGGCTCTGGCGGGGGCGG
>NZ_BAAAKI010000010.1:149734-188835 GCF_039527675.1 Luteococcus sanguinis
GCGCGCCGCCCTGATGCCGCTGCTCGTCGGCCTGCTGGTGCTGGCCCTGCTGGTGTCGGGTTTCCTGTGGTGGCGCAGCCGCGACGGGGGCGGCGGCATGGTTGCCGAGGACACGAACTCATCCACGCCGACGATCTCGTCCTGGGACGAGAGGTCGTCCTCCCCCACCCCCTCACCATCGGCCAGCGGCTCGGACGACCCGGCGCCCTCAGGCGGGGCGATGGTGGCGTGCCCGGTCGGCGGCGGTGACGTGCACCCGAACTCCGGCAGTCAGATCACCGGCGGCGGATTGGCCTTCGACCGGGTCGAGGGCTGGGACGACGCCGACAACTTCTCGATGCCGTGGACCTATGACATGGGCGCACAGACCGACACCGTCTATTCGGGTTGGTTCTCGCTGGTGTCGGTGGGCGCGCTGTCGGTCGCGGACGGCTTCGAGCAGCCCAAGCGGTCGACGCAGATGATGATGAGCTGTTTCGCCACCTCGTCGTACTACTTGGGCTACTCGGGCCGCAAGGACCTGGTCAGCGAGGCCGTCACCATCAACGGCCACGCCGGCTGGCACCTGCGCAGCGAGATCTACGTGAACATGCTGAACCTGCCGCAGGTGAAGGGCGACACGGTGGACGTGATCGTCGTCGACCTGGGCAATCCGGCGTCGCTGGGCGTGTTCGTGTCCAGCTACACCATCGACGATGCGGGCCGCCAGAAGCAGGTGGAGGGCGCGATCGCGACCCTCACCACCAGCTGAGCCCCATCAGTGCTTGAAGGGGCCCCAGCCCTCGGAGTCCTTGTCCCAGTCGTCGGCGCCGGCCTCCTCCTTGGCGGCATCCTCCTGTGCGTCCCATGCCTCGGTGTTGGCCTGGGCGTGCTGGAGCGCGAGCTGTGCCTCCTCGCGGGTGGCGTAGGGGCCGAGGCGGTCCTCGGCCTTGACCTCGTCGGCCTCGGTCACGACGCGGCGGTCGACGAGCGACCAGTAGAAGGGTCCGTCGGTCATCGTTGCTCTCCTGACTAGACTGCGGCTTCGTGAGTGCCATCAAGCCCTATCCCATCAGCCCGATGCGTCCCGTGCCCGGGAGCATCGCCCGTCCGGAGTACGTGGGCAAGCCGGCTCCTTCACCGTACCGGGGCTCGCACGTGCAGTCGCCGGAGACGATCGAGAAGATCAAGGTCGCGGGCAACATCGCGGCCAGCGCGATGCACGAGGCCGGCAAGGCCGTCCGTCCCGGCATCACCACCGACGAACTGGACGCGATCGCGCACGAGTACATGCTCGACCACGGGGCCTACCCGTCCACGCTCGGCTACCGGGGCTACCCGAAATCGGTGTGCACCAGCGTGAACGAGGTGATCTGCCACGGGATCCCGGACGCGCGCCCGCTCGAGGACGGCGACATCGTCAAGATTGACGTGACGGCCTTCAAGGACGGCGTGCACGGCGACAACTGCTTCACCTTCTTCTGTGGTGACGTGGACGCCGAGTCGAAGCTGCTCACCCAGCGCACCCAGGAGGCGATGAACCGGGCGATCAAGATGTGCCGTCCGGGGCGTCCGCTGAGCGTGATCGGACGGGTGATCGAGAGCTACGCGAAGCGCTTCGGCTATGGCGTGGTGCGCGACTACACCGGCCACGGCGTGCACACGGCCTTCCACTCCGGCCTGGTGATCCTGCACTACGACGAGCCGCGACTGGACACCCCGATGCAGGAGGGGATGACCTTTACGATCGAGCCGATGCTGACCCTGGGCGACTACCGCTCGCACCAATGGGACGACGACTGGACGGTGCTGACCAATGACGGCTCGCGCTGCGCACAGTTCGAGCAGACGATCGTGATCACGTCCGACGGCGCGCAGGTCCTGACCGTGGCTGATGATCCGGTGGTGCTGGACTTCAACTGAGCTGGCCGGGCACCACTGGACAAGAAGTCGGGGACGGTTCTGGACACGAGCACAGCTGCGATCCTGCGAGCAGCGGGGCGCCCGAGTGCAAGGGGGGCGAAGGGGTGTCTTCCCCCCTCCCACCAGCAGAGTGTGACGAGTCGGCCTGTAAGCCGGATTTTGTGACCCCTTGCGGGGCCGGTGACCATCCATCTGCGAGTGCTGTTGCCAGCACCCTTCGGCCGTGGCCGTGCGACCTACCAGCCAGCTCGGGCGGGCAGCCCTCGAATGCTGGCTTTTTGGTCTTGCTCCGGGTGGGGTTTGCCTGGCCAGCCCAGTCGCCTGGGCTGCCGGTGGTCTCTTGCACCGCCGTTTCACCCTTACCAGCAGCGCACCTCTCGGTGACGCGCTGGCGGTCTGTTCTCTGTGGCACTGTCCCGCGGATCGCTCCGGGTCGGTGTTGCCGACCACCCTGCCCTACGGAGTCCGGACTTTCCTCGACGCCTTGCGGCGCCGCGGTCACCCGGCCGACTCGTCCGAACCATCCTAGCGGTCGGCGCCGTTCCGGCTCTCCGCCCCAGATGCGGGGCCCGAACGCCGGCCTCAGACGCGGGAGAGCACCACCTTGCCGGCGACCAGGTCGACCGACTCCAACCGGACGCTGACCTCGCTGCCCAGTTCCAACCCGTCCGCCTTGAGCCGGGCCTCAATGGCAGGGTGCTCGATGGACACCGTGCCGCCGGACTTCTGGTCCAGTTCGACCACGACCGCCGCGAAGACCTGTCCCACGCGCTGGGACATGACGAGGGCCTCGACCAGGTCCACATTGCCGCGCTCGAACTTCTTCGCCCGCGAGTCCGAGTCACGCATCTCGTCCGGGAGGGCGGACAGCGCGTCCAGCGTCCAGCGTGGCACCGCGGTGCCGGCGCACAGGTGGACGCAGATCTCACCGACGTAGCGGTCCACGAGCCGTCGCAGCGGCGCGGTCGTGTGGGCGTAGTTGGCCGCGAGCGCACCGTGCTGGACGGTCGCCGGGTCGACGCCGGCCGCGACGAGTGTGTACCCCGCGCCGCGGAACAGCGCGGTACAAGCGGTCATCATCGCCAGGTGGGTGGGCTGGGAGACGTCCAGTGACCGGACGAAGTCGGGGTAGCCCATGTCAGTGGGCCAGTCGATGTGCAGCGAGCGGGCCGTGCGGCGCAGTCGCTCGACGGCGGACGGTTCGGCCGGCGGCAGGGTGCGCAGGATCCCCACTCCCCCGTCCAGCATGATCTTCGCGGCGGCCATGCCGGTGAGCAGGCTGATCTGGGCATTCCAGTCCTCAACGGGCAGCGGCGCTCGGTAGCTGATGTGCCAGCCCCGCTCGTCGGTGGTGATCTCCTGCTCGGGCAGGTTCAGCGAGACGCCACCGCGGGCAGCCTCGAGCCGTTGGCGCAAGGTGCCCACCTCGCGCAGCAGTTGCGCCCATTCGGGGGCGGTTCCAGCGTCCAACCAGCCCTGCACCTGCACATAGCTGAGGCGCTCGCGGGATCGCACCGTGGCCCGGACCACGGTGCCCGTCACCTGGTTGCCCTGGGCATCGAGTTCGATCTTCCAGACCAGCGCAGGACGCGGTGTGCCGTCGTCCAGCAGGCTGGCGGCCTGCTCGCTGACCTCGCTGGGATGAAGCGGAATCCGCTCGTTGGGGGCGTAGAAGGTCTGGCCACGGCGATGCGCCTCGACGTCGATGGCACCGCCAGGGGCGACCCACGCGGCAACATCGGCGATGGCGTACCAGACGGTGAAGGCGGCACCGTTGGCGCCCTCGGCCGCGCGCTCGATGAACATGGCCTGGTCGAGGTCCATGGAGCCCTCGGGATCGATGGTGACGAACCCGATGGCGGTCAGGTCCCGGCGCTCCCCCAGGTCCAGCGGCCCAGAGGCCACCCGTTCACGCACCTGCGCCAGCACGGCGTCCGGGAATGCCTCGGGCACCTCCAGCGACTCGCGCAGGTGCGCGATGCCCTCGCGGATCTCCTCGGGGACCTCGGCAGCGATGTGCAGGTGGCGTGCGGGCATGGTGTTCCCTCTCGTCGGCTGGACTACAGCCTGCCACCCGCAGCGCCGAAGCTCACTCGGGCAGGCCGGACTCCTTGGTGCGCACCAGGATGCGATCGCACTCCTCGCAGCGCAGCACCTCGTCGGGGGCGGCGTCCGCGTAGCGTCGCAGGTCTGCGGCATTGGCCTCGAGCTGGCAGCCGGTGCAGCGGCGTGCCTTGAGGGCGGCAGCCCCCAGCCCGCTGCGGGCGGCGATCTTGTCGTAGAGGCCCATGAGGTCAGTGGGCACCAGACGCCGTTGCGCGTCACGCTCGGAGGTGCGGTCGGCCACCTGCGCGTCGATGGCTGCGAACTCGTCGTTGCGGCGGGTCATCAGCTCGCGGATGCGGGTCTCGAGCGCCTCGCGCTCGCTGGACACCTTGTCGCGGGCATGCGTGAGGTTCTCGATGACCTCCATGGCGTCCAGCTCCTGGTCCTCCAGCTTGCCGATGCGGCGCTTGAGGTGCTCGATCTCGTCGACCAGACCGGCGAGCGCCTTCGTGTCGGTGACCGAGCCGGAGTCGACCCGCTGCTGGTTGCGCTCAAGGCGGGCACGGGTGGGATCGAGATCGGCCTCGATGCGCGCCTGGTCGCCCTCGGCGTCGCCCAGACGGGTCTCGGCGGCCACCTGCTCCTCGACGAGCGTGGCGCGCTGCGCCATCAGCTGCTCGATCTGGGCCAGCTCGGGCAGCGTCTTGCGACGGTGCGTGAGGCGGGCGATCTCGGAGTCGATGGCGGCGAGATCGAGCAGTCGCAGCTGGGCAGCCGGTTCGGCGCGCATGGTGGCCTCTCTGTTCAGGTGAAACCCCAGCCTACCGGCCCGATTCCCCCACAAGAACTGGTGCACCCGCTGCCTCGTCGTAAGATGGACCGTTCCCGACGAGAGGCCACGATGGCGCACGACACCACCGGGCCCACGGGCCGCGACTACCTGAAACTGGTGGTCGTGCTGGGTTGCCTCGGCGCCCTCGGCCCAATGACGATCGACACCTACCTACCCGCGCTGCCCACCCTCGCCCGCCAGCTGGACGCGACCGATTCCCAGGCCCAATTGACCCTGAGCGCGATGATGATGGGCCTTGGGCTGGGCCAGCTCTTCTTCGGACCGCTCTCCGACACCTTCGGCCGACGCCGCCCCCTGCTGATCGGCTTGGCCGGCCACGCGATCGCCAGCGTGATCTGCGGGTTGGCGCCGTCGATCTGGGTGCTGCTGGCCGGACGTGCGTTGCAGGGCCTGTGCGCCGCCGCGGTCGCGGTCACCTCGCAGGCCGTGATCCGGGACCTCTTCCGCGGCATGAAGGCCGCCGAACTGTTGAGCCGGCTCGCGCTGATCACGGGTCTGGCGCCGATCCTGGCTCCGCTGGTCGGTTCGGGGCTGTTGACCTTCACCACTTGGCGCGGTGTCTTCGTCATCCTCTCCCTGGCAGCATGCGCGTTGATCGTGCTGGCCCGGCGCCAGTTGCCGGAGACCCTGCCACCGCAGCGACGGATCGCCCCGAACCTGGGCTCCACCCTCGCGGCCTACCGCCGGGTGCTCTCCGACAAGCTGTTCATCGCGGTCGTGATGGTCGGCTCACTGGTGTTCACCTCGCTGTTCGCCTATGTGTCGGGTTCGTCCTTCGTGATGCAGGACGTCTTCGGGCTGTCGCCACAGGTCTTCGGCGTCGCCTTCGCCACCATGTCGCTGGGCCTTTCGGTGGCCAGCCAGCTGAACCCGCGGCTCGTGCGTCGGGTGGGGCCGGTGCGCGGCCTGATGGTCGGGCTGTCCGTGATGAGCTTCGGCTCGCTGGTGATGCTGGCCCTGGCCTGGAACCAGACCTTTGGGCTGGCCGGTTTCCTCGCCCCGATGTTCGTCGTGATGGGCGGGCTGGGCATCTCGCTGCCCAACGGTCCCGCCGTCGCACTGCACCGTCACGGTGAGTCAGCCGGCACCGCCGCCGCCCTGCTCGGTGCCGGACAGTTCGCGATGGGTGCGATCGTCACGCCGTTGGTCGGTGCATTGGCCGACGGCACCTCACGTCCGATCCCGCTGGTGATGAGCGTCGCCAGCTTGCTGGGGCTGGCGATCCTGGTGCCGGTCGCGCGCCGGCTGCGCGCCGAGAGCTTCGACTGAGACTCAGGCCCGGGGTAGGTCCGTCTGGCTGACGTGATTGCCCTTGTACAGCAGCGGCACACCGTGGGAGCGGGCGACGGCCCGACAAGGAAGATTCCCCACTGCTTCCCGTGGCTGGTCAGAAGTTCCAGCGCACGATGGCCGGGGACTCCTTCTCCTGACCGAGCACGCACACCCGCCCTGTTGCCAAGGGGAATGACTGCCCGCGGGCGATGTCGATGTCGAGCCAGCACAGCGCCAGGACGCGGGAGGCGTGCCCGTGGCTGAAGCAGATGGCCTTGTCGACGCCGGAATCGCGCACTCGCTGGACCACCTGGGTCATCCGGTTGATCACCTGCGTCTTGGTCTCGCCACCGGGCAGGTCGTGGGTCCAGATGCGCCAGCCGGGCACTTGCTCGCGGATCTCGTTGGAGGTGCGGCCCTCGTAGTCGCCGTAGAACCACTCGGCAAGGTTCTCGTCCACCTCGGCGTGCTCGAAACCGGCCAGCTGGGCGGTCCGACGGGCCCGCAGGCGGGGGCTGGTGAGCACGAGACCGAACTCGGAGGGGTCGAGCCGCTCGCGCAGGTGCTTGGCCTCGTGCACTCCGTCGGGCGTGAGGTCGAGGTCGGTGACGGAGGTGTGCTGGCCGGACTTGCTCCAGGCGGTTGCTCCGTGGCGGACGAGGTAGAGCTCGGTCATGGGCCCAGCATAGGAAACGGCTGCACCACAGTCGAGGGGTGCGCTGACCCGCCGCAGCCTACTTCTCGTCCAGCTGCCGGATCACGGGCAGTCGTCCCGAGGCCAGCATGAAGTGCTCCCCGGCCCGCCAGTGCTCCACCATCTGCGTGTGCAGCCGGGTGTCCGTGGGCAGGTCACCCAGCAGCGACGAGACCTCCGCGCCGGATGGCGGCTCGACGTCGAAGCCGAAGTAGAGCGCGTCCCGGTCACGCTCGCGGATCTTCCAGACATCCCAGCGGGCGCAGAAGGCGGCGATGTTGGAGCCGGGCACGAGATGGGCCAGCGCCGGGTCCAGCAACCACGACTCGCAGATGAACCAGTCGATCGGCCCGAGATCGGGGTGACGCTCTTCGAAGAAGGTGGAAGCCTGCACCAGCGAGTCGTCCACCGCGTCCGGTTCCAGGGGGCCGTCGCCGGGAATGTGCACGGACAGCACGGGCACCTCGTGGCCCTCGCCCATGCCCAGATCGCTGCGGGTCACCTCGAACTGCAACCGCCCCAACCGGGCGAAACCGGCGCCCAGCACGACCGCCAACCACCATTGCGTGTCCAGGCCGGTGCGGCCGTGCACGGTGCGGAACTTGCGCAGCTGCTGACCGATGTCAGCCTGGGTGGAGCGCACCACCTCGTCGGGGTAACCGTCAGCCAGGTCGAGCCCGGCCAGCCGGGGCGCCGCCTGGACGAGCGCCAGCAGCGGCAGCACACCTGTTCCCAACCGGTGCTCGTCGTCGCAGGCTTCGAAGACCCTCGCCTCGCGTCCGGTGATGCGCGCGTCACGACCGTCCACCAGCCGTTGGACGAGTTCGTCGACTCGGGAGTGGTCGTCCTCGCCCAGGCCCTGCGACCAGGCGATCACCTGGTCGGCATCGACTTGGTCGAGGCCGAGTGTCGCCAACTGTTCACCGAGCTGGGCTGGGGCTGGGGTACGCGCATCCATGGGGCGCAAGCCTATGCTTTCCGGTGGCCCGGGAAACATCCGCGCCGTTGTGCCCAAAGGAGTGGTGAATGTCCGACGAACAGCCCGCCCTGCCCAACCGGCAGACCCCTTTCAGCGAAGCGTTTCAGGCCTTCATCCCGGCCGACTGGGCTCCCTATCCCGACGACCTGCCGGCCCTGCTGCCCGCCGCCGAGTTCGCGCCGGCGCGCCGCGAGGCCATCTCGGCACGGTTCCTGGGCGATCGGATCGTCGTCCCCGCCGGCGGCCTGAAGGTGCGGTCGAATGACTGCGACTACCGCTTCCGTCCGCACTCTGCCTTCGCTCACCTGACCGGGCTGGGCACCGACCGCGAGCCCGACGCCGTGCTCGTGCTGGAGCCCACCGACGCGGGCCACCACGCCACCCTGTTCTTCAAGCCCCGCGCGCCCCGCACCGACCCGGAGTTCTACGCCGACGCCCGCTACGGCGAGATGTGGGTGGGCCAGCGCGAGAGCCTGGCGGAGATGTCCGCGCTGACCGGGCTCGACTGCGCACCCATCTCCCAGCTCGAGGACGCGATCGCCAAGAATGCGTCTTCGACCAGGGTGCGGGTGCTCCGCCAGGCCGACGAGCAGCTCGCTGCCACCGTCGACCGGCTGCGGGAACTCGGCGACGCGACGGCGGACGACGAACTGGAAGTCGCCTTGTCGACGCTGCGCTTGGTCAAGGACGACTTCGAGGCCGAGCAGATGAGGCAGGCCTGCCGCGCCACCGCCGTCGGTTTCGAGGCTGTCGTCGCCGAACTGCCCGAGGCGATCAAGCGCGGAGGTGGTGAGCGTTGGGTCGAGGGGGTCTTCGGACTGCACGCCCGCCACCAGGGCAATGCTGTCGGCTACGACACCATCGCCGCGGGCGGTGACCACGCCAACACCCTGCACTGGATTCGCAACGACGGTGACCTGCGCGACGGCGACCTGTTGCTGATGGACGCAGGGGTCGAGCTCGACACCCTGTACACCGCCGACATCACCCGCACGCTGCCGGTCTCCGGCACCTTCACCGAGCCGCAGCGCCGGGTCTACGAGGCAGTGCTGGCCGCCCAAGAGGCCGGGATCGCAGCCGCGCAGCCGGGCGCGAAATTCAGCGACGTGCACGCCGCAGCCATCAAGGTCGTCGCGCAGTACCTGTGCGACTGGGGGCTGCTGCCGGTCACGCCCGAGGAGTCGCTCGGCCCCGACGGTGGGCAGCACCGCCGCTGGATGGCCCACGGCACCTCGCACCACCTCGGCATCGACGTCCACGACTGCGCCCAGGCGCTGCGCGAGGACTACCGCGACGGTGTTCTGCGTCCGGGCATGGTGATCACGGTCGAGCCCGGCATCTACCTCAAGGCCACCGACCTGCTCGTCCCGGACGAGTTCAAGGGCATCGGCGTGCGGATCGAGGACGACATCTTGATCACGGAGGACGGAAACGAGAACTTGTCCGCATTGTTGCCGCGAACCGCGGACGAGGTCGAGGAGTGGATGGCCGGTATCTGGCAGCGGGGGCAGTGATGGCTGATCGCCGCTTCATCCCGGCCACTCGGCGGCCCAGCCGTCCCGCACCACCGATCCGCCGCATCGCCAACAAGCGATGGGCCACCACCCCGGATTCCGTCCAGGCCTGGGGCTGGTACGTCGACGGCGAGAAGCAGAAGTGTGACGTGCTCGACCTGGCCACCGAGCGGGCCAAGGAGGGCGAGGGTTTCGTCTGGCTGGGCCTGAAGGACCCCACTGACGAGGACATGTCGCGCTTCGCGCGCCAGTTCGACCTGCACCCACTCGCGATCGAGGATGCCGTCGAGGGCCACACCCGCAGCAAACTGGAGCAGTTCGGCGACACGCTGTTCTGCGTCATCTCGACGGTCGCCTATGTTGACCACGAGGCGGTCACCGAGACCTCCGAGATCGTGTCCACCGGACAGATCATGGTCTTCCTCGGCGAGAACTTCGTGATGACGGTGCGACGCGGCGAGAACACCCCGCTGTACCTGCTGCGCCAGCAGCTGGAGCGCGAACCGGAAGACCTCGCGCTGGGCCCGGCCTATGTGCTCTACAAGGTGCTCGACCGGATCGTCGACGACTACATGCAGGTGGTGTCGGACTTCGAGACCGACATCGACGAGGTCGAGGAGGACATCTTCGCCCAGTCGGGAACCACCGGCGTCGACCGCGTCTACAACCTCAAGCGAGAGCTGATCGAGTTCAAGCGCTCGGTGGTGCCCCTGGCCGCTCCGCTCTCGGCGTTGTCGACGCGGACCTATCCGGTGGTGCCGCCGGAGACGCGGGCCTACTTCCGCGAGGTGGCCGACCACCACACCGATGCCCGCGAATCCATCCTCTCCTTCGACGAAGTGCTCTCGACCATCCTCCAGGCGGGGCTCGCCCGGGTGGGGGTGGCCGACAACCAGGACATGCGGCGGCTCTCCGCGGTGGTCGCGGTGCTTGCGGTCCCCACGACACTGGGCGCGGTCTACGGCATGAACTTCGACAACATGCCCGAGTTGCACACCCGCTACGGCTACTTCGTCGTGCTGGCGGTCATGGTCCTGGGCATGGCGGCCTGTATCGCCTACTTCCGGGACAAGGGCTGGTTGTAGCGAACGCCAAACGCCGGAAGTGTCACCGGCCAGCGCACGGTCATCACGACTCCTGCTGCCCTGACGGGCGATGGCGCCACCGACACCGTCCAGGACAGGCCCGCCTCAGGCGCGTTTCGGCTGGCCCAGAACCTGGAGCACCGAGGCGAGGCCCTGATGGCCGCGACCCTCGAAGATACGGCGCTCGACGATGCGGACGTCGAGGTCCAGAGCGCTCCAGTCATCCTGCACCTCGCTGCGGGTGACCATGACCTCGTCGTCCTCGGGGCCGCCGGCGCCCAACTGCAGCTGCGCCGGAGTGAAGACCTCCATCAGCAGTTTCCCCCGCGGCGCCAACCGCGACTGGAATCCCTCCGCCACCTGACGGCGCAGCTGAGGCTCGAGGTGGACGAAGATCCACACGATGGCGTCCCACGGGCCCTGGGCGGCATCGCTGTGCACCCACTCGGCCAGGTCGCCCACCTGCGCGTCGATGGAGACCTCACGTTCCCGCGCCAGCCCCAGCGCCTTCTCGACGCCCTTGGGCGACAGTTCCACCGACGTGACCTGGTGACCCTTCTGCGCCAGCCAGGTGCCATTGCGCCCCTCACCGTCGCCAACCACCAGCACGCGTCCGCCGCGGCGCAGCATCACCTCCGCCTGTACCAGGAAGTCATTGGGCCGGTAGCCGTAGAAGGAGTCGTAACGGGAGTAACGCTCATTCCACAGTTCGCGCTGAGCTGCTGTGTCCATCGTGTGCTCCATGTGGTGGTTCTGGTGGTCAGCTGCGTGGATGGGTCAACGTGGTTCAGCTGGCGGGCTGCGACGGTGGCCACACCTGCGGCACGCCGACGCCGAGCATCCGGCGGGCCTGGTCGATCACCTTGTGCTCCGCGAGCACCTCGTAGCGGGTCGCGACGATCGCCTGCACGGACGCGAAGTCACGCTGCCCACGGGTGGCCGCTTGAGCCATCACCGCCGAGAGCAGGCCCATCATGACGCCCATCGTCAGGCCGATCACCAGCGCAGAGGTCATCGAATAGCCGGTGGGCAGGAAGCTCAACAGCAGCGCGAACAACAGCCCGGTCCCAAGCCCGCTGATGGCACCGCTTGCGAGCACGCTGCCCCAAGTCCGACGTCCGAGCACCCGCTCGACCTGCTTGAGGTCGGTGCCGACGATGCACAGGTTCTGCACCGGGAAACCATTGTCGGCCAGGTGGTCGACGGCCTTCTGCGCCTCGGCGTAGGTGGCGTACACGGCCACGGATTGCGGGTACTCCAGTGGCATCACCGTGGAGGCGGCCTGCATGTTCATCGACATGCTTCTACCCTATCCGCGGGTCAACAGCCCGATGGGCTCAGTGATCGCCGGCCTTGGCCAGGATCGCCTCGGCCACTCGCAGCCCTGCCACGTCGACCATCTCGTCGTCCACGACGATCGCGCCGGTCGCTCCCCCACCGCTGGAGGTGGCGTGGGCGTAGGCCTGGACGATACGGCGGGCACGTTCCACGTCGGCGGCCGGCGGGCTGAACACATCGTTGCCGACGGCGACCTGGTCGGGGTGCAGCACCCACTTGCCGTCGTAGCCGAGCGCAGCCGAGCTGGACGCCGAGGTGCGGAAGCCGTCGATGTCACGGATGCCGACGAAGGGTCCGTCGATCGCCTGGAGACCGTGCGCCCGCGCCGCAACCAGGATGCTCATCTGGACGTGGTGGAAGGCATCCCCGACATATCCCGGCGGCTGCGAACCGACGTTCAGCGTCGCCATCCCCATCGAGGCCATGAAGTCGCCCGGTCCGTAGACCAGGGTTTCGGTGCGAGGGCTGGCGGCGGCGATCTCGGCGACGTGCAGCAGACCGCGCGCCTCCTCGATCTGCAGCTCGAAGCCGATCCGTCCAACCTCCCAGCCGGCCTCCTGCTCGGCCTGGGTGACCAGCAGGTCCAGCGCGACGACCTGCGCGGCGGAGGTAACCTTCGGCAGCACCATGGCGTTGATCCGGTCACCGGCGGGGATGACGACCTCCAGCACGTCACGGGTGGTCCAGGGCGTCGACCAGTCGTTGACGCGGTAGGTGACTGTCGGTGCCAGCCACCCCTCGTCCGCGCGTAGCGCCTCGACGATCCGGGAGCGCGCCTCTTCCTTGGCGGGCGGTGCGACCGCGTCCTCCAGGTCGAGGAAGAGGGCGTCGACGGGCTGGGTCCGCGACTTCGCGATGAAGCGGTCGGACGAGCCGGGGACGGCCAGGACGGTACGGCGGGCGCGCAGCGGGCGCCCCGAGGTGGTCTCGCTCACCCCGCCAGCCTAGCCACGGCCCCGTCGCTCGGGGCGGGGCGGCCGGGACGGGTGCGGACGAGCGCCGTCGGGTAGATTCACGCTGTGAGCGTCTCCACGTCCGCGGTCTTCGTGAGCCGCCTACAGGGCCTGCCGGTGCTGGACGCCACCGGCGACCCCCTCGGCAAGGTGCGCGATGTCGTGATCCAGCTCCGCACCGCCAAGCGGGCGCCTCGAGTGAAGGGCCTGGTCGTCGAACTCTTCGCGCGGAAGCGAATCTTCGTCCCGATCGCTCGCGTCCGCTCCATCGACATCACCCAGGTCGCGATCCAGGGCCAGGTGGACACCCGCCGCTTCCAGCGCCGCGATGCCGAGACGCTGGTGATCGAGTCGCTGTTCGACCGCACCATCGAGCGTCCGAACGGACGCCGCGCCGCGATCTATGACGTCTCCATCAAGCCGGTTCGCGCGATGGAGTGGGAGGTGGCCGACGTCGCTCTGCGGGAGCTGACAACGGGTTCCCGCTTTCGGCTCGGCTCGCGAGGCGCCACCTCCATCCACCGCTGGTCCGAGGTTCCCGACCTGCTCTTGTCGTCGACGCAGGAGACCGACCACCTGCTGGCCCAGCTGGTCGACATGAAGCCCGCCGACGTGGCTCGCGAGCTGCACGACATGGGGCCCGAGCGTCGTCAGGCCGTCGTCCGGGCGCTGGACGACACCCAGCTCGCCGAGGCGATGGAGGAACTCCCCGAGGACGAGCAGATCGCACTGCTGAGCGCCTTGGAGGTGGAGCGCGCGGCAGACGTCCTGGAGGAGATGGATGCCGATGACGCTGCCGACATCATCAAGGGACTGCCCTCCCACATGGCCGAGGACCTGCTGCAGCGGATGGAGCCCGAGGAAGCCGCCGACGTCCGCGGCCTGCTGATCTACGCTGACTACACCGCGGGCGGCATGATGACGCCCGAGCCGGTGATCCTGGCCACCGACGCGACGGTCGCCGACGCGCTGGCCCGGGTGCGCAACGAGGAACTCTCCCCCGCGCTGGCCTCGATGGTCTTCGTCTGCCGGCCCCCCTTGGACATTCCGTCCGGGCGATATGTCGGCGCCGTCCACACCCAGCGGCTGCTGCGCGAACCCCCGTCCACGCTGGTCTCCGCGCTGGTGGACCAAGGGCTGGAGCCGCTCAACCCCTCGTCGCCCACGGCCGAGGTGAGCCGCTTCTTCGCCACCTACAACCTGGTGGTCGCGCCGGTGGTCAATGCCGAGAAGCAACTCGTCGGCGCGGTCGCGGTCGACGACCTGATCGACCACATGCTGCCCGAGGACTGGCGCGGCGACCAGATGGACGGCACGGACGACGGCGCCCTGGACGCGTTGGGCACCGGCGAGGTGAGCGGTGGCTGACCGGGACCGCCAGACCTCGCGCCTCAACACCCCCGGCCGCCGCCAGCGGCTCCGGGTACCGAGCGTCGACTTCGACCCTGACACCTTTGGCCGCTTCGCCGAATGGGTGGCCCGCTTCATGGGAACGGCGCGTTTCCTGGTCTGGATGACGGTGCTGGTGATCATGTGGGTGACGTTGAACGTCGTCTCGATCTGGCACTGGAAGTGGGACCCCTACCCCTTCATCCTGCTGAACCTCTTCTTCTCGACCCAGGCCTCCTACTCGGCCCCGCTGATCCTGCTGGCCCAGAACCGTCAGGAGGGACGCGACCGGTTGAGCCTGGAGGAGGACCGCCGGGTGGCCGCCCAGAGCCGCGCCGACATGGACTACCTCGCCCGTGAGATCGCCAGCATCCGCACCAGCGTCGGCGAGCTTGCCACCCGCGACTACATTCGCAGTGAGATCCGCAGCACGCTGCGCGAGATGCTGGCCGAGCTGGACGCCCAGGACGAGGCGCGCAACCACGCCCAGCACGAGCCCCGCTCCACCGACCCACAGGACCTGTACCGCCCCACCGAGCGGTGACACCCGCGACGTGAAGATCCACAGCAGAAACCGAAACAAAGGAACGCAAGCCCAGATGAGCACCGACAACACCGGCCTGGACCCCCAGAACCTGGCCCCCCAGAGCCTGGACCCCCAGAACCTGGCCCCCCAGAGCCTGGACCCCCAGAACTTGGACCCCGAGCGCCTGGCCGGCGAGATCCGCGTCGCCCTGCATGGCGTCGACGACCCCGAGATCCACCGCCCGATCACCGAACTCGGCATGGTCGACGGCATCGAGGTCGACCCCTCGGGCCACGCGATCGTCCGCATCCTGCTGACCGTCGAGGGCTGCCCGATGAAGACCACGCTCACCGAGCGCGTCGAGGGTGCCGTCAAGGCGGTACAGGGCATCACCGGCGCCACCGTGGTGCTGGGCGTGATGGACGACGAACAGCGCAAGGCCCTGCGCCAGATGCTGCGCGGCGGCCAGCCCGAGCGCGAGATCCCCTTCGCGCAGCCCGGCAACCTGACCAAGGTGATCGCGATCGCCTCCGGCAAGGGTGGCGTCGGCAAATCGTCCGTGACCGTGAACCTGGCCGTCGCGCTGGCCCAGCTGGGCCACTCGGTCGGCATCCTGGACGCCGACATCTACGGTCACTCGGTGCCCGACATGCTCGGCCTGGGCGATGCCCGTCCGACCGCCGTCGAGGACATGATCATGCCCGTTCCCTCGCTGGGGTTGAAGGTGATCAGCGTCGGCATGCTGAAGCCCGACCGCGACCAGGTGATCGCCTGGCGTGGCCCAATCCTCGACCGTGCACTCACCCAGCTGCTGGCCGACGTCTACTGGGGCGACCTGGACTTCCTGATCCTCGACCTGCCGCCGGGCACCGGTGACGTGGCGATCTCGCTGGGCCAGAAGATCCCGAACTCCGAGGTCATCGTCGTGACGACCCCGCAGGTGGCGGCCGCCGAGGTGGCCGAGCGCGCAGGCACCATGGCCGCGATCATGCAACAGCGGGTGATCGGCGTCGTGGAGAACATGTCCTACCTGGAGGCAGTGTGCCCGCACTGCTCCGAGGCACACCGCGTCGAGCTCTTCGGTGCCGGCGGCGGCCAGGCCGTTGCCGACACGCTCACCGAGCGCCTGGGCTACGGCATCCCGCTGCTCGGTCAGGTGCCGATCCAGCAGACCCTGCGCGAGGGCGGCGACCTTGGCACCCCGATCGTGCTCGGCGATCCGGAGTCCCCCGCGGCCGTCGCATTGACCGCGCTGGCGAAGACCCTGGCGGGACGTCCGCGTGGTCTGGCCGGGATGCCGCTGGGCGTCACGCCGGTCTGAACGGCTGGTTTGTTCGATCCCCGGGCCGAAGGGTCTTTCGACACCGTGTGGGTTGATTGTCCCAAGGCTCGGGGATCGCTGTCCTTGGCTCGGGAGCTACGTTGCGTCGAGGTCGACCGGGACGGGTGCCCCCTCGGCCGCCAGTGCCGAGGACTGGCGTTCGACGTCGTGCCGGACGTCCTCCCCGAGCATCTTGAGGTCCTTGGCGGAACCCTCCATCTCGCTCTTCACGCCCTCCAGGTCGGCCTTGATCTCGTCCAGGTCGTCCTGCACCGCGTTGATGATGTGCTTCTGGACGAAGGTCTTGGGGTTCAGGTCACGGATGTCGAGGTCCGCGTACTCGGGGCCGAGCTCGGCGCGCAGCTGGTTCTGGGCATTGTTGGCGATGTTGCGCAGGAAGAACACCACACGGGCGGCCTTGCGGCTGAACTCAGGGATCTTCTCCGGGCCGAACATGATGGTCGCCAACACGACGAGCATCACTATTTCCCATGGTCCTGGCACGACTCACACCCTAGCGGCCGCGCTGGCCCACCAACGAACGCAGGCCTGCCCGGATGCGGCCGAGGCCACCGTCGGCGGGGCTCTGGTGGGGCAGCGCGTTGGCGACGCTCTGCGCGTGCCCACTCTCGTCAGAGTGCACGCAGATGACGATGTCGGAGCTCTGCCAGACGATGCGCTCCCCTGCCGCCGTCGCAGCGGTGCCGGGTGAGAGCCTGCCCCGCTGCTGCACCACGGTGACCTCCCGCTTGGCGTCGGCATAGACGGCGCGCACCGTGGTCGGCGCGGTCGCGGAATCGACCACCACCGAGGTCAGGACCATCCCGTCGATCTCGTCAGGGCAGCTGAACGCGGCCGGGCAATCGACGTCAACCGAGCTGGGGGTGGCCATGAACGCCGCCTGAGCAGCGGAACCCACGGCACTGAAGGGGATGGCACTGAAGGGGATGGCACTGAAGGGCACGGCAGTGCTGGTGGGCATCGTGCTGGTCAAACCCAGCGTGCTTCCATCGGGATCGGAGATGTCGGGCAGGTCGGGCGCGAGCAGCCAAGCGCCTGCCAACAGCCCCGTGGCGACGAGCACCATCCCGGAGGTCCCAACCAACATCCGCTGGCGCCGTCGCGCCCGCAGACTGGGTAGAGCGGTTTGTGTCTTGCGTCCCAGACACAGCTCACGCTGCGCATCGTCACCGGCGATCGCGAGCAGCCGGTCGGCCAGGCCGGCAGGCGCGCCAGCGATCGTGGCGGCCGTCGCCACCACAGTTCGCACGCCCTGCAGCTCCGCCAGCTCGGTGCGGCACTGCGAGCACCCGACCAGATGGCGGGCGATCACCTCGCGGGTGTGCCCATCGAGGGCATGGTCGGCGTAGGCGACGAGCTCGTCCCGCCAGGCAGTGCACTCGTTCATGCGTCCACCTCGTCGTACTCGAGGCGGGCGCCAAGGTAGCGCTCCCGGCCCTGGGTCGGGCGACGGTGGGCGAGGGCGGCGCGCAACTGCGTGCGCCCGCGGTGGATACGGCTGCGGACGGTGCCCAGACGGACGTCCAGAACCTGCGCGATCTCCTCGTAGCTGAGGCCCTCGATGTCACACAGCACGACGCATACGCGAAAGTCCGGCGCCAGCGCGGCCAGCGCCTGGGCGACGTCGGCGTCCAGCCCTGCGTCGTCCAGCAGCTCGTCCGGGGACGACATGGGTGAACCAACCCGCTCATTGGCAACCCCCATCGGGTCCATCCGGATTCGCTGTCGGCGGCGGGCCTGGTCGAGGAAGAGGTTGGTGGTGATCCGGTGCATCCAGCCCTCGAGCGTGCCCGGGGTGAAGGTGTGGATCGACTTGAAGACGCGGACGAAGACGTCCTGGGTGAGGTCCTCGGCGTCGTACCGGTTGCCGGTCAGGCGTAGCGCGAGGCGGTAGACCCGGTCGGAGTGGTCACGAACCAGCTCCTCCCAGGTGGGGGCCTGCCATTCATTGGACGCCACCTGCGTACCCATCGCCTGCTCCTCCCCTCGTCGGCACTGCCATGCTGGCCGACGAGCCTGTGTGGAGGCTGTGCGCGCGATGGGCATCATCGCTACAACGAACCCGTCGCGCGATGGGTTCCCGCAGCCGCGGGGAGGATCACAGGTCCGCGGCATCCAGCAGCGCGGCGAACACGGCGGCCTGCTCAGGGCTGGCGTCCTTGAGCGGACGACGAACGCCGCCGACCTCGAAACCTTGATGGGCCAGGCCTGCCTTGACCAGCATCACGCCCTGGGTCGCAAACACCCCGGTGTAGACGCCCAGCAGCGCGCGATGCAGTGCCAGCGCCTCGTCCAGACGTCCAGCGACGAAGGCCTCGACCATCTCGCGGGTGCGGCGGCCGGTGAAATGGGTGGAGGTGCCCACCACTCCGGCACCACCCACCGCCATCAGGGGCAACGTCATTCCGTCGTCACCGGAGTAGTAGGCCAGCGAGGTTTGCGCCATCACCACGGACGACGCGGCGGGAAGGCCCTTGGCATCCTTGACCGCGCGGATGTTGGGGTGCTCGGCCAGCTGGAGGAAGGTATCGGTCTCCACCTCGACACCGCTGCGATGCGGAATGTCGTAGATCATGATCGGTAGGTCGGTGGCATCGGCCACGGCGAGGAAGTGCTCCGCCACAGCGTCCTGCGGCGGACGCGAGTAGTAGGGGGTCACGACCAGCAGGCCGTCGGCACCGGCATCGGCGGCCTGGTGCGCGAGGTCGATGGTGTGGTGGGTGTCGAAGGTTCCGACGCCGGCGATCACCTGCGCCCGGTCCCCGACGGCAGCCGTCACGGTTCGCACCAGGTCGGCCTTCTCGGCATCCGTGGTGGTGGGCGACTCACCCGTCGTCCCGTTGATGACCAGCGAGTCATTGCCCTGCTCGTCGACCAGACGGACAGCCAACTCCGCGGCGCGGCCCAGGTCCACGGCCCCGTCGGCATCGAAGGGGGTCACCATCGCGGTGATGACCCGGCCAAAGATGGGCAGGCCGGCGGTGTCGCCAGGGGCGGCGGCGTCGTGCGGAGAACTCATGGGCTTCATCGTAGGGCTTCGCCCCCAGCCCCTCGCGGTCCGTCGAGCAGGTGGGACATGCCCTTCAACCCGAAGAAGTGCGCGATGGACCGGGCCGACTGGCCCCCGGTGTCGGGGTCCGCGCCGGCCGCCAGCAACATCGACACGAGTGCCTCGTCCTGTCGGAAGACGGCGCAGCCCAGGGCCGTCTGGCCACGCTCGTTGACGCGTTCGAGATCGGCGCCGCGGGCCACCAGCGCGGCAGCCAGGTCGTGGTGGCGGTGGTAGCAGGCAAGGATCAGCAGGGTGTCGCCGGACTCGTTGGTGAGGTTGACCGGCAGGCCCTGGTCGACCCATTCCGCCAGGCGCACGTCGCCGGAACGGGCGATGTCGAACATCGCACGCAGCTCGTCCAGCTGTTGCTCGGTCAACCCGACTGGGCCGGGGGCCTGCTGGGCATCCGTCTGGCTGCCAAATCTCTCGTCCATGGGTGGAGCCTATGAAGGTACGCTGGGCCCGTGACCCAGCAGCCAGCCGACACCAAAACCCTGAATGCCGCCTCATGCGGCTACGCGGAAGACTTCGTCCCCGCCAGCGAACACGCCCGCGAGGCCCGCAATGCCGCCGTCGAACTGGGCGTGGAGCCGCTCGGAAATGGCTCTGCTGCCACCCTGACCTTCCTCGCCCGCCTGATCGGAGCCCGCGCCGTGGTCGAGGTCGGCACCGGCGCCGGCGAGTCCGGTCTGGCCTTGTTCGAAGGGATGGGTTCGGAGGGCATCATCACCAGCATCGACCCCGAGGCTGAGCGCCAGGCCGCCGCCCGCCGCGCCTTCACCGGTGCCGGCATCGCCTCCCAGCGCTTCCGCCTGATCGCGAGCGCACCGCTCGAGGTGCTGGGCAAGCTCCGCGATGGGGCCTATGACCTGGTCTTCATCAACGGCGACAAGCTTGAGTACGTCGAGTACGTCGCCCAGGCCCTGCGCCTGCTGCGCCACGGGGGCGTCCTGGTGCTGAACGACGCGCTGTGGCACAACCTGGTCGCCGCCAGCGACAACGAGGACGACGAGACGTTGATCATCCGCGAGGCACTGCAGTCGGTCAGCGAGACCGAGGAGTTCACCAGCACTCTGTTGCCAGTGGGCGACGGACTGCTGGCTGCCGTCAAGGCCTGAGGCCGCCAGGCCGGTCCACCAGACGGAACGAGCCCGGGAGCCACCGATGACGGTGGCTCCCGGGCTCAGTTCGTGGTGCTGGTGGGTCAGAATCCGACCGGCGGGATGACGATGCCCTTGCCGACGGTGGTGATGCCACCCTCACTGACGCTGAACCCGCGGGCCCGGTCGGCGTCATGGTTCACGCCGATCTCGACGCCGTCGGGAACGACGACGTTCTTGTCCAGGATCGCGTTGTGCACCACGGCATTGCGGCCGATGCGCACATTGTTCATCAGGATCGAGCGGTCCACGCGCGCCCACTTGTCGATGCGCACATTGGGGCTCATCACGGTGCGGTCGACGTCACCGCCGGAGATGATGCAGCCAGCGGAGACGATGGAATCCTCCGCATTGCCGCGCAGGGTGAACTTGGCACCGGGCGCCTGCACCTGGTTCGTCCAGATCGGCCACTCTGGGTTGTACAGGTTGAACTGCGGGACGACCGTGACGAGGTCCATGTGGGCCTCGTGGTAGGCGTCGATGGTGCCCACATCCCGCCAGTAGTTGCGGTCGGCGTCGGTGACACCCGGCACATGGTTCATCGTGAAGTCGTAGACCTGCGCCTGGTCCTTGGCGACGAAGTAGGGAATGATGTCGCCGCCCATGTCGTGGCGGGCATTGGGGTTCTTGGCGTCATCCTCAAGGGCCTTGATCAGGGCATCCTTGGTGAAGATGTAGTTGCCCATCGACGCGAAGGACTCCTCCGGGGAATCGGGCAGACCGGGCGGGTCGGCCGGCTTCTCGAGGAAGTTGGAGATCTTCCCACTCGCGTCGGCGTCGATGATGCCAAAGGCACTCGCATCCTTGCGCGGAACACGAATGCCGGCGACCGAGCAATCTAGGCCCGACTGGATGTGCTGGTCGAGCATGTCGCCGACGTCCATCCGGTAGATGTTGTCGGCGCCGAACACGACGATGTAGTCGGGATCCTCATCGGTGATCAGGTTCATCGACTGGTAGATGGCATCCGCGCTGCCCTGGTACCAGTGCGGGCCGCGACGCTGCTGCGCCGGCACCGGGGTCACGTAGTTGCCGAGCATGGTCGACATCCGCCAGGTCAGGGTGATGTGGCGGTCCAGGGAGTGCGACTTGTACTGGGTCAGGACTGCGATTTGCCGCATCTCGGAGTTCACGAGGTTCGACAGCACGAAGTCGATGAGTCGATAGGTGCCGCCGAAGGGAACGGCCGGCTTTGCCCGGTCCTCGGTGAGCGGCATCAGTCGCTTGCCCTCGCCACCGGCGAGGACGATTGAGAGCACCTTTGGTCGTGAAGACATGTCTTCAACCTAGGGTCCGGGCGTGCTTTGCACAATGGACTTCCGCGCATTGGTCGACAGGCCGGCCCAGAGGCATTTACGCCCAGATGCCGGTGTGCCACTGTTGGGCCATGCGCGTATCCATCCTGACCCGGGAGTACCCCCCGACGATCTACGGCGGTGCCGGCGTGCACGTGGCCCAGCTCGTCCCCCAGCTGCAGAAGTTCATCGACGTGGACGTCCAGTGCATGGGCGAACCCCGCGAGGGGGCGACCGCCCATGCCGAGAACTACCCCGAGGGGGCCAACGCGGCACTGCGCGTCTTCGGCGCCGACCTGTCCATGGTCGCCGCACTGCCCGAGCAGTTGGACGTCGTCCATTCCCACACCTGGTACGCGAACCTCGCCGGGCACCTGGCCGGGCTCTTCCGCGACATCCCGCACGTCGTCAGCGCCCACTCCCTTGAACCCGACCGCCCCTGGAAGGCGGAGCAGCTCGGTGGCGGATACGCGCTCTCGTCGTGGGCCGAACGCATGTCGTACAACGGCGCCGACGCGGTGATCGCCGTCAGCGAGGGCATGAAGAAGGGCATCCTCAACGCCTACCCCGAGCTGGAGCCCGACAAGATCCACGTCGTGCTGAACGGCATCGACCCCGAGGAGTTCAAGCCCGATCACGAGACCGACGTCTGTACGCGCATCGGCATGGACGCCTCGAAGCCGTCCGTTGTCTTCGTCGGACGCATCACCCGGCAGAAGGGTCTGGTGCACCTGGTGCGCGCAGCCTCCCAACTCGACCCCGACACCCAGGTGATCCTGCTGGCCGGAGCGCCGGACACCCCGGAGATTGCGCAGGAGTTCAACGAGGCCTTCGCGAAGGTCGAGGCCGAGCGCGGCGGCGGCGTCGTGTGGGTGCAGGAGATGCTGCCGCGCCCCGAGGTGCGCCAGGTGATGAGCAATGCCACCGTCTTCGCCTGCCCCTCGATCTACGAGCCTCTGGGCATCGTGAACCTTGAGGCCATGGCCACCGAGACCGCCGTCGTCGCGAGCGCCGTGGGCGGCATCCCGGAGGTCGTGATGGACGGCGAGACCGGCTATCTGGTCGAGTACGATCCGGCCCGCGCGGGCGACGCCGACTACATCGCCAACTTCGAGTCGACCTTCGCGAGCAAGATCAACGAGCTGACCCGTGACCCGCAACTGGCCGAGAAGTTCGGCAAGGCCGGGCGACAGCGCTGCATCGACCACTTCAGCTGGGAGACGATCGCCAAGCAGACCGTCGAGGTCTACCAGGCAGCCATCGACCGGCACGCAGCGAACCGGGCCTGACGGCTCCCGGCTGCCACGCAGCGTCCGACCCACAAGAGTCCGACCACGAGAGTCAGACCACGAGAGTCCGTGGCACAAGGGTCCGTGGCACGAGAGTCCGTGGCACAAGCCGGCCGAAGAACGACCCGCCCGAGGAACAAGCACGGCGCCCACCATCATGGTGGGCGCCGGCATGTTGTCGGGATGTGTGCGTGGGGTTCAACCCACGACCTCCTTGAGGCAGTCGAGCAGGTCGGTGGCCTCCTGGGCATTCAGCTCGACCACGAGCCGGCCGCCGCCGTCGACGGGGACGCGCATGATGATGCCGCGACCTTCCTTGGTGACCTCCATGGGACCATCACCCGTACGGGGCTTCATTGCAGCCATTGCGCATCCTCACTGGTTCGCTAACAATTTCCCGGTCCATTATTCCGCATTCGCGAAGCACCTCCCAGCGTGGGGCTCAAGTGCCCGCGCATCTTGCTCAGGGCTGAACCGTGTCCGCGTCGTCCAATACCGTCGTGACTTGGGCCTTTGCCTCGGGGCGCAGGTCCTCGGGGCGGCCCCCTGCGGCGCCCTCCGCACGGTCGAGCTGGTCCGCCAGACGGTCGAGAAGCTCGTCCACCTGCGTTGGTGAGTACCCACGGACGACGACCGAGAAACGCGCGGCCCGCAGGTCGTCCCCGCAAAGGCCTCCCGTCACAGCCGCGAATCGTGGCATCGGCCGGTCGTCCACCAGCTCCGGCATCTGCCCCCAGCGTCCGGACGCCACGACGGCGGTCAGACCGAGCACGACGATGGCGACCGTTGCCAGCACCCAGATCATCGCTCGTACCTGTCGAGGTTGTCGGTACTGTCGACGACCACGTGCGCGACGGCCTCGGAGATGTCGTCGGTGACCAGGAACATTTCCAAGTCCTCGGCACGGATGTAGCCCTCTCCCAGCGCACTGGTGCGCAGCCACTCCACCAGTCCGTGCCAGTACGCCGAACCGAACAGCACGACCGGGAAGTGCGAGACCTTGCCGGTCTGGGAGAGCGTCAGTGACTCGAACAGCTCGTCGAAGGTCCCGAAGCCGCCGGGCATCACGATGAAGCCCTGTGCGTACTTCAGGAACATCACCTTGCGGGCGAAGAAGTACCGGAAGTTGATGCCCAGGTCGACGTAGGGATTCATCGAGGTCTCGAAGGGTAGCTCGATGCCCAGACCGACCGAGGTGCCACCAGCCTCCTTGGCGCCCTTGTTGGCGGCCTCCATCACGCCCGGGCCACCACCGGTGATGACGGCGCGACCCCGGGCGACGAGTTCGCGGGCGATCTGCTCGGCTGCCAGGTACATCGGGTGGTCAGCCGGGGTGCGGGCCGATCCGAAGAGGCTGATCGCGGGGCCAAGGTCGGCCAGCGCCCCGAAGCCTTCCACGAACTCGGACTGGATGCGCAGCACGCGCCAGGGGTCTTCGTGGCTCCAGGCGTGGCCGCCGCCGCCAGCCAGGAGTGCTTGGTCGGCGGTGGTCGACTTCACCTGGGCATGGCGGCGGATGACGTGGCCCTGGTGGGACGCGTGCCCCCGGCCGGGGGCATTGTCGAGCGGCAGTTCGCCGTGTTGCGTGGGGTCGGACATCAGGCCTCCTGGGGTGCGAGCCAGCGGGTGAGCGCCTCAGCACAGGCGTACAGGTCCGCCTCGGGGCAGAACTCGTCGTCGGTATGGGCCTTGTTGGCGTCGGCCGGGCCGAAGTTCACGGCAGGGATGCCAAGCTGGCTGAAGCGGGCTACGTCGGTCCAGCCGTACTTGGGGGCGGCCTCGCCCCCCACAGCGGCAAGGAATTCCTGCGCCGCGGGGCGGTCCAGCCCGGGACGGGCAGCGGGCGAAAGGTCGACCACCTCCATCTCGTAGCCCTCGAACAAGCGCTGCATGGCCGTCTGCGCCTGCTCGGGGGACTTGTCGGGGGCGTATCGGTAGTTGACGTGCACGCGGCAGGTGTCAGGGATGACATTGCCCGCCACTCCCCCACTCACCTGCACCGCATTGAGTCCCTCGCGGAAGGTGAGCCCCTCCACCTCGACCTGTTCGACGGGGAAGGAGGCCAGCCGCTCCAGCACGCCGGCCAGGTCGTGGATGGCGTTGTGGCCCAGCCAGCTGCGGGCGCTGTGGGCGGCGGTGCCGCGGGTGGTGATCCAGAACCGCATCGTCCCCTGGCAGCCTCCCTCCACCCGCGCTGAGGTGGGCTCCATCAGGACGGCGAACTCACCGGCCAGCAGTTCGGGGGCCTCGCGGGAGAGTCGTCCGAGCCCGTTGAGCTCGCTGGCGACCTCCTCGTTGTCGTAGAAGACCCAAGTGACGTCGTGGCGTGGGGAGCTCAGCTGCACGGCAAGTTGCAGCGCGACCGCGACGCCGCCCTTCATGTCGCAGGTGCCGCGCCCGATGACATTGCCGTCCCGGCGGGTGCTGGGCAGGTTGCCAGCCACCGGGACGGTGTCGAGGTGGCCGGCGATGATGACCCTTTCCTGGCGTCCAAGGCCGGTGCGGGCGACCAGGGCATTGCCATTGCGGGTGACCTCCAGGTGGGGCGCCGCCCGAAGCACCTGTTCGACCTGGTCGCACAGCTGGCGCTCGTTGCCGCTGACCGACTCCACGTCGACGATCTGTTGCAACAGTTCGGGTAGGTCGCGGTGCGGATCGATGGCCATGGCGGCCAGCCTAGACGCCACGACCGGATGGACGAGGGCACGCTGGGCGAGGTGCTCCGGACCAGAACTGTCCGACGGCGCCTATAGGGTTGCCATCATGACCGACACGACCCGTTCTGCCTGGGCCTGGGGCCTGGCCACCGTCCACATCACCGGCCAGGTGCTCGACACCTGGTTCCCCTCCCCGGCGCTCGGCGAGGACGACGGCACCGAGGCCCCCCGCGGGCTGGTGGCGGCGAAGATGGAGGACGGCGACCGCCGGGTTCGCACGGAACTGGTGAAGACGGTCATCGACCTGGATGCTGCCCCGGCCGACGTGAGCGACGCCTACCTGCGACTGCACCTGCTCAGCCACCGGCTCGTCCAACCCCGCACCATCAATCTCGACGGCATCTTCGGCGTGCTGCCGAATGTCGTGTGGACCTCCGCCGGCCCCTGCGCCGTGGAGGGCTTCGAGTCCGTCCGGCTGGCGCTTCGCAGCACCCGCGGCATCGTCAACGTGCTGGGCGTCGACAAGTTCCCGCGCATGGTCGACTACGTGCTCCCCTCTGGCGTGCGGATCGGTGACGCGGACCGCGTCCGGCTGGGCGCGCACCTGGCCGACGGCACCACGGTCATGCACGAAGGCTTCGTGAACTTCAATGCCGGGACCCTGGGGCACTCGATGGTCGAGGGTCGCATCTCCGCCGGGGTGACCGTGGACGACGGCACCGACGTCGGTGGCGGTGCCTCCATCATGGGCACCCTGTCCGGGGGCGGAAAGCAGGTCATCTCGATCGGCAAGGGCTGCCTGCTGGGTGCGGAGTCGGGCGTCGGCATCTCGTTGGGCGACAACTGCGTCGTCGAGGCGGGCCTGTACCTGACCGCCGGCACCAAGGTCGCGCTGCCCGACGGGACGGTCGTCAAGGCAGCCGAGCTCTCCGGCTCTTCCAACATCCTCTACCTGCGCGACTCCCAGTCGGGTGCGGTCGTGGCCAAGCCACGCGGCGAGGCCAAGGGCGTCGAGTTGAACGCGGCCCTGCACAAGAACTGATCCGTGGCCACCTCCCACGAGACCCAGCGCCGCCGCCAGCACCGGCTCTACCCCCTGGTGGGGCTGGTCGCGCTGGTGGTGGCCCTGCTGGTGCTCTTCGCGTGGTTGCGCGGCGTGCTGTTGGGCCAGGTCTCGACCCCGATGCTGCCCGACGAACAGTGCGTGGTGCGGGTCGGCAGCGAGGCCGACAGCCTCGACCTGGAGCAGTCGGGAAATGCCGCAATCATCGTCGCCGAGTCGATCCGACGCGGGTTACCAGCCCGAGCCGCTTCGATCGCTCTGGCCACGGCGATGCAGGAGTCGAACCTGCGCAACATCGACTACGGCGACCGGGATTCGCTCGGCCTGTTCCAGCAGCGCCCCAGCCAGGGCTGGGGCACCGAGGCGCAGATCATGGACCCCTGGTACTCATCCGGGAAGTTCTACGAGCACCTGGTCAAGGTGGCGGGCTGGCAGGGCGGCGACATCAACGACGTGGCGCAGGCCGTCCAGCGGTCCGGGGTGCCGGATGGCTACCGCAAGCACGTCGAGAAGGCCAAGGTGTGGGGTTCGGCGCTGACCGGGCACTCCCCGGCTGCCGTGTCGTGCATCGATCGCGGGTCGGTCCTGCCGAACACCAGCGACGCCACCGACTTGCTCACCAAGGCCTTCGGGTCCAGCGTCAAGAGCTCGGTGGCCCAGGCGCGGGTGACGCTGAACTCCGCGGACGAGACGCAGCTGTGGGCCGCCACGCAGTTGTTCATGATGACCACCCGCACCAGCGGGGTGACGTCGGTGGACGTGGGTCAGCGCAGCTGGACGATGAAGCCGGACGCGGTGGCTGACTGGACGGGCACCGCGACCCCGAAACCCACCGAGGCAGCGATCACCCTGCGCAGCTGAGGCCGCAAGCTCGCTCCGCCTGCCCGAAGTGACCCCTCGGCTGGCTTGATGCATGCGCGGGCACGAGCTTGTGACAACGTGCGCAAGCACGCGGAATGTCAGGAGTGGAGGCGCTGGGCGGCGGCGTTGATCCGCTCATCGGTTCCGGTGAGCGCGATCCGGACGTGCTGCCGTCCGGCCTCGCCGTAGAAGTCGCCGGGGGCGGCGACGATCCCCCGCTGCGCCAACCAGTCGATGGATGCGCGGCAGTCCTCACCGCGGGTGGCCCACAGGTAGAGCGAGCCCTCGGAGTGGTCGATCCTGAAGCCAGCTGCTTCCAGCGCAGGGCGCAGCACCGAACGGCGGCGCAGGTAGCGCTCGCGCTGTTCCGCGACGTGCTCCTGGTCGCCCAGCAACGCGCGCATGGCCTCCTGCACCGGGAAGGGCATCATCATGCCGAGGTGCTTGCGCAGCCCGACCTGGCGCTGTACGAGGTCTGGGTCACCGGCGATGAAACCCGCGCGGTAACCGGCCAGGTTGGAGCGCTTGCTCAACGAGTGGAGCACGAGGATTCCGTCGGGTCGTCCCTCGCAGACGTCCGCACGCAGCGCGGAGACCGGCTCTGCGTCCCAGCCGAACTCGCCGTAGCACTCGTCCGACGCCAGCACGGCCCCGACGGAACGGGCGTAGTCGACCCAGGCTCGCATCCGGTCGGCGTCCAGGATGACCCCGTGCGGGTTGGCCGGGGAGTTGATCCAGATCAGGGCAGGCGTGCCCTGGATGGCCGCAGGGTCGTCACAGGCCAGCACCTGCGCGCCCACAAGACGCGCGCCCACCTCATAGGTGGGGTAGGCGGTGGTGGGGATGACGACCAGGTCGTCCGCGCCCAGGCCCAGCAGGGTGGGCAGCCAGGCGACGGCCTCCTTGGTGCCGATCACCGGGAGGATGCCCTGCTCGGGCAGCTCGATGGCGTCCCAGCGCCGGCTCAGATGGTCGATGACGGCGCGACGCAGCGGGGCGGTACCCCACACGGTTGGGTAACCGGGGCAGTCGCTCGCGCCAGCCAGCGCATCACGCGCCAGCTGGGGGGTGGGGTCGACGGGCGTGCCGACCGACAGGTCGACGACACCCCCGGGGTGACCCGCCGCCGTCGCGCGTGCGCCGGCGAGCGAGTCCCACGGGAAGTCGGGCAGGTCGTCAAGCCCCACGAAGGGTCACTCCCCCTGCGGCGGAAGGGCCTCGACGACCGGGTGGTCCTTGTCGATGACGCCGAGCTTCGAAGCGCCACCGGGCGAACCGATGCCGTCGAAGAACTGCACGTTCACGTCGTAGTACTGCTTCTGCTCGGCCGGGACGTCGTCCTCGTAGAAGATGGCCTCGACGGGGCAGACCGGCTCGCAGGCGCCGCAGTCCACGCACTCCTCGGGGTGGATGTAGAGCATCCTGTTGCCCTCGTAGATGCAGTCGACGGGGCACTCCTCGACGCAGGCACGGTCCTTGATGTCGACACAGGGCTGCGCGATGACGTAGGTCACGGTCACTCCTTGGCTAGGGGCGGCGGGGCCGCCGGGACGAGCGCCACTCTACAACCTCGAACGCTGGCCCCAACGGGCATATCCACCGGATGGTTGGGGGCAGGATGGGGCCATGCCACGACCAACCCAGCTGACCGTCCTTCCGGCCTCGAATGCCCCTGCCATTGCGATCCATGGCGGTGCCGGGGTCGTACCGCAGGCCTTGGACGACGAGCGACGCGAGGCAGCACTGACGGCCCTGACCGACGCCGTGCGGGCCGGGAGCGCGGTGCTCGATGCCGGCGGCCCGGCCCTGGACGCGGTATGCGCTGCCGTGGGCGTCATGGAGGACTCGGAGTCGTTCAATGCCGGACGCGGTGCGGCGCTCACCGCCGCCGGTACTGCCGAGCTGGACGCAGCCGTGATGTGCGGCGACTCACGCGGTGGGGCGGTGACCTGCGCCAATGGTCCACGGCACCCGGTGCTTGCGGCCAGGGCCGTGATGGAGCGCACCGGCCACGTGCTGCTGGCCGTTCCATCGGTCGAGTTGTTGCGGGGCTGGGGTCTGGAGGTCGTCGAGCCAGACTGGTACCTGACGCCGCTGCGGCTGGAGCAACTGCGCGCGACCGGATCATTCGCCGAGCACCGGCACGGGACGGTGGGCGCGGTGGCCCGGGACGCCTCCGGTCACGTCGCGGCAGCGACCTCCACCGGCGGCATCACCGCCCAGCTGCCAGGACGAGTGGGTGACACTCCCCTGCTGGGTTGCGGCACCTGGGCCGACGACGCGGTGGTCGCCGTCTCCTGCACCGGGGTGGGCGAGTTGTTCGTCCGCGGTGCCGTGGCGCACGAGGTCGCCTCCCGGATGAGGTGGGCCGGCCACGACCTGGGCAGGGCCGCAGCGGGCGCGCTGGACGAGTTGGTGGGCGCCCGTGGTGGGGATGGTGGCCTGGTCGCCGTCACGCCAGCAGGCGAGGTGGTGCTGGCCTTCGATGCCCCCGGCATGTATCGGGGCTGGGACGTCGGCCAGGGCGTCCGGGTCGACATCTGATCGTCCCGGCCCGACCGCGCCAGCGAGCAGCTGTCAGTCGCAGATGATCTCGTCGGTGGGCGCGTAGGTCCACTGGAAGGGTTCGGACTTCACCAGCGAGCCGCCCTTGTAGAACAGGCGGCTGTAGTTCACGGTGAAGCCGGGCGAGGCAGCCTGCGCGTGGCACTTCTCGTCGGTGGAGTGGATCGTCCGGCCGGTGGTGAAGTTGGACTTCACGAGCTCGGAGCTCTCGACGCGGTCGTAGACCGGGGTCGACCAGACGCGCACGGTGATCGACCCGCGGCCACCGGGGGCTGCCTTGTTGACATAGGCCTGCAGCAGCACGCCGTAGGGGGTGTCGTTCTTGAACTTCACGTCCAGGTGGCCGTAGTAGAGGGTCGCCTCGCGACCGGCCGGGTAGCGGTCGAAGTACATCGTGTGCGGGTGGTGCTCGACGTCCTCGAGACCCGCGAAGAAGATCGCATTGAAGGTCGTGGTGCCGCTCTGGGAGACGCCACCGGCGTTCTCCTCGACCAGGTGGTCGCCGCTGATCACCCAGCCGTCGACGTAGCCAGAACCCGGGCCCTTGGGGCCCAGGGTGTCGTTCAGGCTGAAGGTCTCCCCCGGCTCGACGAAGGAGTTGTTGATGCTTGCCGCAGCCAGCGACAGGTTGGTGTTGCGGTACTCGGCGTAGGGGAAGTAGGTGGTGAACTCACCCGTGACCTGCTTGACCCCGAGCTTCGCGGCCTCCGCGGTGGTCAGGTCGGCCTCCTGCTTGGTGACCGGGACGCTGATCGTCCGCTGGGCACCGGTGGCGGTGAGGGCCGGGGCGATGGCCTTGAGGAAGGTGTCCTTCTTCAGGCCCTGGCCGTCCTTGGCGGGGACGACGACGGGCTTGCCGCCGTCCAACCGGACCCGGGCGTTCACCGGTTCGGTGAAGCCGAGCCCGGCGGCGGCCTGCTCAACATTGCCCCAGAGCTTGCCGGTGTCCGTGGTCACGGTGAAGGCGTCTTCCGTGGTGGCGACCTTGGTGGCAGCGGCGAGCTGCTTGGTGCTCAAGGTGATCTTGCCCTTGCCGGTGTCAACGACGACCGGCGCCGACAACGTGGGGCCGAGGGAGTCGGTGACGACCTTCTGCGCCTTCTCGGTCGTGAGCTTCGGCGGGGTGGAGGTGGTGACGGCCTTGGCGGTGGTCGAGGTCAGCCAGGCCGCACGAACTGCCTTGGACGCGGCCGCCTGGTCGAGCGCCTGGGCGTCGACTGACTTGGTGACGACGGGCTTGGCATCCTCGATGGCCAGCTTCGCGTTCTGGGCCTTGACCGCGAAGGCCTTGGCGGCCTGGGCGATGGCCTTGTCCAGCTTGGCCTGGTCGACGTCGAGGACGGGCTGCATCGCGGTGCCGCCTCGTAACACCTGCCAGATCTGGGAGGGCGCCCACGACTTGCCGGCGCCCGCCTGGTCGATGCTGGCCTCGTAGTCGACGGCCAGCCCTGCGGCGGCGGGGGTGATGGTGGCTTTGGTGGTGCCGTCGGTCAACGTGATCGGGGCATCGGCTCTGGACGCGAGCCCCTCGGTGAGCTTCTGCACGGCGCGGTCGTGGTCGACGCCGCCGACCGCGACGCCGGCCACCGTGGCGTGGGCCGGCAGGTTGTCCCCCGCCATCGCGTACCCAGCGACATAGGCACCGCCTGCGAGCAGGGCGAGACCACCCAGGCCGGCGGCGACATAGCCGCCCGTGTGGGAACGACGCTGGGCCATGGGCCCTCCTTCGGCATGAGTCCTACCGGCCCGAACACCGGGTCAGTACCGGCCGATTGTAATTGAGCGATCAGCCGCACCCGAAACCTCCAAGTGCACCGCGGACCCATTCTTCACATGACACTCAGTCTCCACGCGAGACTCGGCTCGGTGCGTGCGGGCTCGCGACCGCCTGGGTGAGCACGTGGGTAGCGTCCAGCAGGGATCGGCGCACCACCGGGTTGAGGTCCTCGCGGGCCAGCGTCCGCTGGGCGAGGGCCAGCGTCTGGGAGTTGGCGTGGGAGAGCGGGAAGGACCGCAGCAGCGCGGTCCCGAGCGCCCAACCGCTGCGCAGGGCCGCGGTGCCGTCTGCCTTGTCGAACCACTCGGGGACGAGGTCGGCGGTCAGCTCGTCGTGTTCGGGCAGGAAGATCCCCTCGGCGGCGGCGTAGACCTCGTAGGCGGGGACGTCGGGGGTGGTCATCACCGTGGCGAAGGCGTCCCGCTTGGCCTCGATGGTGGGCACCGAGGCCCGGCACCGGATGGCGGCCAACCGGCCGGACGAGGAGGGGTCGCGGGACAGTTCCGCCTCCACCAGCGACGGGTCGACGCCCAGGGTGACCAGCCGCTGGACGGCCATCCAGCGCAGGTCGGCGTCCATCTCCCGCCCGGCGGGAAGGTCGCGACCCAGCAGCCAGCCGGCCAGCAGGTCGACGTCGTCGCTGACTCCGAGCAGCAACCGCCAGGCCACGAGTTGCCGATCCGACCCGGGCGCCGCACCGGCCAGGATCGCTGCGAGCGCATCGGCCCACCGCTGGCGTCGCTGGGCACGATCGGCGAGCGGGCACCACGCACCGCACAAGGCGCCACCGACCCACTCCCCCATCACGCGCAACACGGCATCGCTGGTTGAGCCGGGCAGCTCGGCAAGGCAGGTCTCGAAGGCGGTTGTGCTGTCGAGTTCGGCGCTGCGGACCGCGTCGCGCAGCCCATTCCAGAACACGACCTGGGTGGCCGGGTCGGCGACTTGGTGGGCGGCCAGCCGCCAGTCGCTCGGGCGGATGCGGGCCCAGGTCTCGTCCCCTGCATCGGGGACGACGACCGAGCCGGTGCTGTCACCCAGATCCAGCTCCAGCTCCGGTGCGTCCAGCACGACCGCCCGTTGGCTGCGCAGGGTCCCGTCCGGATCGAGAACGTCGACCCGCAGCGCGTGGCGGCGGTCGGCGGGGGCGGTGGGCGGCGCGGTGCGGGTCAGCACGACGCTGTTCCCGCGGCGTTCGGCGCCGATCACGTCGGCCCCGCTGGTCAGCAGCCATTGGGCACTCCAGGCGTCCAGGTCCCGCGCACCGGCGCGTTGCCAACTCCCCAGCAGGTCGTCGAAGGTCGCATTGCCGAAGCCGTGCCGGGCGAAGTGGTCGCGCAGGCCGGCGAAGAAGACCTCGTCCCCGATGGTGGCGACCAGTTGGCGGAGGACGGACGCCCCCTTGGCGTAGCTGATGCCGTCGAAGTTGGCCAGCGCGGAGCGGGCGTCGAGGGCACCGTTGACCGCAACCGGGTGGGTGGACGGTGACTGGTCTGCCACCAGGCCCCAGTCCTTGCGCTTGAGCCCGAAGTCGGTCCACAAGGGGTAGTCGACGTGGTCGGTGCAGACCCGGTGGGCCATGTACTCGGCGAAGCTCTCGTTGAGCCACAGGTCATCCCACCAGCGCATTGTCACCAGGTCGCCGAACCACTGGTGGGCCATCTCGTGCACGATCGTCCCGGCACGATTGGCGCGGTCGGACCAGGTGCTGTCGCCGCGGAACAGGAACTGCTCGCGCAGCACCACGCAGCCAGGATTCTCCATGGCTCCGGCATTGAAGTCGGGCGCGAAGACCTGGTGGTAGGCCCCGAAGGGATAACGGACGCCGAAGAGCTGGTGGTAGGCGTCAAAGGCCTTCCTGGTCACGGTGAGGATGTCGCCGGCGTGAGTCTTCAGCTCGTCGGTCATGGAGGCTCTCGCCAGCGCCGAGAGGGGGATGCCGTCGTGCTCGTCGCAGACCTCGGCCCAGGGCCCGGCGACGATGGAGACGAAGTAGGTCGACAACGGACGTTCGCTGGTGATGCTCCAGTGCCCTGGTTCCACCGCCGACGAGGTTCCCGTGCCCCGGACGATCCAGTCCTGGGGGGTGAGGATGTCGAACCGGTAGGAGGCCTTGAGGTCGGGCTGGTCGAAGCAGGCGAACCAGCGCGGGGCCGCGTCGAGGAAGCTCATCGCATAGCAGTAGGCGCGCTGGTCGGCCGGGTCGATGTGACGGTGCAGGCCCTCGCCGTCGCTGGACCAGGCCATCACTGCGTCGACGACCAGCTCATTGCGCAGCTGCAGGGCGTCCAGCTGGATCCGCCCGTCCACCCACGCCTCGGCAGCCACCGGCGCTCCATTCAAGGTGGCGGAGCGTAGCTCGGTACCTCGGAAGTCACAGAAGGTGCTGGCCCCCGGCGTGCTGCACCCGAAGGTGATGGTGGTTCGTGAGTCGAAGGCCTCGTCGCGGCGCAGGTCCAGCTCGACGACGACCTGGTCGACGGTCAGCAGTTCTGCGCGTTGGCGCGCCTCTATCAGCAACAAGGAGGGCATGCCGACACCGTAGTCAAGCCTGTAGCGCCAGCGCGAAGGGCAGTACCGCTTCGGCCCCAGCCCGGCGCAGTGCGACGGCCGCGACGGTCATCGTCCAGCGTGAGTCGACCAGGTCGTCCACCAGCAGCACCGGGCCAGCCACCTGCGCGAGCTGGGCGCGCATGCCCGGGCCGGGCTCCAGGCGCCCCCACACTCCGGCCAGTCGGAACGCGGAGTTCCCGCCGGGCCCCCCAGTGGGGCCACCGTCGACGAGGTCGAGGGTACCGAGATTGACCATCCGCCCCAGCCCGGCGAGACCCTCGGCGAGCGTGGCGACGCGCTGCGGGTGACTCCGCGACCCGATCGCGGCCACGGCCACCGGACGCTGCTCCCAGTCCCACTCCTTCAGCACGGGGACACAGGCACGCAGCACATCCTCGGGCACCGGACCGTCCTCGGCCGCCAGCAGTTCACGCAGTCGTTGGCCCATCCCGAGGTCGGTCAGGCGGGCGACGACCCGTCCGGTGGCAGGCCCCTCGGTGATCTTTCCCTTGACAGGGACACCGAGACGGTCCATCCCGGTCGGCCACATGCCGCGCGGCTCCAGCAGCACACCCGGACGGTCGAGGGCGCTCCGGGCTGCCACGACGGCAGCCTCGGGGAGCGACTCGTCATACCAAGGGCCGGCGCAGACATCGCACCGCCCGCAGGGCTTCGCATCCGGGTCGTCCAGGGCCTGCTGCAGGAACTGCATCCGGCAGACTTCACCGCGCTCGTAGTCGAGCATCAGTTGTTGCTCCCGCTCCCGCGCTTCGGCGACGCGGGCATAGCGCTCGGCGTCATAGGTCCACGGCTGGCCTGTGGCGCGCCAGCCGCCCTTGACACGCTCCACGGCACCGTCGACGTCGAGCACCTTGAGCAACAACTCCAGCCGGGTGCGGCGGACGTCGACGCGGGTTTCGAGGGCGGCGGTGGACAACGCACTGGGTGCCGCGGACAGCGCCGCGATCACGGCGTCGGCCTGGGTCTGGTCGGGCATCGAGGCGGTGGCAAACCAGCGCCAGATGTCGCGATCTGCGCCGCTGGGCAGCAGCAGGACGTCCGCCCGCGTCTGACCCTGGAGCACGCCATTGACGCGACCGGCGCCGCGGCCGGCGCGTCCGACGTGCTGGTAGTAGGCGACCGGCGAGCTGGGGGCACCGAGGTGGATGACAAAGCCGAGGTCGGGCTTGTCGAAGCCCATCCCCAGGGCGGAGGTCGCCACCAGCGCCTTCAGCTCGTTGCGGCGCAGTTGCCCCTCCAACTCCTCGCGTTCGGCAGCATCGGTGCGCCCCGTGTAGGCCTTGACGGCGTAGCCGGATTCCACCAGCGCGGCGGCAACGTCCTCGGCGGCTGAGACTGTGAGCGCGTAGATGATCCCGGAGCCGTCGAAGTCGCCCAGGTGGGCATTCAGCCAGGCCAGCTGGGTCTCGGCATGGGGCAGTTTCAGCACTCCGAGCCGCAGCGAGTCACGAGCGAGACTGCCGCGGATCGTGAGTACCTCATGCCCTCCCGCACCACTCGCATCGCGCTGCTCCAGCGTCGCGCGTTGGAGCTGCTCGGCGACGTCCGCGACCACGCGCGAGTTGGCGGTGGCGGTGGTGGCCAGTACCGGGGTGCCATCCGGCAGGTCGAGCAGCAGGTCCTTGATGCGACGGTAGTCGGGACGGAAGTCGTGGCCCCAGTCGGAGATGCAGTGTGCTTCGTCGACCACCAGCAAGCCACAGCGCGCGGCGAGGTCGGGCAGCTGTTCGGCGCGGAAGGTGGGGTTGTTGAGCCGCTCGGGGCTGACGAGCAGCACGTCCACCTCGTCGTTCGCGAGCTGGGCTGCGACCTCGCCCCAGTCGGTCGCATTGGCCGAGTTCATCGTCACGGCACGCACTCCGGCGCGCGCCGCGGCGGCGATCTGGTCGCGCATCAGGGCGAGCAGCGGGCTGACGATCACCGTCGGACCGGCCCCCTCCGCGCGCCGCAGCGCGGTGGCGACGAAGTAGACCGCCGACTTGCCCCAGCCCGTCCGCTGGACCACCAGCGCACGCTGGCGACGTTCGACCAGCGCCAGGACGGCCTCCAACTGGCCCTCGTGGAACTCGGCCTCGTCATTGCCCACGAGTCGTCGCAGCACGGCCAGTGCGCGCTCCGCCGCCGGCGCGTCACCCGAGGCGGCGAGGGTGGCCTCACTGGGCGAGGCCACCCCCCGTTGCGCTGCGGGTGCTCGCGGGGGACGAGACGACGAGGCGGACGGCGGTGGCGCCCCCTCGTAGAGGTCTTCGGGCGGCAGGTCCTCCAGCGGGATGGGCTCCCAGTCGTCGGGGGGCGGCTCGTCGAAGAAGCGCGGCTCGTTGGTCATGTCTTCAACCTAGGTGCCCCGTCTGACAGTTCTCACGTGCGAACCTTGTTGGTCAACTCGACCAGGCCAACCTAGACTTGGAAGATGACGACCATCACCGTCCAGGCAGCGAAGACGCACCTGTCCCGTCTCCTGCAACGGGTCGAGGCTGGGGAGGAGGTGGTCATCGCGCGCGGACGCAACCCGGTCGCACGTCTGGTGCCGGTAGATGGGCGCTCGCCCCGTCGCTTCGGCATCATGTGCTTCACCGTCCCGGACGACTTCGACGACGCCCTGCCCGACGACGAAGTGGCAGCATGGGAATGAAGTACCTCGTGGACACTCACGTATTCCTGTGGCTGGTGGGATCTCCCGACAAGGTCCCCGAAACCACCCACGCCGCACTCGCCGATCCAGACAACGAACTCTTGGTGTCAGCAGTCAGTGCCATGGAGGTGGCAACCAAGACACGTCTGGGCAAGTTGCCTGACTCAGGGTTGCTGGCCACCTGGGAGCGCCGGGTGGTGGAGATCGGGGCAACCGACTTGCCACTGGCCACCGCGGCCGCGCTCACCGCCGGCACGATGGCCTGGGAGCATCGGGATCCGTTCGACCGACTCCTTGCCGCGCAGGCGATCCACGAGGCTGCCGTCTTCGTCACCGTCGACCGAGCCTTCGCCCACCTGTCCGCGCCACAGGTCCTCACCTGGTGATCCCCAGCACGGACCGAGCCCGAAACCACCAGGGTCGGTGATTTTCGGGCCCAGTCGTGGCGAGGGGCCTCAGGGCTGGGCGGGCAGCGCCGCCGGGAGCGCCGCGAGGATCGCCTGGACGCTCGCCTTGGCGTCCCCGAAGCACATCGAGGAGTTCTCGTTGAAGAACAGCGGGTTCTGCACCCCGGCGTAGCCCGCGCTCATGGACCGCTTGAACACGACCACCCGTCCGGCCTCCCAGACGTGCAGCACGGGCATCCCGGAAATGGGGGAACCGGGTTGCATCGCGGCCGGGTTCACCGTGTCGTTGGCGCCGATCACCAGCACCACGTCGGTGTCGGCGAAGTCGTCGTTGATCTCGTCCATCTCGAGCACGATGTCGTAGGGCACATGCGCCTCGGCCAGCAGGACGTTCATGTGCCCGGGCAGGCGTCCGGCGACCGGGTGGATCGCAAAGCGCACCCTGACCCCGGCGTCGGTCAGGCGCTGGGTCAGCTCGGCCACCGGGTACTGGGCCTGCGCGACGGCCATGCCGTAGCCGGGGGCGATGATGACGCTCGTCGCGTCGGCGCACAGCTGGGCGACCTCGCCCGGCTTCAGCTCGGTGTAGTCCCCCATCTCGGTCTCGGCAGGGCCGGAGGTGTCGTCCCCGAAGCCGCCCAGGATGACCGAGACGAACGACCGGTTCATCGCCTTGCACATGATGTAACTCAGGATCGCGCCGGAGGCACCGACGAGCGCACCGGTGACGATGAGCACCGTCATGTTCAGCATGAAGCCGCTGAAGGCCGCCGCCCAGCCCGAGTAGGAGTTCAGCATCGAGATCACCACGGGCATGTCGGCGCCACCGATCGCAGCGACCAGATGGATGCCCAGCAGCATCGAGACGATCGCCAGGAAGACCAACGGCACCAGGCTGTGGCTGGAGGTGAACCACAGGCCCAGGACGACGACCAGCGCCAGCGCTCCCAGGTTGAGCCAGTTGCGCAACGGCAGGGTCAACGGCTTGGACGCGAATCGTCCGTTCAGCTTGCCCCAGGCGACGATCGAGCCGGTGAAGGTGACGGCACCGATGAAGACGCCGATCCACACCTCGGTGAGGTGGAAGGTGTTGGCGTGCCGGTCATCCAGGAAGGAGTTGAAGCCCACCAGCACGGCGGCCATGCCGACGAAGCTGTGCAGCAGGGCGATCAGCTCGGGCATCCCGGTCATCTCGACGGTGCGTGCGCGCCAGATGCCGATCGCGGCACCGATCGCCAGCGCCGCGTAGAGCATCACGGCCGAGGCGGGTTGGATGTGGTGCTCGGTGATGTCGGTGTAGGCGATCGCGAAGTTCGTCGCGATGACGGCCATCGCCATCCCGAGCATGCCGAAGGCGTTGCCGCGCTTGGCGGTCTCGTGCTTGCTCAACCCGGCCAGGGCGAGGATGAACAGCAGGCCCGACACGATGTAGGTCGCGTCGATGAAGTTCTGCAGCATGGCTCAGCCCTTCCGGAACATGGTGAGCATCCGGTGGGTCACGGTGAACCCGCCGAAGATGTTGATGGACGCGAGCAGCACCGCCAAGAAGGCGATCACCTTCACAGCGATGTTGTCGCTGGCCAGCTGCGTCATGGCGCCGACGATGATGATGCCGCTGACCGCATTGGTGACGCTCATCAGCGGTGTGTGGAGGGCGTGGGTGACATTCCAGACGACGTAGTAGCCGACCACGACCGCCAGCGCAAACACGCCGAACAGCCGGACGAAGCTGACGGGCGAGACGGTCAGCAGCGCGATCAGCGCGCAGGCCAGGGCGCCGACGACGACCACCTGGAACCACCACGGACGCGGTGCCTTCGGAGCCGCCGCGGCGACATCGGTGGAAGCCGCCTTGGCGGCGGTCGCTGCAGCCGGG
>NZ_BAAAKI010000010.1:188856-246704 GCF_039527675.1 Luteococcus sanguinis
CCGAGACCTGGATCGGCGGCGGCGGGAAGGTCACCTCACCGTCCTTGACGATCGTCATCTGGCGCACGACCTCGTCGTCGAAGTCGACGACCAGCTGCCCATCCTTCGCGGGGGTGACCAGCTTCATCGCGTTGACCAGGTTGGTGCCGTAGAGCTGGGAGCTCTGCCCGGGCAGCCGGGACGCGAGGTCGGTGTAGCCGATGATCGTCACGCCGTTGTCGGTGACGGTCTTCTCCCCCGGAACGGTCAGTTCACAGTTGCCACCACCGAGCGCGGCCAGGTCGACGATGACCGAGCCATTCTTCATGGCGGCGACCATCTCGCGGGTGATGAGCTTCGGGGACGGACGCCCCGGGATCGCCGCGGTGGTGACGATGATGTCCATCTCGGGGGCCTGCTCGGCGTACAGCTCGGCGGCGCGGGTTGCGTAGTCGTCGCTGACCTCCTTCGCGTAGCCATCGGTGGAGACCGCCTGGCCCGCACCCTTCACGTGCAGGAAGGTGGCGCCCATGCTCTCCACCTGCTCGGCCGTCTCGGGGCGGACGTCGGTGGCGTAGACCTGCGCGCCCATCGAGTTCGCGGCGCCGATGGCGGCCAGACCGGCGACGCCGGTACCGATCACCAACACCTTGGCCGGGGGAACCTTGCCGGCGGCGGTCACCTGGCCGGTGAAGAAACGTCCGAAGACGTGTGCGGCCTCGACCACGGCGCGGTAGCCGGAGATGTTGGCCATGGAACTCAGCGCGTCCAGCGCCTGCGCGCGGCTGGTGCGCGGCACCATGTCCATGCTGAGGGCGGTGACGCGCTGCGCGGCCAGCTTCTCCAGCAGGTCAGGTCGCTGGCGCGGGTAGCAGAAGGTGACCAGGGTGGCGCCGGGACGAAGGCTCGTGACCTGCTCATCGGTGGGGGGATTCACGCCGAAGACGATGTCGCTGGCCCAGGCCGCGGCGGTGTCGACGACCTGGGCCCCTGCCTGTTCGAAGGCCGCATCCGTCGCGGCCGACCGCTCACCGGCTCCGTGCTCGACGACGACGTCGTAGCCCAGGCCCACCAACTGGCCCACCGTTCGCGGGGTGGCCGCGACCCGGTTCTCACCGGGGACGACCTCTCGGGGGATGCCAATTCTCATGCCGCCGAGCCTAACCACGCCGAATTGCCCACCTCCGACCGGGGTGGGTGAAGAATTCCTGCGGTGACCAAGGCGTGGAACGGTGCGTGCCCGCGCCCCTGGTCCTCACTGCACGCGCAGCGTCCAGGGCAGGGCCAGCACGCCGCGGTAGTCCAGCCCGGACCACGAGACCAGCCGCCCGAACAGTTCCTCCAAGGTGCCGGTTGTTGCCCCGGCGACGGCCCCTGGGAGAGTCGTCGGAATGGCCATCGAGGGGGCACCGACCGATTCGGACGACTCAGCCGGGCGAAGACGTTCGAGCATGCCGGGCATCGCGGCGGCGGTGACGTGCACCCTGTCACGTCCGATGCCTGCCAGGGCGCAGGCGCGGTTGATGGCCAGGTCCATGCCGCCGAGGTGGTCGACCAGGCCGAGGCGGTGGGCGTCGCGGCCGGTCCACACCCGCCCCCGGGCCAGCGACTCGAGGTGGTCGTAGGCCATGGCGCGATCCGCGGCGGCCTTGCGGGTGAACTCGTCGTAGACGCGGTCCAGCCAGGCGTCCAGCACCTGCCACTGCTCGTCGGTGAAGGGCTCGTCGCCTTGCATCAGCTGGGCCCGACCGCCGGAGGTGATCGCCTCGTGGCGCAGGTTGAGCTTCTCGAACAGGCCCTTGGTCACGACCTTGCCGCCGAAGACGCCGATAGATCCGGTCAGGGTCGCCGGGAGCGCACAGATCTCGTCCGCAGCCATGGCGCAGTAGTAGCCACCGGACGCGGCCAGATCACCCATCGACACCACGACCGGGATCCCGGCCTCGCGCACCTGGTGGACGGCCCGCCAGACCATGTCGGAGGCGACCGCCGATCCGCCGGGTGAGTCGATGCGAAAGACGACCGCGCGCACCTTGTCGTCCCGGGTGGCGGAGCGGAGCTGTTCGCACACGACGTCCGATCCGGTCTCGGGCTGGCCGGTGCCCGGCGGACGTCCACGGCCGGTGACGATGCCACCGTGCAGGCTGACCACCGAGATCTTGTCGCGGCGCCGGTCGGTCACCTGGTTGACGACGTCCTTGGCGCGGTGGCCGTGCCAACGGTGCACGAAGCGCAGGTCGGTGGCATCGGCCTTCCACTGCTCCAGCAGGTGGGCCACGGCCTGGTCGCGGTAGCCGACGGCGTCGACGAGCCCGGCGTCCTTGGCCTGCTCGGGGGTCAGCGGGGACGTGTTCACGGCGTCCCAGACGCGCTGCACCTCCAGCCCGCGGCGCTCGGCGACCCCCTCTACCAGGTCGTCCATGATCGAGTTCGCGATGGTCTGCATCATCTCGCGGTTCGGTTGCGTGATCTCGTGGCCCGCAAACTGTTCGGCGGCCGACTTGTACTCGTGGCGGCGCGACAATTGCGGGTCGAGCCCCGCCTTCTCCAACAGCCCGCGCAGCAGGGTGATCCCAAGATGGACACCTCCGATGCCCAACTGGCCCGACGGCTGCAGCCAGATCTCCTGGCAGAAGCTCGCGAGCTTGTAGGCGGCCAGGTCGCTGTCGAGTTCACCGAAGCCCTCCGACCAGGCCAGCGTGGGCTTGTGCTCGCCGAAGGCGGCGATGGCGCCGCCCAGTTCCTCGGCCTGGGCGATGCTCAGCGGCACTGTTCCGGCGTGGACGAACAGACCGACCACCGCGTCGTCGGTGGCACCGGCGCGCAGGCCCTCCCGCAGGGAGCGCATGGTGGGGGCGTTCATCGCGCGCAGCGCGGCCAGTGGGTTGTCGGGCGGGGTGGTCAGCACCCCGCGCGCCAGGTCGATCTCCAGCACGACCGTGTCGCCCAGTGGGCGTCCCGGGATGGAGAAGGGGAGGCGCTTGACCAGCATCGACGCAATGTCCATGCCCCCACGCTAGGTGCGCCGGGCAAGCCTTCGGACGGTCATCGCTCAGGGCTGACAAGTGCTCATGGGACGGGCCGATTAGGCTTCCGGCCATGCCCCGTTCCCCGCTCCCGCTGCGCCATGGCCTGAACTCGGCCTGGGTGCGCACCCCGCGCGAGCACGACTGGGCGACCATGCGTGACTTCCTGGTCTGGAAGGTGCCGCGGCTCACCCCCGAACGCATCGACGAGATGTTCGCCGAGCAACGCTTCGTGGACGAAGGGGGGACGCCGATCAGCGTCGAGGCGCGATTCGCGCACCACCGGTTCATCTTCTTCCACCGCGACCTGCCGGACGAGGCCGCGCCGCCCGGAGAGCTGACCGTCCTGTACCGGGACGAGCGGTTGGTCGTCCTCGACAAGCCCCACTTCACCGCCACGATCCCGCGCGGCCAGCACGTCGTCCATTCGGCAGTGGTCCGGGCGCGGCGTGACCTGGACCTGCCGGAGCTCTCTCCCGCGCACCGGCTCGATCGGCTGACGGCCGGCGTGCTGCTGTGCACCACTCAGCGCGAGTTCCGTCGCGACTACCAGCAGGTCTTCGAGCACCACCGCGCCACCAAGACCTACGAGGCCGTCGGCCGATACCGGAGCGATCTGGTGTTGCCCGCCGAGGTCAGCAGCCACATCCGCAAGGAACGCGGTCAGCTGCAGGCCTTCGAGGTGCCGGACGCCGCGGCGAACTCACACACGCTGATCGAGTTACTTGACCACCGCGATGACCCCGAGTTGGGCCCGATCGGGCGCTACCGGGTAAGCCCGACGACCGGCAAGACGCACCAGATCCGGCTGCACATGAACTCGCTCGGCATCCCGATCGTCCACGACCCCTTCTACCCGGAGGTGCTCGACCAGGAGCTGGACGACTTCACCCGTCCGCTGCAGTTGCTGGCACGTGAACTGCGCTTCATCGATCCGCTCGACGGCAACGAGCGGGTCTTCACCAGCGAGCGGACGCTCGAGGCCTGGCAGTCATCATGAGCCCCGATGCGCTCGATCTGGTGGTGCCTCCGGGGCCCGGCGTCTCGAAGGGGCTCGTGGTACCGGCCGCAGAATTGTCGGAGCAGTTCAGCCGCTCGTCCGGCCCCGGTGGGCAGGGCGTCAACACCACCGACTCTCGGGTGCAGCTCGCACTCGACCTGGCCACCTGCTCGGTGCTGGACGACACGCAGCGCGATCGTGCCCTGAGCAATCTGGCCGGACGACTCGACGGCACCACCGTGCGCGTCGAGGCGCAGGAGCACCGCCAGCAGCGACGCAACCGCGCCGCCGCCCGGCAACGGTTGTCGGAATTGCTGCGCGAGGCGCTCGCTCCCCCGCCACCCGCACGGCGAGCCACCCGTCCGACGAAGGGCTCGGTGCGGCGTCGGTTGGATGCGAAGAAGCGCCGCGGTGAGATCAAGCACGGACGCGGCCGGATCCGCTGAGCCGGCAAACGCACCGACCCTGCCAAGGCATCCCCGTCCAGACGTCCCGATCAGGCCGAGCCGGCCTCGTGGCTGGCCTGGGTCGCCTGCATGCCCTCAACGGTGGAGACCTCGATGATCGGCGGCCATCCTGCGTGCAGGGCGATCCTGACTCCCCGGCGCACCATGAACCAGGCGAGAACACCGAGGAAGGTGGCCCCGGTGGCGAGCGAGCCCACCCAGATCGTCCAGCGGGGGCCGAGGGCGTCGCCCACCCAGCCGACCAGGGGTGCGCCCAATGGGGTGCCACCCATGAAGATCGCCATGTAGAGCGCCATCACGCGACCCCGAACCTCGGCGTCGCTGGCCAGCTGCACGGTCGCATTGGCGCAGGTCATCATCGTCAGCGCGCACAGGCCGGTGGGCACCAGCAGCAGCGCGTAGGTGGTGTAGTTGGGAGCCGCCCCCAGCAGCGCGGTGCAGATCGCGAAACCACCAAGCGCGCTGAGCAGCACCCGCAACCTCGGACGGCTGCGCCGGGCCGCGATCAGCGCGGCGGCAAGCGTCCCGATCGCCATGATCGAACCCAGCATCCCGAACTCGCCGGCCCCCTTGCCGAAGGCCTTGGTCGCCATCAGAGCATTGGTGATCTGGAAGTTCATCCCGAAGGTGCCCAGCATGAAGACCATCAGCAGCACGACCATGATGTCGGGGCGCCCGAGCACATAGCGCAGTCCTTCTCGGACCGCGCCCTTGCCGTTCTTGCGCATCGGGGCCGGGGTGAGCTTGCCCGGGTCCATCAGCAGCAGGGACGCGAGGACGGCCGCGAAGCTGACCGCGTTGAAGGCCATCGCGGGAGCGACGCCCCAGGCGGCGATGATCAGACCGGCGATGCCGGGGCCGAGCAGGCGGGCGCTGTTGAAGGAGGCCGAGTTCAGCCCGACCGCATTGCTGACCAGGTGTTGCGGCACCATCTCGCTGACGAAGGCCTGCCGGGTGGGGTTGTCGAAGGCGGTGACGACGCCGGTGAGGAAGGCCAGGACGTAGATGTGCCACAGCTCGACCATTCCGGTGGCCACCAGGACGAAGGTGGCCAGCGCGGTCAGACCGAGCAGTGCCTGGCTGATCAGCAGGATGCGCCGTTTCGGGAAACGATCGGCGATCGAGCCGGCGTAGGGCGCCAGGAAGGGAATCGGCAGGAACTGCAGGCCCGTCACGATTCCCAGACTGGACGAGGAGTGATCGGTGAGGATCGTCAGCACCAGCCAGTCCTGCGCGACGCGGTACATCCAGGTGCCGATGTTGCTGACGATCGCGCCGGTGAAGAAGATGCGGTAGTTGGGCACCGAGAAACTGGCGAAGGTGCCCTGTCGGGCTGGCGGAACGGTCTGGACCGGCTTGGTGGTGGTCTCAGTCACGAGCGGCCACCTCCAGCAGGATGTCGGCGGCGCGGCGCAGCACCTCTAGGTCGTCGGCGGGGACGCCTCTCAGGTGGCGGGCCATCCAGCCGTCCCGGTCGTGCATCACGCGGGCGACAACCTCACGTCCGTCGTCAGTGGCGTGCACGAGCACCTGTCGCCCGTCGCTGGGGTGCGGACGCCGTTCGACCAGTCCCAGTTCGGCGAGACCGTTGAGGGTGCGGGTCATGGACGGGGTGGACACACGTTCCTGCTCGGCCAGCCAGGTGGGCGTCCGCCCTTCCTGCACGGTCTTGGCCAGGACGGCGAACTGGTGCGGCGCGACCGGCCCGGTGCCCTCAAAGCGCACCCGGCGGGCGATGCGCTGGCAGGCCAGCCGCAGGTCATTGGCGAGGTTGGAGAATTCTTCGTCTGTCATCGATCATTAGCCTAGCTCGTTAGCTGGGCTAATCAAATGGTCTTGTGCGCAACGCGTGCCGTGCGGACCGCCCAGGCCAGGTAGACGATCGACCCCAGCCAGACCAGCACCAGGCCGAACCAGTAGCTCGCACCAACGTGCTGGCCGAAGATGAACAGACCCATCAAGAACTGCATCGTCGGCGTCATGTACTGCAAGACGCCGAGCGTCCCGAGCGGGATGCCGGGGGCTGCGGTGGCGAAGAGCCACAGCGGCACCGCCGTCAGAATGCCGGCCAGCATCAGCAACAGGGTCGAGCGCAGGCTGGCCCCGAAGACCGACTGCCCCTTGACGGCCAGGCTTGCGACCCAGGCCAGGGCGAGTGGCGCGAGGATCGCCGACTCGGCGAGCAGGCCCTCCAGCGCACCCAGCCGGGCCTTCTTCTTGACCGCGCCATAGGCGCCGAAGCTGAAGGCCAGGGCGAGCGAAATCCCCAGCGTCCGCCAGTTCTCCGCGGCGATCACACACACGCCGGCCAGAGCCAGCAGGCAGCCGATGGCACCCGCTCGACTCATGCGTTCACCGAAGATGAGCATCCCGAACAGGATGCTGACCAAGGGGTTGATGAAGTAGCCCAGCGAGGCCTCGACGACGTGGCTGGTGTTGACGGCCCAGATGTAGGTGAGCCAGTTCCCGCCGATCAGGACGGCGGCCAGTGCCAGCGTCCAGAACTGGGAGCGTGCGGCGCGCAGCCAGCCCCAATCACGGCGCAGCACCAGCAGGACGATGATGACGAAGACCGCCGACCACAGCACGCGGTGGGAGAGGATCTCCAGCGCGCCGGCTGGCTTCAGCAGCGGGAAGAAGAGCGGGAAGAAGCCCCAGATCAGGTAGCAGCCGATGCCCGCCAGGAGGGAGGTCTGCTGGCTGGTTCGGGGCATGGGGGCACCTCTCGAGTTGGGTCGGGGGATGCCAGTCTGCCTCTCAGCCGGGACAATGGTCACCATGTCCACTCCCACGTCGCACACCGAACGCGCCTTTCCCGAGGCGATCGTCTTCGACCTGGACGGAACGCTGACCGACACCGAGCACGTCTGGGACGAGGTGCGCCGCGGCCTGGCGCAGGCCGACGGACGTCCGTGGCCGGACGAGGCCACCCACGCGATGATGGGGATGTCGACCCAGGAGTGGTCGTCCTACCTGAGTGAGGTCGTCGGCCTGAACTCGAGCGCAAAGGAGTCGGCGCAGCGGACGATCGACGGCCTGCGCGAACGGTACGCCGCCGGGCTGCCGGTCATCGATGGCGCCGTCGAGGCGGTGCGCCGGATGGCTGGCGTTGCCCCGCTGGGGATCGCCTCCAGCTCCCCACGGGTGCTGATCGAGGCCGCCGTCGAGGCGATGGGGATCGCGGATGTCGTCCCGGTGCGCGTCTCGACCGAGGAGGTCGCCAACGGCAAGCCCGCCCCGGACGGTTACCTGCGCGCGTGCGAACTGCTGGGCGCTGATCCGGCGCGCTGCATCGCGGTCGAGGACTCGGCGGCTGGCATCAGCTCGGCCGCCAACGCGGGCATGACAGTGGTGGCCGTCCTTCCCCACTTCCGTCCCCCCTCGGCGGACGTGCTCGGTCGGTGCGCCGCGGTCCTCGACGACCTGTCCGACCTGACAGGGGACCTGGTGAGCACTCTGCCCCCGGCAGTGGGCGGCGCGGTCTCATCGGCCGATCAGTGACCGAGTGGCCCGATTCACCATCCACTCCACCGCGCGGTTCATGTTCACCGGCGAGATCGTGACGCCGGGATGCTCGCGGGGCCAGACGCGAAGGAGTTCGTCTACGAATCCCTGACCCACTTCTTCGACCCCATCGAAGTCGATCTCCAACTCGGTGAAGTCGTCCAGATTGCCCAACAATCGCTTGGCCTCCGAGCGCGACACGAATCGTCGTCCAAGTTCGAACAGTTTCACCCGTGGACGAGTTCTCACGAACGCACCGTCCTCGGTGAATTGTGAAAAGACCTCCCGCAAGGTCCGTGGCGCCTCGGGGTCGAGCTGCACGATCACCTCGGTGCCCTCCGTCACGTGAGAGATGCCGACGGCATCATCATTGCGGGTGTTGTCCACGGTCCAGCGCAGACCATTGGACGAGAGACGGAACACGTCCACCGCCTTCGACGTGAAGAAGATGCCTTCACCGGTGTGCTTGTCGGGTGCCGTGGTCTGCCGACCCTTCGTGAACCAGCCGATCGCCTCCAGGTCATCTGCCAGGGCCAAGCCCTTCTGCAGGTGGGAGAAGGCGCCCTCGCCATCATCGGAGATACGCGCCACCAGACTCGGGACGGTCCACAACGACACCTGAACGACTCTTCCACCACTGTGATCAATGGCATTGTTCACGAGCTCCGTGACGGCATATTGCAAGATGCCCTTCGCGTTCGTTGCAAGACCATCGGGCAGCTCGACGGCCATCAACTCCCAGACCTTGTCCTCGGCCAACGCGGCCAGCCCAAAGGTCTGCTCGAACTCGGGGGCAGTTGTCGGAAGCACCTTCTCTGGGCCCAGTACGCCCCCCGCCTGCAAGGCCAGTGCCCGACGCACGGCCGAGGGATCAAAGTAGCGATGACCCCCCTCCGAGACCCGGACCACGGGAACCAGCCCGGCGTCGGCCATCCGGCGCAGCCTCGACGAGGGAATTTCCAGTTGGGTGGCGAGATCGCCGATCCGTACTTCCTCCGACATGCTGGCACCTCTATCGCGGCGAAACTCATCCTGCGTTAACTTTCGGCAGAAAACTAACACAAGCGTTAGGTTTCCACCGGGATGGTCAACGGAATACTCACACGGTCGTGAAGTTTCTTCCAGGACGACGAACGGCCCCGGCAAGGCTGCCGGGGCCGTCACGCCTACTTACGTCGTGCGGTGCGTCAACCCCTGTCAGCCGACGAGCTTCTTGGCCCGGTCGACGACGTTCTCGACCGTGAAGCCGAGCTCGGTGAACATCACGTCGCCGGACGCGGACGCGCCGAAGCTCTCGATCGAGATCGAGTCACCCTCGAAGCCCACATACTTGGCCCAGCCCAGGGCGATGCCGGCCTCGATCGACAGGCGCTTGGTGACCGCCTTGGGCAGCACCTCCTCCTTGTAGGCCTCGTCCTGCTCCTCGAACCACTCCTGCGAGGGCATCGAGACGACCCGCGTGGGAACGCCCTCGGCCTCGAGCTTCTTCTGCGCCTCGATGGCCAGCGCCACCTCGGAGCCGGTCGCGATCAGGATCAGCTGGGGCTCGGCCGAAGCGTCCTTGAGTACGTAGGCGCCCTTCAGCACGCCCTCGGCGGGGGCATAGGCGCCCTCGCCGCGCTCCACGATCGGCAGGTCCTGGCGCGACAGCACCATCCCCGTCGGCTGGGCGGTGTGCTTCAGCGCACCAAGCCAGGCGTACGCGGTCTCGTTGGCGTCGGCCGGGCGCACCAGCGCCAGGTTCGGGATCGCACGGTAGCTGGCCAGGTGCTCGATCGGCTGGTGCGTCGGGCCATCCTCGCCGACGCCGACCGAATCGTGCGTCCAGACGAAGATGCTGGGCAGCTGCATCAGCGCGGCCAGACGCACCGGCGGACGCATGTAGTCGGCGAACACGAAGAAGGTGCCGCCGTACGGACGGGTCAGTCCCGACAGCGTGATGCCGTTCACGGCGCCGCCCATCGCGTGCTCACGGATGCCGAAGTGCAGCGTGCGACCGTAGGGATTGCCGCTGAACTCGTGCGACGAACGCTCCTCCGGCAGGAAGGAGGGTTCACCCTTCATCGTGGTGTTGTTGGAGCCGGCCAGGTCGGCCGAACCGCCCCACAGCTCGGGCATCTGGGACGCCAGCGCGGTCAGCACCTCACCTGATGCCGCGCGGGTGGCCTTCTTGCCGGGCTCGAAGACCGGCAGCTCGAGCGAGTCGGGAAGCTCACGCTTGGCGACGCGCTCCAGCAGTGCGGCCTGCTCGGGGTTGGCGGACTTCCAGGCCTCGAACTTGGCGTCCCACTCGGCGCGCGCCGCCTTGCCTCGCTCGGCGGCATTCTTGCGCGCGTAGGCGACGGCGGCCTGGTCGACGGCGAAGGGCTCGTCTTCGAAGCCGAGTTCCTTCTTCAGCCCCGAGATCTCCTCGCCGCCGATCTTGGAACCGTGCACCGAGTGGCTGCCCTGCTTGTTCGGCAGCGGCCATCCAATGACCGTGGTCACCTTGATGAACGAGGGCTTGTCGGTGACGGCCTTGGCCGCCTCGACGGCCGCGTACAGCTCGTCGACCTTCTCCTCGTAGCTGGTCCCGCCGTTGGTGAAGTCGACGCTCTGGACGTGCCAGCCGTAGGCCTCGTAGCGCGCGGCGACGTCCTCGGAGAAGGCGATCTTGGTGTCGCCCTCGATCGAGATGCGGTTGTCGTCGTAGAACAGCACCAGGTTGCCCAGGTTCTGCGTCGCGGCCAGCGAACTGGCCTCCGAGGCAACGCCCTCCTGCATGCAGCCGTCGCCGGCGATGACGTAGACGTCGTGGTCGAAGGGGCTCTCACCCGCAGCGGCGTTCGGGTCGAACAGGCCACGCTCCTTGCGGGCGGCCATCGCCATGCCGACGGCCATCGAGATGCCGGCGCCGAGCGGTCCGGTGGTGGCCTCGATGAACTCGGTGTGGTGGTACTCGGGGTGCCCGGGGGTCTTGGAACCCCAGGTGCGCAGCGCCTTCAGGTCGTCCAGCTCCAGGCCGCAACCGGCCAGGTAGAGCTGCGTGTACTGGGTCAGCGAGCTGTGGCCTGCCGACAGGACGAAGCGGTCACGCCCGAGCCACAGGCTGTCGGACGGATCGGTCTTCATGACCTTCTGGTACAGCAGGTAGGCCAGCGGCGCCAGCGAGATGGCGGTGCCGGGGTGGCCGTTCCCGACCTTCTCCACGGCGTCGGCGGCGAGGATCCGCGCGACGTCTACCGCGCGCTTGTCCTCGTCGGTCCAGGACAGGGTGTTGTTCATGAGCGGTGCCTCTTTCAGGGTCAGTGTTGCCCGTAGACGTTCTGGTATCGATCGTAGAGGCGCGCCACCACGTCATCCTCAAGTGGCTGCACCGGGCACTCGGGGGTGGCGCCCGCACGCGCGATCTGCACCGTCCGGGCCACCTCCTCGACCATGACCGCGGCCTTCACCGCGTCCTTCGCGGTCCGCCCGATCGTGAACGGTCCGTGGTTGGCCATCAGCACGGCCGGGGACTTGTGCCCCCGCAGGGTCTCGACGATCCCGCGGCCGATCGAGTCGTCCCCGATCAGGGCGAGCGGGCCGACCGGTACGGGTCCGCCGAACTCGTCGCCCATCATCGTCAGCACGCAGGGAATCTCCTCCCGGCGCGCGGCGAAGGCCGTCGCGTAGGTGGAGTGGGTGTGCACCACTCCCCCGACCTCGGCCATGTGTTCGTAGACATGGGCGTGGGCGGCGGTGTCGCTGGACGGGGTGAGCCGGTCGGGCGTCCCGTCGTCGATCTTGGTGCCCGTGAGGTCGCAGACGACCATCACCTGGGGTGACAGTTCGTCGTAGGTGACCCCGGAGGGCTTGATCACCATCAGGTCGGTGCCGATCTGGTCGGCGCAACGCACCCGGGCGGAGACATTGCCGGCCGTCCACACGACCAGCCCCCAGCGCGGGAGTTCCGCGTGCAGGGCCGAGACCTCGGCCCTGCTCGCGGCCACCTGGGCCTGCACCTCGACGGGTAGTTCGTCGAGTACCAGCATCTGTTTCTCCGTTCCGGTCAGGCAACCGGGTAGTAGTCCTTGCCGCCCTGCGCGATCTGCTCGTGGCTGGTGTCCAGGTCGGTGTAGCGGCCCTCATGGCGGGCCGCGCGGCGCTGGACGCCCGCACGACGCATGTCCTTGAGACGGTAGAGCAGGCTGCTGCCGCCACGGCCAAAGACGTCGTGCAGCAGGCTGTACTCGTAGAACAGCTTGTCGTACAGCGCGCTGGCCTCCGGGTTGGGCGTGTAGGCATTCTGCTGGCGGTCACCCATGGCCATCGAGGCGGCCTTGACGTCGGGGTAGATCCCGGCCGCGACGGCCGCGAAGACGGCAGATCCAAGCGCGCCGGGCTGGGTGGTCAGGCCCACCGAGATGGGCAGCTTGCAGACATCGGCGTACATCTGCATCAGGAACTTGTTCTTGATCAGACCGCCGGCGGCCACGATCTCGGTGATCTCGACGCCGTTCTTGGCGAAGGTCTCGATGATCGTTCGGGCACCGAAGGCGGTCGCCTCCATCAGCGCGCGGTAGGTGTCCTCGGGACGGGTGCCGAGGGTCTGGCCGACGACGATCGCCGACAGGTTCGGGTCGTTGAGGATGGAACGGTTGCCGTTGTGCCAGTCCATGGCGACCAAGCCGTGCTCGCCGATCTCCTGGTCGGCTGCCAGACGGGTCAGCCAGTCGTGGATGCTGACGCCAGCAGCCTCGGCGTCGCGGTAGTAGTCCGCGTTGACCGAGGTGTTGACGAACCAGGCGAAGATGTCGCCCACCGCGGTCTGTCCGCACTCGAAAGCCCACAGCCCGTCGACGATGCCTCCGTCGACGACGCCGAACATGCCCGGCACCTCCTTGAGCTCGTGGCCCAGCACGATGTGGCAGCTGGAGGTGCCCATGATGGCGGTCATCTGGCCCACCTCGACGGCCTGGACGGCGGCCGCAGTGACATGCGCGTCGATGTTGCCGACGGCGACGCTGATGCCCTCCGGGAGGCCCATCCAACCGGCGGCCTCAGCGGTCAGCTTGCCCGCCTCGGCACCCAGCGGCAGCACCTCGCCGGGCATCTTCTCCTCGAAGACGCCACCGAAGTCGGGGTTGAGGGCCTCGAGGTACTCGCGGCTGGGGTACTTGCCGTCCTGGAAGTTGCGCTTGTAGCCCGAGTCACCCGCGGCGTAGACCTCGTTGCCGGTCATCCGGAAGGTGATCCAGTCCAGCGCGTTGAAGAAGCGCTCGGTGGCAGCGTAGACCTCGGGGTCCTTCTCGAGGGTCTCCAGCACCTTGGGCATCAGCATCTCGGCCGACAGGGTTCCGCCGTAACGGGCCAGCCAGCCCTCGCCGCGCTGCTTGGCCATCTCCACGATGCGGTCCGCCTGCTCGAAGGCGCCGTGGTGCTTCCACAGCTTCACGTAGGCGTGCGGACGGTTCTTGAACTCCGGCAGCTCGCACAGCGGCGTGCCGTCCGCCTTCGCGGCGACGACGGTGGCGGAGGTGAAGTCGATGCCGATACCGACGATCCGGCTGGGGTCGACCCCGGCATTCCTGACAGCCTCGGGCACCGCGGTCTGCAGCACCTCGATGTAGTCGGCGGGAACCTGCAGGGCAAAGTCCGGCGGGAGCGCCTGGCCGTCACCCGCGGTCAGACCGCGGTCCATCACCTGATGGGTGTACTCCTTGACGCCGTGGCCAAGCTCCTTGCCGTCGGCAACGCTCACCACCGCCGCGCGACCGGACAGGGTGCCGAAGTCGATACCTATGACGTACTTTTCCTCGTTGCTCATGTTCCTTCTCTTCCCCTTTGACGTCCTGTGTCTGGGAGTGGTGCGGGTCAGGGCTCCTGGTCTTCCAGCAGCCATCGGAGGCGAACACTTCGTCCACCCACGGATTCAGGCTGTCACTTGGCCGACTCGTGGTCGACGACGGTGTGGGTCAGGCCCTGCATCTGCGGGTAGGACGCGCAGTACTGGTCAACGTAGAACTGGTACTCCTCGTGGCGCTCCTGGTTGGGCTCCAGACGATCGAGGGTGTGGACCATGTTCTTGGCGGCCTCCTGGATGTCGGGGTAGATCCCCGCACCGACGGCGGCCAGCATGCATGAGCCCAGGACGACGGCGTCACCGACCTCGGTGAGCGTGATCGGGACGCCGGTCACGTCGGCGTGCATCTGCATCCAGTCACGGCTCTTGGTCGAACCGCCACAGGCGACGATCTCGCTGACCTCGAAGCCTGCGTCGGTCATCGCGCGCAGGTTGTGGGCGGTGCCGTAACAGACGCTCTCCTGGATCGCGTGGTACATGTGCGCCGGGGTGTGCATCAGGGACAGTCCCCAGATGATTCCGCGCGCCTTCGAGTCGGTGTAGGGCGTCCGGTTGCCCTGGAAGTACTCGTTGATGATCAGGCCGTCGGAACCGATCGGGATGTCCTTGCTCTTGGCGTTGAGCAGGTCGTAGGCGTTCAGGCCGGTGGTGTCGGCCGCGATCTGGATGTCGGGGCAGAAGTTGTCCTTGAACCACTTCAGCACCGAGCCGGTCGACACCTGGCCGCCCTCGACCGTGTACTGGCCCTTCACGACGCCGTCAGTGTAGGAGCCGAAGAAGCCCTTGCCGTGGATCTCCTTGTCGCTCTGTCCGGTGATGACGTGGGACGAGCCCGTGATCAGCGCCATCTTGCCGGGCTCGACGACACCGAGGCCGATCTGGCCAGCCCAAGCATCGGCGGGCCCCTGGGCGACGGGCGTTCCCGCGCGCAGACCCATCAGCTGGGCCGCGATGGTGCTCAGGCCGCCGACGGGCGTGCCCAGGTCGACGACCTTCTCGGGAATCTTGTCGAAGACGTCGCCGCAGCCGATGGTCTCGTAGAAGTCCGTGGGCCAGCCGCCCTCGTTGCCGTTGTAGTACATGCGCAGCGCGGCGGAGTTGATGTTGGTCGTCCACTCGCCGGTGAGCTTGAAGTTGATCCAGTCGGGGGCGTCGACGAGCTTGGTGGCCGCGTGGTAGGTCTCCGGCTCGTTCTCCTTCAGCCAGGCGGCCTTGAAGGGGTACCACTCCGCGGTGGCCGGGGCGGTGCCGTCGCCGTTGTACTTGCGGGCGACCGAGTTGGAGCCCTCGGCGCGGGCGGCCTGCTCGGTGGCGCGGACGTCCATCCACATGATCGCGGGGCGCAGCTCGTCCCCGCGATCGTTCATGGCGACGACGGTCATCGTCGTCGCGTCATAGCTGATGCCGGCGATCTCGTGCGGCTGGATGCCGGAGGCGGCCATCGCCTTGTGACAGCTGGCCTGCAGCGCCTGCCACCACTCCTCTGGGCTCTGCTCGGCCCAGCCCGGACGCGGGTGGGTGGTCTTGTAGGGGGTCGCCGCGAAGGTCACGGGGCGGCCTTGGATGTCGAAGATGGCGACTCGGCAGCTCTCGGTGCCGTAGTCGATTCCCATCAGGTAGGGACCCTCGCTGGTGTTCTGGCTCATTGCGGTCGAACCTCCTATGACGCTTCTCTGCGTCCTCTATCCGGGGCGATTACCCCGGTTCTGGGTGTGTTTGGGTAGGGCTGTGGTGCTTGAGGCAAAAATTGGGGGGTGTTGTGGGGAAAGGACGATGTGGTCGGGGCTGGTCGTGCCCGACCCATCAACGGCGGTCAGCCGTCGTTCTCGGTCCAGCCCAGTTCGTCCCAGATCTGCTGCGGGATGAGCCGGTCGATGCGGTCCAGCACATAGCTCGGCTGGTGGGCGTCGTCCAGCACCGCGACGTCGTCCGCAGTGGCCTCACCCGTCAGCACCAGCGCAGACAGCATGTCTGTGTCGAGCGCCATCTGGATGTCGGTCTGCAGCCGGTCGCCGACCATGACGCAGTTCTCTGCCGTGACGTCCAGACCGGCCAGCGCCTCGGTCAGCATCACCGGGGAGGGCTTGCCCAAGCTGACCTCGCACTTCGTGTTGGTGCAGGCCTCGATGGCGGCGGTGATCGCAGCGCAGTCGGGCTCCCCACGCCCACCCGGGAAGGGGCAGAAACGATCGGGGTTGGTCTGGATGAGGAAGGCGCGCTTGTGGAACCAGATCGCGTCGAAGGCGATCTGCAGCTTGCGGTAGTCGAAGGTGCGGTCATAGGAGGCGACGACGATGTCGATGCGCTCAGGGTCTTCTGTCAGCTCGAAACCGGCCTTGGCCAGGGCTTTCTTCAACGGGTCCTCGCCGATGACGAAGAGCTTGGCGTCCGGGTGGTGTGCCTGGAGCCAGCGGGTGGTGGTGACGATGGTGTTGGCCACGTCCTTCACGTCGGTCGGCAGCCCGAGCTTCTCGAGCTTGGCGACGTACTGGTCGGGGTCCTTGGTGGGGTTGTTGGACAGGAAGCGCACCGGGATGTCCCGGCGACGCAGTTCGTTGATCATCCGCGCTGCGCCGGGCAACAGGTGGTCGCCCAGGTAGATGGTGCCGTCCATGTCGAAGACATAGGCGTCATGCAGCTCTGTCGGATTCACGATCACGTCGGTGGACATCCCGGTGCTCCTGTGGGTGTTCGGGTCGGTCAGGACAGCAGGGCCGCAAGGCCGACGACGACGGTGTTCATGATCCAGATGGCCGAGGCCGGCGGATCGACGTGGGTCGTGCCGCGGTCGTACCAAACACGAGCGAAGAACTCACCCAGCCAGCCAGACAGGATGCCGAAGAGGGCACCGATCAGGATGGCGATCGCGGCCTTGGTCCAGTCGCCCGAGCCCCAGGTGCCGTTCCAGTCGAAGTTCGCGCCCGCGATCACGGGCAGGAACATCACGCCAGCCAGGCCGCCAATGTTGGTGATGTGGTGCTGGACGGGCATGTTGAAGCCCATGATCAGGAACAGGATGATGATGGCCGAGATCGCGAAGGGGAAGCTGTTGGCCAGGCCGGCGGCGCCGGGGACGAAGTGGCCCAGCATGATCGCGGCACCGGCGGCGAAGGCGCCGAAGAAGCCGCCCAGACCGACGAGGTAGCCGAACTTCTCCTGCCAGGGCAGCCACTGGCTCTCGGGCGTGGGGGCGATCTTGCCCATGAAGCCCGAGGCGTTGTTGTACTTCTCAGGGTTGAGGATCGAGCCGGAGCCGGTCTTGGAGCCGAAGAGCACGCGGGCGACCAGGGCCGAGACGACGACGGTCAAGGCGACCGAGTCGGTGTGCTTGCCGAACCACGGGATGTAGCTGACGCCGATCTGGAAGAGGTAGCCGAACATGCCGAACAGGGCGCCGACGAGCAGGACGTCGAGCTTGCCGATTCCGGCCAGCGGGGAGTTGATGTCCTTGGCGGACTCGAGGTAGCCCTTCTTCCACGCGTAGGCGGCGGCAGCGGCGCCGCCCGCGAACATCACGTACGGGCCGGCGAACGGGCCGAACGCGAGGTAGTCGAAGCCGATGGTGGTGCCGACGCCGGCGAACAGGCCCCACGCCACAAGCACGTTGAAGCCGGTCAGGACGAAGGCGAAGTTGCCACCGATGGCAGCTCCGACGAAGCCACCCGCCAGCGAGGCCAGCAGGCCCAGCAGGAAGATGCCGAATGATGCTGTGAACATCCTTGTTCCTTATGTCTCAGCCGCCGTGGCGGCAAGTGGTCGTACTCCCCGGGGATCGGGGAAGTCGTGTGTTTCGTTGCGGGTTCTGGTGATGCTGGAAGTGCGCTGGGCCGGGTCAGCAGCCCCTGGCTTCGCCACTCCCGGCGCCGAGCTCGGCCTCGTAGGCGCTGATCGCGTCAACCTTGGGCGCCGAGGCCGACGAGGAGTCGAAGGTGTAGTCGAAGAACTCCTTGGCCAGACGGCGGGCCAGATGGAGGCCGATCACGCGCTGGCCGAGGCACAGCACCTGCGCGTCGTTGGAGAGCACGAGACGCTCGACGGAGAAGGAGTCGTGCGCCGTGCAGGCACGGATCCCGGGGACCTTGTTGGCCGAGATGGCCATGCCCATCCCGGTGCCGCAGACGAGGATCGCTCGGTCGGCGCGGCCCTCGGCGACCTCCTTGGCGACCTTGACGCCGACGTGGGGGTAGTCGACGTCCTCACCCGGCGCCACGCCCAGGTCGATGACCTCGTCGATGCGCTCGTCGGCCTTGAGGTCGGCCTTGATGGCCTCCTTGTAGTCGACACCCGCGATGTCGGCACCAATCGCGACACGAAATCCCATGTCGGTCTCCTTTCGGCTGCACTGCCTGCGTCGGAACTTCCGTGTTCTTGCCCGCCGAAACTACCGGCGGTCTTGTCAAAATCACCGTGGTTCGTGTGACTTTGCACGGGGGAGGAGTCCAGGCTGCCGATGGGTAACCTGGGGTGGCTCCTGCCCTAACGGAACGCTAGTTGGCGGCCGTTGCGATGTCGCGCAACCAGCGACGCTTGCACACCCGTGCTGGAATCGGCTCAGCCCGTGATCGATCCGTGCAGGCGTTTGGAAGCCATCAGTTGGGAGCCACCAGCAGTGCACGCCATGGACATCGAGCCCCGCCGAATGACGTACTCCCCCACCTGCCGCTGACGTGCGCGCTGCGCCGCCTGGCTGCCGCGGCCCGGGCGGGCTGTCACGCGAGTTCCTCGCGGCGGCGTTCGGGCAGGAAGAGGGCGGCCACTGCCGCGACGCCGAAGGCGACGCAGAAGAGGGTGAACACGGCGGTCGTCCCGCCGAAACCGAGCAGGGAGGGGACGAGCAGCGGGGCGATGATCGACGCGATCCGGCCGAAGGCGGCGGCCGCGCCTGTCCCCCGGCCCCGAATCCCAGTCGGGTAGACCTCCGGACCGATGGCGTACAGGGCACCCCAGGCGCCCAGGTTGAAGAAGCTCAGCGCGCAGCCGGCAGCCAGGATGGTGGCCGGACGATCGGCAGCACCGTAGGCGAGCGCGGCGGCAGCGGACCCGACCAGGAAGGTGGCGAGGGTTGGGCGACGTCCCCAGGCCTCGATCAGCCAGGCGGCCACCGCGTAACCGGGCAGCTGGGCCAGCGTCATCACCAGCGTGAACTCGAACGACTTCGTGAGCGCGAAACCCTGCGCGACGAGCAGGGACGGGATCCAGATGAAGGCCCCGTAGTAGGACAGGTTGATCCCGAACCAGACCAGCCACAGGGCTGCGGTGCGACCGCGCAGGGCGGGAGACCACAAGGAGTCCTGTCCGGCGGGCGGTGGTTCGGGCAGCGGCGAGACCACGGTGGGGGCGGCAACGCCGGACGCCGCCTCGAAGACCCGCGTGGAACGTTCGGCCTCATCGAGTCGCCCGGCCTTCTCCAGGTAGCGCACCGATTCGGGAAGCCCCAGCCGAACCACCGCCGCGTACAGCGTCGGCACCACGCCGACGGCAAGCGCCCAACGCCAGCCATTGTGCGAGGCCGGGATGACGAGGTAGGCCAGCAGTGCCGCCATGATCCAGCCCAGCGCCCAGAAGGCCTCCAGCAGCACCACCATCCGGCCCCGGATCCGGGCCGGGGCGAACTCGCTGACCAGCGTCGAGGCCACCGGGAGTTCCGCTCCCAGGCCCAGACCGACGACGAAGCGCAGCGCCATCAGCATCGCCACCGAGGTGGACAGCGCCGACGCACCGGTGGCCAGGCCGTAGACGAGCAGGGTCAACGCGAAGACCTGGCGGCGGCCGATCCGATCGGCCAGCAGGCCGCCCAGCGAGGCGCCGATGGCCATGCCGACGAAGCCGATCGAACCGATCCACTTGGTGCTGTCGGGGGTGAGGTGCCACTGTTGCGCGATCGCAGCCATCACGAAGGAGATGAGCCCGACGTCCATCGCGTCCAAGGCCCAGCCGACGCCCGAACCGACCAGCAGCCGACGGTGCGCACCGTTGAACGGCAACCGGTCCAACCGATCGGCGCGGCTCAGCGCAGGGGCCTGGGCTGGGTTCTCGGGGGTCAACGCCATCGCCGTCCTCGCACTGTCTCGTAGATGCTTCGCCTGACACCGTATGTGCTGGTCACGCCGGGGGTCCACCACGTGGGGCAAGCCCTGCGCGCCCCCACGTCTCCATAGGCTGGTGGCCATGCCTCCCGTGATCCGCCCCGCGACCGCCGACGACCTCCCCGTGATCACCGAGATCTACAACGAGGCGGGCGTGGGCACCACGGCCAGCTACGACCTTGAGCCGGTCGCCGTCGAGGAGCGCCAGGCCTGGTGGCAGTCGAAGATCAGCCACGGATTCCCGGTGCTGGTGAGCGAACTGGACGGCGTTGTCACCGGCTTCGCGGCTTACGGCAGTTTCCGCGACAAGGCGGGATACGCGCAGACCGTGGAGCACTCCGTCTATGTGGCGGATGGACACCGCGCGTCCGGGGTCGGACGGATGCTGATGCTCGCCCTGATTGACCATGCGATCGGCCACGGCGTGCACGCGATGATCGGTTGTCTGGACGCCGACAACGCCGCCTCGATCGCCTTCCACGAGAAGCTCGGCTTCGTCGAGGTCGGACGGATGCCGCAGGTCGGCCGAAAGTTCGACCGCTGGCTGGACGCGTTGTTCGTCCAGCGCACCTTCTGATCCGGCTTCTGGACCGACAGCGGCTCTGCATCGGTCCAGGGTCGGCACGTGCGGCGCCGAAACCGCTGGTGGGGGCATGATGGGCGGCAGCGTCCAGTCCCCACAGGAGCCCAGATGTCGAGCACCCCGTCCCAGCTGCCGGTGAACCCGGCACCAGCCAATCACGCCTCCCACGGCACCGGCCAGGCCGAGAAGTCCCGCCTCGTCGAGATGCAGGGCATCGACGTTGTCCCCGACGCCGAGCGCACCGCCAAGCCCTCCGACCTGTTCTGGCCCTGGTTCGCGGCCAATGTCTCGGTCTTCGGCATGACCTACGGTTCCTACCTGCTGGGCTTCGGCATCTCCTTCTGGCAGGCGCTGGTGGTCGCCGTGATCGGCATCATCGTCAGCTTCACCCTGTGCGGCATCATCGCCATTTCCGGCAAGCGCGGATCGGTGCCGACGATGGTGCTCTCCCGCGCCGCCTTCGGCGTCCAGGGCCAGAAGGTGCCCGGCATCATCAGCTGGTTGACCTCGATCGGGTGGGAGACCTCACTGACGATCACCGCCACGCTCGCCACCGCCACCATCTTCGACCGGCTCGGCTGGAGCCACGGCACCATGACCAAGATCATCGCCTGCATCGCGATCGCGGCGATCATCGTCATCGCGTCCGTGCTTGGCTACCACACGATCATGAAGCTGCAGTCGCTGCTGACCTGGGTCACGGGTGCGTTCACGCTCGTGTTCATGGCCATGACCATCAGCCACATCAACTGGTCGGCCGTCAGCGCGCTGCCATCGGGGTCCTTCGCGGCCTGCATCGGTGCCCTCGTGATGGTGATGACTGGCTTCGGCCTGGGCTGGATCAACATCGCCGCCGACTGGTCCCGCTACCAGCGCCGCGACGCCTCCGCCAGCTCGATCGTCGCCTGGAACACCTTCGGTGGTTCGGTGGCGCCGCTGCTGCTGGTCGCCTTCGGGCTGCTGCTGGCCGGTTCGGACGAGGCGCTCAATGCCGCCATCCCGACCGACCCGATCGGTGCCCTGGCCGGGATCCTGCCGACCTGGATCCTGCTGCCCTTCCTCGTGGTCGCGATCCTGACGCTGGTCTCCGGGGCGGTGCTCGGCATCTATTCCTCCGGCTTGACCCTTCTCAGCCTGGGAATCAACATTCCTCGTCCGGCCGCCGCCGCGATCGACGGAACGATCCTGACGCTGGCCACCATCTACGTCGTCTTCTTCGCGAGCAGCTTCATCGGCCCCTTCCAGTCCTTCCTGGTGACCCTCGGCGTGCCGTTGGCGGCGTGGGCGGGGATCATGATCGCCGACATCGCGCTGCGCAAGCGTCCCTACGACGAGGACGCATTGTTCGACTCCGCCGGCCGCTACGGTGCCGTCAACTGGATCTCCATCGCGCTGATGGTGGTCGCCTCGGTGATCGGCTGGGGCCTGGTGATCAACCAGTTCAGCGATGCCTCCTTCAACGACTGGCAGGGCTACCTGCTCGAGCCGCTGGGTCTGGGCCACAAGGGCGCCGAGGGTTGGGAGGGCACCTGGCCGTGGGCCAACCTGGGTGTCATCGTGTCGCTGCTGATCGGCGTGGTGGGCCACCTGCTGCTCAATGCCCGCACCGTCGCCCGGCAGGAGAACCGATGAGCATTCCGGCCGACTCCTGGCTGGTGGTGATCGACCACCAGGCGATCTTCGCCGACCCCTCCTCCGAGTGGTGCGCCCCCCGCTTCGCCGAGACCGTGGGCCCGGTTGCGCGGCTGGCCGAAGCCTTCGGCGACCGGGTGCTGGTGACGCGCTGGCTGCCCGGCGCCAACCGGACGGGTTCCTGGCGCGCCTACTTCGCCAAGTGGCCCTTCGCCGACCGTCCCGACGACGACCCGGCATTCGAGCTCGTTGATTCCGCCCGCGGCCTGTCCTCGCACCCGAGCGTGGACGTGTCCACCTTCGGGAAGTGGGGCCCAGAACTGGCGGCCGTCGCCGGTACGATCCCAAACCTGGTGCTGGCAGGCGTCGCCACCGACTGCTGCGTCATCTCCACGGCGCTCGCAGCGGCCGATGCGGGCTGCACAGTGACCGTCGTCTCCGACGCCTGCGCCGGGTCGAGCGACGAGAACCAGGCCGCGGCGCTGCAGGTGATGGGCCTCTACGCGCCGCAGATCATCGTCACCGACTCCACGACCCTGCTGGGCTGAGTGCGGGTGCATCCGACCAGCCGGTCCACCATCGTCGCCTGGGCGGCGGTGCTGGTGGGCACCGCGCTGGCGACGGTCGTCTTCGACCAGCTCGCGCTGCCCTCTCCCCCGCTGTTCGGGGCGCTGTTCGTGGGCATGGCGTGGGCGATCCTTGGACGCGGTGCGCCGATCCAGTTACCCAGGCTTGGTTCCACGGTGGGCCAGGCGCTGGTCGGGGTGTCGATGGGCGTGCTGCTCAACCCGGCCACCCTGCGGGAGCTGGGCGACAACGCCGGTTCGATCGCCGCGGTGAACATCGGGACGCTGATGCTGAGCCTGATGGTCGGGCGGCTGTTCGCCAGTTGGGGACGCGTGTCGCCCGCGACCGGTGCCTTCAGCATGATCGCCGGTGGGGCGTCCGGCATCACAGCGATCGCCCGCGAGCTGGGCGCGGACGACCGGGTCACCTCGGTGGTGCAGTACCTGCGGGTGGTGCTGATCCTGGTCGGGATGCCGTTGGTGACCGCCTGGGTCTTCCACCCCGCCAGCACGTCCGTGGCCCCGACCGTCGACGGTTCCAACCCGCTGTGGCTGGACCTGCTCTTCGTCGCCGGGAGCGCCGTGGTGGGCGTGCTGGCGGCACGGGTGGTCCGGTTCCCGTCCGGCAGCCTGCTCGGGCCGCTCTTCATCGCCGCCGCACTGTCCATCTCGGGTTGGGTCGGCGCCCCGTCAGCTCCCGAAGCGGTGGTGGCCGTCGGCTACGCGCTGGTGGGACTGCAGGTGGGCCTGCGGTTCACCCGCTCCAGCCTGCGCCAGGTCGGACGCCTGCTGCCGCTGGCGATTGCCCTCATCGTCGCGATCGTCCTCGGCTGCGCGGGTTTCGCCGTGGTGCTGGCCCGGGTCGCGGACGTCCCGCTGTTGGACGCCTACCTGGCCACCACCCCGGGCGGGCTCTACGCCGTGCTGGCGACCGCCGCATCGAGCGGGGCGGACGTCACCTTCGTGCTCGCCGTCCAGGTGGTGCGGCTGTTGCTGGTGCTCGCGTCCGCGCCGCTGATCGCGTCCTGGTTCCGTTCGCACGAGGGCTCCTGGGCCGACGACGTCGACTGATTCCCCTGCATCGTGGGGCACGCGCAGTTCTCGCCGAGATTCGCTACCCCGCACCCAGTGACAACGCCACCTGGGCGTCCTACGATCAGAGCTGACCGCGTGGAAGGTTTTGGGTCCACCGGCCACCCCACCCATCGTGCGCCCCACTGACGAGGCCGCACCCCCAGAAAGGTTGCCCATGCGACGTCGCATGTCACGGCTGTCTGCCATTCCACTCACCATCACCCTGTGCGCTACGGGGGCCCTGTGCCTCCCCACCGCGAACGCAGCCGACCCCACCCCCGACCCGACCGCGATGGAGACCGAGCACGCCAAGCTCTCCCGCCAGCTCGCCACCCAGGGCATGGTGCTGCTGGAGAACGATGGCAAGGCGCTCCCCATGGCCTCGAAGGGCAATGTCGCCGTCTACGGCGTCGGCTCCTACAAGACGGTGAAGGGCGGCACCGGTTCGGGCGCGGTCAACAACCGGTACAACGTGTCTGTGCGTGACGGGCTGGAGAAGGCCGGCTACTCCATCACCACCAGCGACGCCTACTACCAGGCCATGAAGAAGGCCTACGACGACAAGTACCTGGCCAGCGAGGGCAACCTCTTCGGCGCCACGGTCGACTACTCATCGGTGGAGCAACTGCTCACCTCCGACACCGTGACGCCCACCGCACCCACCAACACCGCGATCTACGTCGTGGCCCGCAACTCGGGCGAGGGTGCGGACCGATCCAGCGGCAAGGGTGACTACCTGCTGTCCGACACCGAGCGCGCCGACCTCACCATGCTGGGCAAGCAGTACCGCAATGTCGTCGTCGTGCTGAACACCGGCGGCATCATCGACACGACCTTCTTCAAGCAGGTCAACAGCAAGGTCCGTGATCCCAAGGGCGGCAAGGCCCTGGACGCGATGCTGCTGATGAGCCAGGCCGGCCAGGAGGGCGGCAACGCCCTGGTCGATGTGCTCAACGGCACCGTCGCCCCCTCCGGCAAGCTGACGGACACCTGGGCCAGCGCCTACCGCTACTACCCGGCCAGCGAGACCATCGCCAAGAACGACGGCGACTCGATGACCGAGAACTACGACGAGGGCATCTACGTCGGCTACCGCTGGTTCGACTCGAAGTACAAGAGCCTGAACGCCTACCAGCCCGCGAGCGTGGTCAACTACCCCTTCGGCTACGGCCTGGGCTACTCGACCTTCCGCACCGACGCCCAGCAGGTCAGCGCCGACATGTCGACCGTCACCATCAAGGCGAAGGTCACCAACACCGGCAAGTACGCCGGACGCGAAGTCGTCCAGGTCTACTTCTCCGCGCCCACCACAGGCCTCGACAAGCCCTATCAGGAACTCGCGGGCTACGCGAAGACCGACGTGCTCAAGCCCGGGCAGTCACAGGTGGTGACGGTCAGCTACGACACCACGGAGATGTCCAGCTACGACACGGCCAAGGCCAACTACGTGATGGACGCCGGCCAGTACATCGTCCGCGTCGGCAACTCGTCCCGGAACACGCACGTCGCCGCCAAGCTGGAACTGGCCAAGCGCACCGTCACCGAGCGACTGCACAATGAGCTGGACTCGACCGAGGGCGACTCTCGGCAGACGACCAGCGACCCGTCCGACTTCTACTCCTACAAGGCCGAAGCCCGGGAGATTGCGCGTGCCAGGAGCCTGAAGCTGGACACGAAGCATTTCCGCGCCACCACCAGCGCCTCCGATGTCGAGCAGGACGTGGCCGTCGACGAGTCGTCCCCCTACTACGACATCGACGGCTCCCTGATTTCGTCCGTGCCGGTGTACCTGTCCAAGGCGCAGACCGACTGGGAGGGCACGGGCAAGGCATACCAGCCCAAGACCGGCGAGAGCGTCAGGTACGTCAAGACCGACTCGAAGTACACGCTGTACGACGTCCAGGCCGGACGCATCAGCATGGAGCAGTTCGTCGCCAGCCTGTCGCTGACCGAGCTGGCCAATCTGGTCGAGGGCACCGACGCCAAGGGCAGCGTGCTGAGCGCCGCCGGAACCGCTGGCTACACGACGCCGCTGTACGAGAACAAGGGCGTACCCGGCATGAGCCTCTCGGACGGCCCCGCTGGCCTGCGCATCACCCAGAAGGTGCCCACCGAGCCGGTCACCTACCAGTACGCCACGGCCTTCCCGATCGGCACCCTGTTGGCGCAGAGCTGGGACGCGGACGTGCTGCAGCGCTTCGGTGTGGCCGTGGGCAAGGAGATGAACCACTTCGGGGCCACCATGTGGCTCGCGCCCGGTATGAACATCCATCGCGACCCGATGTGCGGCCGCAACTTCGAGTACTACTCGGAGGACCCGCTGCTCACCGGCGCCACCGCCGCCAATGCGACCCTCGGTGTCCAGTCCAACCCGGGCGTCGGCGTGACCATCAAGCACTACGCCGCGAACAACCAGGAGACCGATCGCTTCGGCAGCGACGCAGTGGTGAGCGAACGGGCGCTGCGCGAGGTGTACCTGAAGGGCTTCGAGATCGCCGTCAAGCAGGCCCAGCCGATGGCCGTGATGAGCTCCTACAACAGCGTCAACGGCACGCTGACCGAGGCGAACTACGACCTGCTGACCGACGTCCTGCGTGGCGAGTGGAACTTCCAGGGTGTGGTGATGACGGACTGGACGTCGATCTCGCAGTCCACGCCCACCGCGGTGATGTACGCGGGCAACGACCTGATCGAGCCCGGGAACGGCGCCGACGCCGTGATCGGCGAGATGAAGCAGCTGACGCCGAGCATCGACGTCTCAGGCATCCCCACCTACGACCAGAACCTGATGAAGAAGTACGGCTTCACCACGTACTCCCTCAAGCTGGGTTCCTGGACCATGGCGCCCACGGGCACCGACACGATCGTCACCAAAGTCGACTCCAGCACCGACCTGACCAAGGTGACCTCGACGCAGACCGTCACGGACGAGATCAACAACATCACCTCGTCCCCGCGACCCGCGTATGCCTCGGTCGACGAGGCCTACAAGGATGCGGTTGCGGTGACCTCGCGGACCGGCTTCGGTGGTCTGACCACCGAGCAGAAGGAGGCCATCACCTTCTCCGACGTGCAGCACGCCACCCCCGGTGACGGGTCGTCGCCAGTCGTGTCCTACACGGTCACGCTGAAGGGCAACTACCCCGCCAAGGGATACGCGATGCGTCTGGGTGACCTGCAGCGCAGCGCAATGCGCGTCCTGAACGCCGCCATGCAGACGACCCAGTTCCAGCAGCTCGCCGAGTTGCAGGGCGTCAGCGGTGTCGAGGTGGGCAGCTACAGCGCCCAGTTCGACCTGAGCTCCCCCTTCACCGTGAAGGCGGCGAAGGTCAAGGGCTGATCCGCACACCACACCATCCAGCACAGTGGGTGGGTTTCCTGGCGATTTTGCGTAGGAAATCCACCCACTGTCGTCGTCCCGGGGAAAGCGCCGCGACTACCATGTGCCGGTGCCCAGCTCCTACCTGCCCTCTCGATCGGACCTGCTGCACGTGAAGGAGGCGCCCGGCGCGCACCGGGTAGGCCTGCGGGCTGCCGTCAGCGTCACCATCCCGGTGCTGCTGTGCTGGCGATGGGCCACCCGCAATGGGCTCCCTACGCCACCTTCGGCGCCTTCACCTCCCTGTACGGACGCACCTCCCAACACCTGTATCGGGTGCAGATGCAGGCGTCTGCCGCGGTCAGTCTCACGCTCGCGGTGCTCACGGGCGTCCTGGTGGGTTCCCTGGACCACCCGGAGTGGGTGACCGTCCTGGTGGCAGCCCTCATCGCGGCCACCGGTGACGTGATCGCCCGTGCGAACTCCTACCATCCGCCGGGGCCGTTGTTCATGGTCTTCGCGTTCGGCACGATCGCCGCGATTCCCCAGCATGTGGACGACCTGTGGGTCGCCGCGCTGGTCTGTGGTGGTTCGGCGCTGTTCTCGATGCTGGTGGGCGTGGCCGGGGTCGCGCTGCGTCCGGGGCAGTTGCGCACCGTCTGGCAGGAGGCCGAGCGGCTCCGAGCATCCGTGACGGGCAGCTGGAAACCGCTGGGGCTTGCCCTGTCGGTGGTGTTGGCCGGTTCCACGGCCATCGCACTGGGCATCGGGCACCCCTACTGGGCGATGATCGCGGCCGTCGCCCCAATGACGGCTCCGCACGTCACGATGCAGGTGACCCGGGGCATCCAGCGGACGATGGGGACGACCGTCGGGCTGGTGCTGGCGTGGATTCTGCTGGCGCCGCACCTGTCACCGTGGTGGACCGTCGTCGTCGTCGCCCTGCTGCAGTTCATCACCGAACTCGTGGTGGGACGCAACTACGCCCTGGCCTGCATCTTCATCACCCCGATGGCGCTGCTGATGGGCACTCTGGGGCACCGCACCGACATCGGGACCCTTCTGTTCGACCGCGGTGTCGAGACAATGGTGGGCTCGGCGGTCGCCATCGCCCTGGTGCTGATCGGCCACCACCTGCGGGAACGGCACAAGGACAAGGTGCTGGACGCGCTGGACGGGCTCGCCCGCTCACGTTCCGATCGATCAGGTCACAAGACCCACCCCGGCGGCTGAGACAACCGGGCGCCTTCCTAGGGTTGGGGCCAATCATCACCCTGGAGGTAGACCCATGAATTCGCTGGCCGTCGCCGCACCGCGCGAGCTCGACCTGCACGCCCAGGCCACCATGAGCCGCGCCGTGCGCCTGTTCCAGGTCGCCGCCATCGGCGCGACGGTGACCGTCGCGATGGGTGCCATCAACTCCGGAACCGGTTCGGGCTTCGCCTGCCCCACCTGGCCCGGCTGCTACCCCGGCCACTTCGGGCCCGAGGCCGAGGTGCACGACCTGATCGAGTTCAGCCACCGCATCGTCGCTGGCGTGACCGGCTTCCTGCTGTTGGCCGCCGCCATCGTCGGCGCCACCGCCACCAAGGCCAGGCCGCTGGCACGGATTGCCCCCGCCTTCGCACTGTTGGGCGCGATCGGTGCGGCCGTCTTCGGCATGATGGTCGTCAAGAACCACGGCATCGCCAAGCCGCTGGCCATGATCGACCTCTTCGGCGCCCTCACCTGCCTGGTGGCGATGACGCTGGCCTACATGTCCTTGCGCCGGGGACGTCCGACCTGGCACTGGACGCCCACCACACGACTCGCGTCCGCCGCGGTCGCGGGGCTCTACCTGCTGCACGTCAGCGGCATTGCCGTCGCCGGCCCCGGGTCGTTCACCGGCGTGCTTGGCTGGCCGCTGTCGGTCCACAACGGGCAGGACGTGCTCGGTGCGGTCCAGGTGATGCGTGCGCTGCTCGCTCTCGCGCTGGTCGTCGCGCTGGGCCTGCTGGCCCGCCGGGCCTGGAATGTCCCCGGCCTGTCGACCCCGGCCCGGGTGCTGGTGGCAGCCTTGGTCGTCGAGGCGATCTCGGTGGCGCTGATCGCCAACTCTGGTGCCGAGATGTGGTTCACACTCTTCTTCTGCGGTGCCGCCACAGCGATCCTCTCGGCTGCCACGGTGATCGCCGGACGCTCGGCGCTGGACGCCTGATCGAGGTCTCGTCGAAGGAGGTTTTCCACACCCCCCTGTGGAGAGCCCACCTTCGGCTGTGCACAAGACGCGGCCGGTTGTGGACGGCGTCGGAGGAGTTGAAAGTTTGTTGTCCACACCCCAGATCGGCTTGCGTGTCGGCTCCCGGAACGCCTAGAAAGGAAGGGCCCGCCCCGGGGAAGGGGCGGTGCGGTGGTTCAGGAAACACACACCCATCTGGCGACACGTCGCCACACCGGAGGGCGGCGCAAGGTCCGGTGGGGTGGGACACCTGGGCACATCGGCCGGAGACGTCGCCGCTGCCTGGTCACTACGTGGTAACACACACGAAGGGCCCCGCCATAGCGGGGCCCTTCTCGTGGGTGGGTTCAGGTGCGCGGCCTCACTCGTCGAAGTGGCGCGCGGCGCCCTTGTCGGCCGAGAGGGCGTAGCGCGCGAAGATCTTCAGCGCAGTCGAGACCTGGCGGTCCCGGTCGACGGGCTTCCAACCGGCCGTCTCCTGGTCGGCGCGGCGGGCGTCCAGTTCCTCGTCGCTGACCTTGAGCTCCACTCGGCGGCCGGGGATGTCGAACTCGATCACGTCGCCGTCCCGCACCAGCCCGATCGCTCCGCCGCTGGCCGCCTCCGGGGACACGTGGCCGACCGACAGGCCGGACGAACCGCCGGAGAAGCGTCCGTCGGTGATCAGCGCGCACTTGGGGCCCAGGCCAACGCCCTTGAGGTAGCTGGTCGGGTACAGCATCTCCTGCATGCCGGGGCCGCCCTTCGGGCCCTCGTAGCGGACGACGACGACGTCCCCCTCGACGATCTTGCCGCCCAGGATCATCTCGACGGCCTGCTCCTGGCTCTCGGCCACCTTCGCGGGCCCGGAGAACTGCCACTGGTGCTCGGGGACGCCGGCGGTCTTGACGATGCAGCCATCCGGGGCGAGGTTGCCCTTCAGTACGGCCAGACCGCCCTCGGTGGTGTACGCGTGCTCGACGGAGCGGATGCAGCCGTCCGCGGCGTCGGTGTCCAGGCTGGCCCAGCGGTTGTTCGTGCTGAAGGCCTCGGTTGTCCGGACCCCGCCGGGCGCGGCGTGGAAGCGTTCGATCGCTGCTTCGCTGGCCTGGCCGGAGCGGATGTCCCAGGTGCCAAGCCACTCGTCCAGGGTCTTGGCGTGGACGGCGCGCACGCCCTCGTTGAACATCCCAGCGCGGCGCAGTTCGCCGAGGATGGCGGGGATGCCCCCGGCACGGTGCACGTCCTCCATGTAGTACTTCGTGGTGTTCGGGGCCACCTTCACCAGACAGGGCGTCTCGCGGCTCAGCGCGTCGATGTCGTCCTGGTCGAAGTCGACCTTCGCCTCCTGCGCGGCGGCCAGCAGGTGCAGGATCGTGTTGGTCGAGCCGCCCATCGCGATGTCGAGGCGCATGGCGTTCTCGAAGGCGGGCTTGCCGGCGATCGAGAGCGGGAGTACCGAGTCGTCGTCCTGCTCGTAGTACTGGCGGCACAGGTCGACGACGAGCCGCCCGGCCTCCAGGAAGAGGTCCTTGCGGGCCATCGCGGTCGCCAGCGTCGAGCCGTTGCCGGGCAGCGAGAGACCGAGTGCTTCGGTCAGGCAGTTCATCGAGTTGGCGGTGAACATGCCCGAGCAGGAACCGCAGGTGGGGCACGCATTGTTCTCGATCGCGTCGATCTGTTCGTCCGAGACGGTGTTGTCGACGGCCTTGATCATGGCGTCGATCAGGTCGAGCCGCTCCATCCCGCCCTCGTCGGGAGCGCCCGGGACGACGCGGTCGCCAAGGATGCGTCCGGCCTCCATCGGTCCGCCGGAGACGAAGACGGTGGGAATGTTGAGCCGCAGCGCGGCGAGCAGCATGCCGGGGGTGATCTTGTCGCAGTTGGAGATGCAGACCAGCGCGTCGGCCTGATGCGCGTTGACCATGTACTCCACGGCATCGGCGATCACCTCGCGGCTGGGCAGCGAGTAGAGCATGCCCGAATGGCCCATGGCGATGCCGTCGTCGACGGCGATGGTGTTGAACTCGCGCCCCACACCGCCCGCCTCCTTCACTGCCCCCGCGACCAACTGACCCATGTCCTTGAGGTGGACGTGGCCCGGTACGAACTGCGTGAAGGAGTTCGCGATTGCGACGATCGGCTTGCCGAAGTCGTCATTGGTCATGCCGGTGGCGCGCCACAGGGCGCGGGCTCCGGCCATGTTGCGGCCGTGGGTGGTGGTGCGGGAACGAAGTGCAGGCATGTGCTCCAGCCTAGGCGGGTGGGCTGACGGTGCACTGGGCGTCCCAGATGCTTTGGCGCCTCCCTTGCGCTCACGCACCTAGCCTTGGCCCATGGCACCCGAGAACTCCACGTCCCTCGACGAGCTCGCCCTCGACGAACTCGCCCGTGAGCTGATCGCCCGCGAGCCCCTGCTCGGCCGTAGCTACCAGAGCGCGACCGAGGTCGACCAGACCACCGTCCCCGGCTTCCGCGCGATCGACGCGACCGGACGTGAGGTCACCTTGGGCATGGTCCGGGCAGGTGCCGGGACGGGTTCGGGCACCATGCCGGGGACGATCAGCCAGGCGGTGCTGCGGCCGGTCGGCAGCGAGGTCGTCGTGCTCGACTACCTGTTCACCGGGCTGGCCGCGACGGCGCGGAACACGACGGTCTGGCTGCGCGTCGGCGACCAGTGGCGTGCGGCGCATCACCAGCAGACACACGTTTCCTGAGCAATTCCACAAGGCCGCATGTGAGTTGGCTGAAGCTCCTTTGGGACACCTGAACGAAAGCTCTCCAAGCCCTGTTTCGGCACCTTCGTCACGTGGAATGGGCCCATGGAAGCTGCTCTTGGCCTGGCCCTGCTCGTCGCGATCGCACTGGGCGTGTTCCTCGTCGTCCCTGCCTTGGTCGCGGTGCCCGTGCTGGTGGTCGCGTGGGCCCGTCGTCCTCGTCCAGTTGGCGCACTCACCCCCGAGTTGGACCGCCCGCAGCCTCGGCCGGGCACCCAGCCCCCTGCAGAGAAGCCCGCCCAGCGTCAGGACGTCGTCCGCGCCGCCTGATCTCGCCAAGCTTGGGTCCGGGTTGGCCACAGGTCGCCCGTACTCGCCGGACGTCGGGTACTGCCGACGACCCCTTCCGCGAACTGACCCGCGTCGACCCGCAATACCGCTCGAGGGCCGCTGGCCTCAGTCGACGACCCGGAACCGCTCCACCACGACCAAGGTGTCGTCATCGATGACGAAATCACCACCCAGTTCGGCCTGCATCTCCGGGCTGCGCCAGAAGCGCTCGTGCCCGGCGCGCCACTGCTGCACGGAGAGGTAGCCCTCCCCCTCGTCCATCGCGTGGCCCAGGTCCACGTCGGCGAGGCGCTTCACGCCCACGTCGGTGATCTCGATGATGGCGACCTCCCGATCATGCGAGTCGACCAACGACTGGCGCTCGCCGGGTTCGGGGACGGGCGCACCCTCGCGCTGGTACTCCGCGAACAGGCCCGAGGTTGCGGTCTTCGACCCCTCGAGGATGGCGTCGACCAATTGGTCGCGCAGGGGTCCGGGGAAGCCGAACTGGGCCTTTGGAAGCTCCGTCGTCACCCAGCGAACCTAGCCAAAGCGTCCGCACGGTCGCGTACTGTCCAGCCCTCGGGAGCCACACTCGGCGCCCGTCATAGTCTGTGGGTATGAGCCCCGCGACGACGCCAACGGTCCAACGGCACTGGAACAGGCTGTACTGGGACGAAATCGACAGCCCCCTGCCCGAGCTGGAGGGGTCCGACCAGACCCTGCGACTGCTGCTGGTCGCCTCCGACCATGGTCTGGTCGAGATCGGCTTTGTCCCGGCACGCGAGCACGACGCCGCGATCGTCGCCCTGTCCACGATCGCCGACGAGCTGCACCACGAGCCGGCCATGCTCTCGGAGGCAGCGCGCGAACTGGACGAGTACTTCGCCGGCACCCGGACGTCCTTCAGCCTGCCGTTGGACCTGCCGGCCGACCCCTCCTTCCGGGCCACCGCCCGGGTGCGGCTACGCGACATCGGCTACGGCGAGACCCGCACCTACAAGGAGTTCGCGACGATCCTGGGCCGGCCCACCGCCATCCGCGCGGCCGCGACGGCGTGTGCCACCAACCAGTTGCCGATCGTCGTCCCCTGCCACCGCGTCGTGCGAGGAGACGGTTCGCTGGGTGGTTACCTCGGCGGCCTGCCCGCCAAGAAGTTCCTGCTGGAGTTGGAGAAGAAGGGCGCACGACGTGGTTGATGAGATGTCCGACCAGATGCGCCTGGCCTTCCGGCACCACCCGGCGGGAGTTGGTCTGGTGACCGCTGCCGACGCCGAGGGTCCGGTGGGGATGGTCGTCTCGTCGCTGGCGAGTGTCTCCATCGAACCGCCGATGGTTTCCTTCTCCGTCGCCTCCGCCTCGCGGACCGGGCAGCGGCTCGCACACGCCGACGGGCTGGCGGTGCACCTGGTCACCGCGGACGACCTGCCGCTCGCAATCGACTTCTCCACCCCGGGCAGCGCCCGCTTCACCGACGAGCACCCCTGGACGCCCGCCGGGAACGGCGCTCCGCTGTTGGCCACCAGCAGCGCGCGGATGACTGGGCGCGTGGTGCAGGTCATCGAGGCGGGCCAGAGCCTGCTGTTGCTCGTCCAGCTCGACGAGGTCAGCGTCCCGGACGTTGTCGGCGCGCCCGTGGTGTGGGTAGGCCGCGAATGGCGGCAACTCGCCTAGATGGTCACTCTTTGACCGGAGTCCGGCAGCCTAGTCTTGGACGCATGTTCATCGCCGCTGCCGTGTTCGTCGCCCTGGCCGTCCTGCTCCACGTCTACATCTGGTACCTGGAGTCGTTCGCGTGGACGACGAAGGCGCGCGCGGTCTTCGGGACCGGCGAGCAAGAGGCGCTCGCCACGCAGGAGATGGCCTTCAACCAGGGCTTCTACAACCTCTTCCTGGCGTTGATCGCACTGGCCGGGTTGCTCGTGGCTGGCGGTTCCCGCGGCACCGGCATCGCGTTGATGCTGGCTGGGACGGGCTCCATGCTTGCGGCGGCTGCGCTGCTGTTCGCGACCTCGCCCGACAAGCGCTCGGCCGCGATCAAGCAGGGCGTGTGCCCGCTCCTCGCGGTCGGTCTCCTGGTGCTCGTTCAGTGAGTTCCTTGAGGCGCTGGATCGATGCCATCAGGTTCGATGACGTGGTCGAGCGCGCGCGTTCGAGGCGCCTCTCGTCGGTGAGTGCGGCCCAGTCGTAGGTGTGGCGGACCAGGGTGTGCTGGCCGTCGATCGGCTCCAGCTCCCAGCGCCACAGGTGCCCCGGGGAGGGCTGGTCGACCGGGCCCGGCTGCCAGGCGATCAAGCGTCCCTCAGCGAACTCGCGGACGTGGTTCTTGCGCACTTTCCCGTTGGCGTTGACCATGACGAAGTCGTCACCCACGGCGCGAACGCGTTGACCCTCATCCGCGTGACCGAGGTTGTCGTTCCCGTCCCACTCGGGCTGGCGCGCCGGGTCGGCGATCAGCTCGAAGATGACATCGGCGGGGGCGGCAACCTCGGCCTCGGCGGTGACGACGCGGTGCTCGTTCATGCGTCCATCAAAGCGTGTGTGTTCGGCCCTGTCGAGGTTGTACAGGCCTGTAAATGGTTGCTCAGGCCTGGTCGATGGTGCTGACGAAGGCGTCGAGGTCATCCGGGGTGCGCGAGGTGATGGCGGTCCAGCCGTTCGCGGGGCACACCTTGACCTCCTCGTCGACGACGGTCGCGCCGGCGTTGGCGAGGTCAGTGCGGATCGACTCGTAGCCCGTCAGCGTCTTGCCCTTCGCCAGCCCGGTCTCGACCAGGATCCACGGGGCATGACAGATCGCCGCGATCGTGCGTCCGGCGTCAGCTTGTGCCTTGACGACCTGCTGGATCTCGGCGTCCATCCGTCCGGCGTCGGCATTCAGCGTGCCGCCGGGCAGCAGGACGACGTCGAAGTCACCACTCGCTTCGGAAAGCTTCTTGTCCGTCGGGAAGACCTTCCCCCAGTCCTTGTCCCCGACGACGGTCTGCACGTCCTTTCCACTCGGGGTCACGACGGTGACGTCGTGGCCCAGTTCGCGCAGCTTCTCGACCGGCACGACGATCTCGTCCTGCTCGGTGCCGAAGTCGGTCGACACCACCAGGATCTTCTTGACGTTCTTGTTCTCAGCCATGCCCAGAAGCTACCCACGCGTGACCCAACAGGAAAATCCGTTTCGTGGTGAGCGGAATGCTTGCCGCTCGCGGCAGCAGTTCCTGCCCTGCCTGATCGCGGATAGCCTTCGGCCATGATCATCACCGTCGAGGGATCACACCGCGTCGAGCTGGCCCCGGAGCGTGGAGTGGTGCGGGTCAGGGTTTCGTCCGAGTCAGCCGACAAGGCCGAGGTGATGGCATGTCTGCAGCGCGACCTCGGCGCCCTGGTGGACGATCTGGACTCACTCGGAGCCGAGCAGCCCTCCCCCATCTCGCGGCGGGTGGTCGAGACCCCGCGGACGAACACCTGGGTCGACCAGCTCCCCGACGGCACGCGCTTGGTCCACCACCAGGCGATTGCGCAGGTGAGCGCCGAGTTCGTCGACCTCGAGCGTTTGTCGCAGCGGGTGACCGCGTGGGGCGAGCGGGAGGGCCTGTCGATCGATGACGTCGCATGGACGCTGACCGACCAGACACGGGCGGGAGCCCGGGACGAGGTACTCACCCGCGCCGTGGCAGACGCCCGGGAGCGCGCGGAGGTGCTGGCCAGGGCGGCCGGTTGCGGCGACGTGCGCTTCCTGGAGATCGCAGACCCCGGTCTGCTGGGAGTCGCCACACCCGAGGCAGCTGCTGCCGGGGCGCAGTTCCGCACCATGCAGGCGTCCGCAGCTTTCGTGGGTGCCGAACCTGACACCATCACGACCAGCGCGACCATCCAGGTTCGTTTCGAAGCCGATCCCCGCTGAGCGCGTCCCCTCACAACCTCGGCCCGTCCCCTCACAACTCCGGCGCGTCCGCCAAAACGTGACGCCCTGGAGCAATCCGGTCCCGCTGAGGGACCGAATTGCGCAGAGACGTGCCGATTGGGCGTGGAAGCCAGGAGACGGCCCGCGCGGGGCTCCTACTCTGGGGGACGTGACCTCACTCCAGACCCTGATGGCTGCCCTGCACTCCGACGACGCGAACCTGCGCCAGCAGGCCGCGCTGCGCCTTGGTGCGTTGGACGCGAGCGCGGTGATGCCCGAACTCGTCCCGTTGATGGCCGCCGAACCCGACGACTTCGTCCGCGAGACCCTCACTTGGGCCGTCGTCGCGCGTCCAGAGGCCGCGACCCCGGAGCTGACGAAAGCGCTGACGCGGGACGACCTGTCGCACGAGCCGGTGCTGCACGCACTGAGCAAGTTGGGCAACCCCGCCTCCATCGAGGCGATCCTGCCGCACGCCGCGACGGACGACACGGTGGTCGCGTCGAAGGCCTGGTGGGCGCTCGCCCGGATCGCGGACCCCCAGACGCTGCCCGTGTTGATCAAGCATCTGGGCGTCACCGACGCGCAGCGACGCCACGGGCTGACCCGCGCGCTGCTCCAGTTCGGCGAGCCGGTGATCGACGCCTTGACGGCCGAGCTGGCGGGCGATGACCCCACCCGTCGATCCCACGCCGCCGAGGTGCTGATCGCCTTCGCCGACCCGGATCGCTACGGCACCGTCGAACGCCGCGACGGACGTGACCTGTCCGATCGCGCCGCGGACGTGCTGCGGTCCGCGTACGCCCCGGAGGTGGACGAGGCACTGCTGATCGCGTCGACGGACGAGCGCCCCGGTCTTGCCGCGGCGGCCGAGCAACTACGAGCCGAGCGCGCCTGAACCTGGCAAGCAGCCTCAGCAGCCGCAGCCAGCGAGCAGCGCCTCCACCGACCAGCGGAAGACATTGGGGATCTCCGGGACGGGCACCGCGGCCGCGACGGTGAGCGGGTGCTGTTCGGCGTCCGGAGGATCTGGCCACCGGGTGCGGATGCTGTCACCCACCTCGATCATGGCGTGGCCAAACACCAGGGCGGTCAGCGCATGGGCAACCCGGGCGGCTACCGGGATCGTCGGCCCGCAACGGTGGATCGCAGCGATCAGCGCCTCGTTGAGACCGTGGGAAGCCGGCCCACCGATGGGCTCCTCGAAGAGGAGTCGAGCCAGCGCCGGACGACCTATCAACTGCGAGAGCACGAGTTCCGCGAAGTCGACGATGTCAGCGCGAGTGGCTCCCGACGCCAGGGAGCCTCGATCGAGTTCCCCTAGCGCACGGTCCGCGAGCAGCTCCAGGAGCACCTCGCGGGACTCAGCGTAGGTGTACAGGGCATTCGGGGCGACCCCGAGTTCGCGGGCCACCGAGCGCATGCTGAAGGTTCGAAGGCCGTCGCGCTCAAGCACGAGGGTGGCCGCGTCGAGCACCAGGGCGACAGAGAGATCGCCCCGCGGGCCCCGCCGCCGCGGCCGCTCACGCGTCACATCCCTTGCCTTGTCCATGGCACGGACCCTATCCTCCAGACATGGAGTTTGGACAGCGTACAAATCCGGCAGCGGCGTCTCCTCGCCCATTCATGCTGGCGTTCGTCACCATCGTGATGGCCGCCGTCCTGGCGGTCACGGCCCCGGTTCACCTGGGCGCCAGTCCGACCTACCTGACCGTGCTCACGCCGATCTTCCAGTGGGTGCCGTTCGCCACGATCGCCCTGCTGCATGTGCTGTTGACCCGTCGCGACCGGCACGGCAGCGCAGTTGATCATGAGAAGCTCTGCACACTGGCCCGAGCCTCCATCCGCGGACACTGGCGCTCCATCATTCACTGGTGCCTCCTTGCCCTGGGGCTCCTGCTCGCCACATCAACCGTCCCCTTGGTCGTGGCGGCAGCGCTGGGCTTCGTCCAGCTCCGTTGGGTCGACGGCGCCGGGCTCGCGGCGCTGCTCACGCTGCCGGTGGCACTGGTGTTCATGCTCCCCGTGGCCGGCGAGGAGTTGGCTTGGCGCGGCTACATCACCACGCTGCTCTCCCCCGCCGGCTTCGCGCGAACCACCATGATCATCACCGCCATCTGGGTGACCTGGCACCTGCCCTTGATGCTGGCGCTGGCGTACGCAGGGGAAATGGACACCCGCGACGTCCTCGCCAAGTCGGTGGACCTCATCCTGGCATCCGTCCTGCTCAGCGCCCTGCGATACCTGAGCGACAGCGTGTGGCCGGCGGTCTTCGCGCACGCCCTGTTCAACAACCTCTTCCAGATGGTCCAGTACAACTTCATGACGCCGCTGCGGGACGCCAACGCTGCCCACTACTGGGGCTACATGGCCTGTTCATGGGCGGCGTGGCTGGCAGTGGACGTCCTACTCGTGCGCCTGCTCATGGGGCATGGACGAGACCACAACCACCATGATCAACAGGACTACTTGCCGCTGTAGACCGGGAAGGCGGCCGCACAGCTGGGGCACGCTGACGCCGTAGCGCGCGGCACGATCCTGTCCAGCCTCGCGTCCGAGCGTCTGACCCGCCGCTTCGGTGCGGGCAAGGTCACCGCGGTCAGCGTCGCGATGACGGCCGCGGCACTGCTCGGATTCTCCGTCTCGCACGAGTTCTGGATGCTCCTGGTGTGGGCCATCCCCTACGGCCCCGGCGCGGGTGCGGTGGACGCGGCGCTCAACAACTACGTCGCACTGCACTACACGGCCCGGCACATGAACTGGCTGCACAGCTTCTGGGGCGTCGGCGCCTCGATCAGCCCCTTCATCATGAGCCACGCACTGGGCGCAGGCGCGGGTTGGTCCAGCGCCTACCGCACCGTCGGCATCATCCAGGTGGTGCTGGCCGTTGGCCTGCTGGCGAGCCTTCCGTTGTGGGGACGGGTGAACCAGCTCCCGTCCCTGCACCCTGACGAGGACGGCGACGAGGCCGCGGCGCACGGCGGCCACGTACCGCTGGCGCAGGCCCTGCGCATCCCCGGCGTCACCTTCATCCTGGCCGCCTTCTTCGCCTACTGCGCGATGGAGAGCACCGCGATCCTGTGGGCCGCCAGCTACCTGGTGCAGCACCGTGGCATCGCCGCGGCCACCGCTGCTGCCTTCGCATCGCTGTTCCTGTTGGGCATCACGGCCGGACGCTTCCTGGCTGGCATCTTCGCCGACCGGGTCGGTGATACCTGGCTGATCCGAGGCGGTTTCCTGGCCGTCGGCCTCGGCGTCCTGCTGCTGGCCCTGCCGGGCGTCCCCAATGTGCTGGCCCTGGCCGGGCTGGTGATCGCAGGCCTCGGGTCTGCCCCGATCTACCCGGCGATCATCCACTCCACGCCCAAGAACTTCGGCGCGAAGAACTCCCAGGCGATCATCGGCATCCAGATGGCCTCGGCCTACACGGGTTCGACGCTGGCCCCGCCCTTGTTCGGCTTCCTGTCGGCGGCAACCGGCATGTGGCTCCTGCCGTGGTTCATGGGCGCGCTGGTGGTGCTCGGCCTGGTGATGTCGGAGCGCCTCAACAAGGTGGCCTGAGCACTCCAAAGCGTTACGAGTCGGAGCGCTGGGCCTTGAGCCGCTCGCCCTCGGCCACCACCTGACGGTGGACGGAGCGCTCGTGCTCCAGCCACGACGGAGGATTGGCCAGGAGCTCGCCCACCTGGTCGGCGTCGAGCGGCTCGGTGATGCCGCCGCGCGCCAGGCCCGAATTGGACACGCCCAGCTTCTGCGCGACGACGTCGCGCGGGAAGGGACCATTGCGGCGCAGGTCGGCCAGCCACTGCGGCGGGTTGGCGTGCAGCTCCGCCAGTTCGTCGCGGGTGATGGACGTCTGTTGGAAGTCCTCGGGGGCTGCGGACAGCAGGATGCCCAGCTTCTGGGCGGCTGTGGACGGCTTCAGGTTCTGGCTCACGGCGCGAGCGTAACCCAGTCGGACTGCGTTGGGGTCTTCGCGGGCCGGGAGCAGTAGCCTGCCCGGGTGAGTGAGAACACGCTGCCTGCTGCCGGACTGCGGATCGGACATGTCCGCGGCGTCACCCTCACCAAGTGGCGGCGCATCTGGGACGAGCGTTTCCGCGACCCGATCGTGGTCGAGGAGGTGCCCGATGCCGCACAACTCGACGGGCTGCGCGCTGGCACCCTCGACATGTGTTTCGTGCGGCTGCCGATCGACCGCGAGGGCCTGCACGCGATCCCCCTCTACGAGGAGCAGATGGTCGTCTGGACGTCCAAGGAACACCTCTTCGCCGCCGCGGACGAGGTCTCGATGGCTGACCTGGCGAGCGAGGAGACCGTCCTCAACGAACTGGACGACACCGCCCTCGACCGGGTGCTGGCAGGCGTCGCCGTGCTCGTCGTCCCGATGTCGATCGCCCGCGGCGCGAGTCGACGCGACCTGGTCTACCGGCCCGTCACCGACGCCGACCCCTCCCCCATCGCGCTGGCCTGGCGGCAGGGCGACGAGAACCCCCTGCTCGAAGAATTCGTCGGCGTGGTCAGGGGCCGCAGCGCCGACAGCTCCCGCACCCAGCAGGAACGCGCCGCCTCCGGATCCAAGCCGGCCCCAGCGCGTCCCCGCAGCCGTGACAAGCGGAACCAGCCCCGTAAACCCCGACGCGGCCACTGAGCCCCGGCCGACCGACTGGGATGATGGGAGAGCGAGGCCTTGATCGCTCCAATCGGATCTGCCCCGTTCAGACCACATCGTCGGTGAATCGCGCGTTTCAGGCATCAGTTGTTGAAGCGGAACTCCACCACGTCGCCGTCCTGCATGATGTAGTCCTTGCCCTCGAGGCGCGCCTTGCCCGCCTCACGCGCGGCCTTGACCGAGCCCAGCGAAATGAGGTCGTCGTAGCTGATCACCTCGGCCTTGATGAAACCCTTCTGGAAGTCCGTGTGGATCACGCCGGCGGCCTCTGGAGCCGTGGCGCCCTTGCGAATCGTCCAGGCGCGCACCTCCTTGGGGCCCGCGGTGAGGTAGCTCTGCAGGCCGAGGGTGTCGTAGCCGACTCGTGCCAGCATGTTCAGGCCCGGCTCCTCGACGCCCGCGTCGGCCAGGAACTCGGCGGCGTCTTCCTCGTCCATCTCGATCAGTTCGCTCTCGAACTTCGCGTCCAGGAAGACGGCCTCGGCGGGGGCGACGATCTCACGCATCCGCGCCTTGAGGTCTTCGTCGGCCAACTCGTCCTGGTCGCAGTTGAAGACGTAGATGAAGGGCTTCGCGGTGAGCAGCCACAGGTCGCGCAGGTGCTCGGTGTCCATGCCGGAGGCGAAGATCGTCTGCCCGGAGTTCAGCACCTCGACGGCCTGGGTCATCGCGTCGAACTTGGGCTTGGTCTCCTTCTTGAGCCGCGCCTCCTTCTCCACGCGCGGCAGGGCCTTCTCCAGCGTCTGCAGGTCAGCCAGCACCAGTTCGGTGGTGACGGTGTCGATGTCGCTGGACGGGTTGACCTTGCCGTCCACGTGGGTGACGTCGTCGTCGGTGAACACGCGGGTCACTTGGCAGATCGCGTCGGCCTCGCGGATGTTGGCAAGGAAGGCATTGCCCATCCCCTCACCCTGCGAGGCGCCCTTGACGATGCCTGCGATGTCGACGAAGCTCACCGTCGCCGGGATCTTGGCCTTGGAGTCATAGATCTCGGCCAGCTTGTCCAGGCGCGGTTCGGGCACCCCCACGATGCCGACATTCGGCTCGATCGTCGCGAAGGGATAGTTCGCGGCGAGCACGTCGTTGCGCGTCAACGCGTTGAACAGGGTCGACTTGCCGGCGTTGGGGAGGCCGACGATTCCAATGGTGAGTGCCACGTCGAGCAAGCCTAGTTGCTGGTTGCCACGGTCGAGGAATCGGTTGGTCAGACGACCGCCGACAACTTCGGACGGGTCGGTGGCGCGGCGGTCGTGCCCAGCGGCAGGGACGCCCGCTGCGCCGTGAGCTTGGCCATTTCGTCCGGGTCGCTGCCGTCGATGCCACCGAGCCGCACCGGATCGACCGCGGGGACGGCGACGCTGGTGATCAGCTCATGGCCGGTGCCACGCAGGTGCTTCAGAGCCGCCGCGTGGAAGACGACATCGGGCTGGTGCTCGGCGAAGACGGCGTCGAGGGCGGCCTCGTCGCGGATGTCGCACAGCACCATGTTGCGTGTGTTCAGCAGGCCCTGGTTCCAGATGCTCAGCTGGGTGGAGTGCAGGCCCGACTCGTCGCGGTCGAGCAGGATGAGCTCTTCGGGCCCGAACTTGTGTACCTGGCGGGCGATCTCGCTGCCAACGCGGACGAGGTGGTTGCCGGTGCCTGCACGCTGATGCCGAAGAGGTGGAGGTTGCGCTTGCTGGGCGCGTCGTCGAGGAAGGCGGCCACGGCTCCATGTGCCGGCCCGCGGCTCAAGGCGGGTCCGGTGACCTGGAAAACGTGGCGAGCGCACATGTAGGACACGTCACCACTCCTGGTTCTCGGCGAGCGCTCGGATTTGGGCCGAATCAACCGGCTTGTCGTGGTGTTGCAGGGCGATGTGGACATCGAGGTCGCCCAACACCGCGTCATTGCTCCGGGACATCGTCGAGTAACCGCACGATCCCTTGACCAGATGTCACGAAACGGTGACCTGTCCCGTCAGGCCCCGGCCCAGTAGGCACCGATCGCCCGGGTGAAGTACCACGGATCCTCCACCCCGCACAGCTCGCGGGCGGAATGCATGCTCACCAGCGGGATCCCCACGTCGACGGTCGTGATGCCCAGCCGGGTCGCGGTCAGCGGACCGGTCGTCGACCCACAGGGCACGGCGTTGTTGCTGACGAAGGGCTGGGTGGGAACATCAGCCGCCTCGCAGGCCCGCTTCCACAGCGCACCGCCGACGCCGTCGGTGGCGTAGCGCTGATTGGCGTTGATCTTGAGCAGCGGCCCACCGTTGAGCACCGGGTGGTTGTTGGGGTCGAACATCCCGACGTAGTTGGGGTGCACGGCGTGGCCGGCGTCCGCGCTCAGGCACGACGAACGGGCCAGCATCGCGCGGTAGCCGTCGCCCATCATCCCCATCCCCTCGGCCAGCCGCACCAGCACGTCCTCCAGGAAGGGGCCGCAGGCACCGGATCGCGTCGACGACCCGACCTCCTCGTGGTCGAAGGCGGCCAGCACTACGACATCGGGTCCGGGTTCGGCGTCCAGGAGTGCGCGCAGGCTCGCGTAGACGCTGGACAGGTTGTCCATCCGGGATGAGGCGAAGAACTCCTCGTCCGGCCCGAACACCGCCGGCGCCTCGGTCGGGAAGGTGAACACGTCGTGGTGGGCCAGGTCACTCGCGTCGATCCGGGCCATCCGGCACAGGTACTCCTCGATGTCGAGGCCCGGGTCGAGGGAGTAGAAGGGCATCAGGTGCTGTTGGCGGTCCAGGTGCAGGTTGTCGTTGACGCTGCGGTCCAGGTGGGGCGCCAATTGGGCGATCCGGGCGATCGGTCCGGTGCGCACCAGCGTGACGGTTCCGTCGATGGTGACCAGCCGCCCGGCAAGACCCAGTTCACGGTCGAGCCACGAGTTCAGCAGACCGCCGCCGTAGACCTCGGCCCCGAACTGCTGCCAGCCCTCGACGGTGCGCACGGGGTTCGGCTTCAGCTTGAAGGCCGGGGAGTCGGTGTGCGACCCGACGATCCGAAAGCCCGTCTGGTCGTCAACCGAGTCGGGGGTCAGCCATGCGATCAAGGCACCGTCCCGGACGACGAAGTGGGCGCCGGCGACGTCATCCCAGGCCGTCTTCTCGTCCAGCGCGGTGAACCCGGCAGACGTGAGCTGGGCCGCCATCTCGGCCACCGCGTGGTAGCTGGTCGGGGACGAGGTGACGAAGTCGCCGAAGCCGGCGATGAGTTCGAGTGCGGAGTCGCTGGGCATGGGGTCAGTATTCCATCGCCCTGCCCACGACAGCGGGCCGGGCCGTGGACCCAGCGGACGTTTGTTCGATACCGATCCGGCCCTGCCCGGGGTGGGCTGCGAAGAACTGTCAGTGCCCTCCGGCACAGTGGACACCATGGACACCACCGCCGTGATCATGCTCGCCATTGGGCTCTTCGCTGGCCTGCTCGTCGGCACCCTCGCCGCCCTACAGGTCGCCCGCGCACGCGCCGCCGCACTGACCGCCGCCGGTGAGGGCGCGCTGTCCGAGGCGCGCGCCGAGGCGGCTGGCGCGCGGGCTGAGGCGGCGACCGCCCGCTCGGAGGTCGCAGGTGCCCGCGCCGAGGTGGCCAATGTGCGCACCGATGCCGCGAAGGCGTGGAGCCAGGTGGCAGACATCCGCGCCGACCTCGAACGCGCCAAGGCGGAGTCCGAACGGGCCAAGGCCGAGGCCGCTGGCTCCCGCGCCGACGCCAGTGACGTCGAGGCCAAGATCGCCCAGGCCAACGCCCAGGTGGCCCAGGCCCGCAGCGAGCAGGCCGACGTGGCGGCCCGTCTGGTGGGTGTCACGGCGGAACGGGACGCCGCCGTCCGCCGCGCGGAGGAGCTGGCCGCCGACCGCGAGTCGATGGAGAACCGTTTCAAGGTGCTGTCCAGCGAGACCCTCGAGCAGCAGGGCAAGCAGGCCGACGTGATCGCCGAAGCCCGCCTGAAGGCGACCGCGGACCTGATGACGCCGGTGGCCGAGAGCCTGAAGACGATGAACGACCGCATCAACCAGGTCGAGCGGGAGCGCGCCAGCGCCACCGCCGAGATGCGCGAGCAGATCAACTCGGTGCTGGTCACGAGCGAGAACCTGCGCCGCGAGACCAATTCCCTGGTCAGCGCACTGCGCAAGCCGCAGGTGCGCGGCACCTGGGGCGAGACCCAGCTCAAGCGCGTGGCCGAGCTCGCCGGCATGGTCGAACGCTGCGACTTCGACCTGCAGACCTCCACCAGCACCGACGACGGCGTGCTGCGCCCCGACATGAAGGTCAACCTCGCCGACGGCAAGGTGCTCTTCGTCGACTCGAAGGTGCCGCTGTCGGCCTTCCTGGACGCCTACGAGGCCGCCGATGACTCCCTGCGCGACACCCACCTGTCCACCTTCGCCCGCCACGTGCGCACCCACATCGACCAGTTGTCGGGCAAGCAGTACTGGAAGCTGGAGAAGAACACGCCCGAGTTCACGATCCTGTTCATGCCGAGTGAGGCCTTCCTGCAGGCCGCCCACGAACAGATGCCCGACCTGCACGAGTACGCGGCGCGCCGCAACATCACCCTGGCCACCCCCAGCATCCTGATCCCGCTGCTGCGCGCCGTCGCGCACGGCTGGCAGCAGGCTGCACTGGCCGAGAGTGCCGCGCAGGTCGCAACGCTCGGCCGTGAGCTCTACGAGCGCCTGGGCAAGATGGGCGCCCACTTCGACGGCGTCGGACGCGGCCTCACCCAGGCGGTCAAGGCCTACAACTCGACGCTCGGCTCGCTCGAGGGCCGCGTCATGGTCACCGCTCGCAAGTTCAACGAGCTCGAGGTCACCCACGCCGAGCTGGCGCAGGGCACGCCGGTGAAGGAGACCCCCCGCCAGCTGACCTCGGCCGAGCTGACCGCCTCCATCGCCGACGAGCTCGAGGCGCTGGAACCCGGCACCGACGAGCGGACGCTCCCGGAGCAGGAAGCATTGACCCGCGACCAGCCCACCCTCGACGACCTGCTCGCTCCCGATGCCCCCGTGGTGAGCCTGCAGACGCGCAAGAAGTCCAGCTGACCAGCTGGGATGGCGACGCCACCGCGCGGCGCCACGCCTAGAATCGGCCGGTGACTTCACTCGCAGAGCTCGCCGGGCTGGTGGCGACCGCCGCCCATAACCTCGAAGGGGTGGCCGTCCGCACCCCCCTGCAGCGCAACGACCGCCTCAGCGAGGCGACCGGCGCCGAGGTCTGGTTCAAGCGCGAAGACCTGCAGCCCGTGCGCTCCTACAAGCTGCGCGGCGCCTACAACCTGATCAGCCAGCTCACCGACGCCGAGCGTGACGCCGGTGTCATCTGCGCCTCGGCTGGCAACCACGGCCAAGGCGTCGCGTGGAGCTGTGCCGCGCTGGGCATCAAGGGCACGATCTATGTCCCGTCCACCACGCCCCGGCAGAAGCGCGACCGGATGATTGCTCTCGGTCAGGGCTGGGTGGAGCTGGTGGTCATCGGTGACACCTATGATGAGGCGTCGAACACCGCCAAGCGCGTCGCCGCCGAGACCGGCGCCACGATCGTCCCCGCCTTCGACGACCCCCGTACCGCGGCCGGTCAGGGCACCGTCGCCAAGGAGATCCTCGACCAGCTGGGCACCTCACCCGACCTGCTGCTCGTCCCGGTCGGTGGCGGCGGCATGCTCGCCGGCTGCGCCGCCTGGTTCGCCGAGCACTCCCCCAGCACCCGCATCGTCGGCGTGGAACCCGCCGGCGCGGCCTGCATGGCCGCCGCACTCGCCCAAGGTGAGCCGGTCGAGCTGACCGGCATCGACACCTTCTGCGACGGCGCCGCCGTCGCCAAGGCCGGCGCGGTCACCTTCCCGATGGTGCAGGAGGCAGCCGTGGAGGTCGTCGCCGTTCCGGAGGGGGAGATCTGCACCGAGATGCTCGCGATGTACCAGACCGACGGGATCATCGCCGAGCCCGCCGGAGCCCTGGCCGCCGCATCCCTGCGATCTGCCCGCGACACCGCCCCGGTCACCGTCCAACCCGGGCAGACGGTCGTCGTGATCGTCAGCGGCGGCAACAACGACGTCTCCCGGTACGCGGAGATCGTGGAGCGGTCCCTGATCCAGGAGGGGCGCAAGCACTACCTGCTGGTCAGCTTCCCGCAGGAGCCGGGAGCGCTGCGCCGCTTCGTCGACGACGTGCTCGGCCCCGACGACGACATCACCTACTTCGAGTACGTGAAGCGCTCCAACCGCGAGATCGGTCCCGCGCTGGTGGGCATCGAGCTGGGTGATCCCGCCGAGTACCCGCACCTGCTGGAACGCCTGGACTCCTCGGGCATCCACGCCGAGGTGGTCAGCCCGGACTCCCCCTTCTACCGCTTCCTGGTCTGAGGAACCCTGTGGCCGACACCACGTGGTCAGTGCTTGATCGCGTGCTTCGGCAGGTCCTTGCGCAATTCCGGCGGCAGGGCGAAGGTCAGCGACTCCTCGGTCAGCCGCTCCTCCACGGCCTTCGGGAAGCCGTGCGCCTCGAGGTACTCCAGCACCCCGTCCACCAGCTCCTCCGGCACGGACGCACCGGAGGTGACGCCCACAGTGAGCACGCCCTCCAGCCAGGCCGGGTCGATCTCGGAGGCATTGTCGACGCGGTAGGAGGCCTTCGCGCCTGCCTCCAGCGCGACCTCGACCAGCCTTACCGAGTTGGACGAGTTCTGCGAGCCCACCACGATCACCAGGTCAGAGTGCGCGGCGATCTGCTTCACGGCCAGCTGGCGGTTCTGCGTGGCGTAGCAGATGTCGTCGCTGGGCGGGTTGGTCAGCAGCGGGAACTTCTCGCGCAGCCGGTCAACGGTCTCCATCGTCTCGTCCACGCTCAAAGTGGTCTGTGACAGCCACACGATGGGCTTGTCGGTGGGCAGGTCCAGTCCGTCCACGTCGCTGGGGTGCTGCACCAGCGTCATGTGCTCGGGCGCCTCGCCCATCGTCCCCTCGACCTCTTCATGGCCCTGGTGGCCGATCAGCACGATGGGAAGATCCTGCTTGGCGAACCGCTTCGCCTCGTGGTGCACCTTGGTCACCAGGGGGCAGGTCGCGTCGATCGTCTTGAGCGCCCGCTCGGCGGCCTCGTCGTGGACGGCCGGGGAGACGCCGTGGGCGCTGAACACGACGGTCGCACCCTCGGGTACCTCGGAGAGTTCCTCGACGAAGATCGCCCCGCGCTGCTCCAGGGTCTCCACGACGTGCTTGTTGTGGACGATCTGCTTGCGGACGTAGACGGGCGGGCCATACACGTCCAGCGCCTTCTCCACCGTCACGACGGCTCGGTCGACCCCGGCGCAGTAGCCACGCGGGGCGGCGACGACGACATGCTTGGCGGTTTCGCTCATGGGCTCCACTCTACCGGGGAGCCAACCGCTGGCTCAGGCCGCGGCAGCAGCGGCGCGGGCGCGCCGACGGCGGGTCGCGATGACGAACATCGCGAGGAAGACCGCCGTGGTGATGACGGCTGCCAGCAGGTGGCGGGCCCACCATCCGTCGGTGGCGATCACGTCGTCGCCGGCGAACTGGTAGGCGGCGATGACCATCATCCAGCGCGCGAGCCCGGCCGGGAGCGCCCGCTGCCACGGTGAACCATTGCCGAGGAAACCCAGCAGCATCGAGAGCACCAGGGTCGACAGCAGTCGTAGCACCGCCTCGCCGCCGGTCATCAGCACCGGGAGCTGCCACAGCCACCACGCAACGCCGACCAGCAGTGCAGCCGCGGTGCGCGGCATCTTGTTCTCGAGCAGGGGCTGCAGCACGCCGCGCCAGCCGTACTCGGCGGCCAGCACGGCGGCGAGCTCCACCAGCGCCCACACCACGAAGGGCACCCCGGCCACCGCCCCGAAACCCGTCCAGCCGTGCTGGGTGCACGCCCACAGGGCCAACAGGAAGAAGACACCCGACGCGAAGCCGAGCACCGTGTGGGCCCGGTGCTGCGCTCGTCCAACCGCCGGGGGCAGCAGCGTCGGTCCGGCGAACCGCACGGCAGCCAGCCCGGCCACGGCCAGCGCCAGACCAGTGACCAGGTCATCGGCAACTCCCGCGCCGGTGCCGTTCGCCTCGTCCAGCAGGGCCAACGATGTGGCGAGCGCCAACAACCCCAGCGCCACGGCCACGACGACGAAGACCGCCACCGCCCGCCACGGCGAGCGCCTCGCCGCTGCTCGTCCGTCCGCTGGTCGACTGGCCTGGGCGCCTGCTCTGCTCATGTCCACAACGGTAGTTGTCAGTGCTAAGCCCTAGGGTGGTCGCCATGGCGATGGACAGCTCCCCGGAACAGCCGCAGCCGCTGGGACGCGTGGTCCAGGCGGTCAAGGGCTGGGTCGAGCGGTGCGGTGCCGTCTGGGTCGAGGCGCAGGTGATCGAAATGCGTCGCCGTGCGGGCGCGTCCACACACTTCCTCACTTTGCGAGACCGAATGGCCGAGACCTCGGCCACCATCACCTGCTCGACCCAGGTGCTGGACGCCGCCGGGCCCCTGACCGAGGGCATGACCGTCACTGCCTGGATCAAGCCGACCGTCTGGTCCAAGAGTGGGTCGCTTACCTTCGAGTGCCGCGAGATCCGGGTCGCCGGCGAGGGGCGGCTGCTGGCAATGCTGGAGACGCGAAAGCGGATGCTGCAGGCCGAAGGCCTGTTCGACCCGGTGCGCAAGAAGCGGCTGCCCTTCCTGCCGCGACGCATCGGCCTGGTCACCGGCGCCGATTCCGCCGCCGAACGCGACGTCGTGACCAACGTGCTCGGACGCTGGCCGGGAGCCCAGATCGAGGTGCGCCACGCCCGCGTCCAAGGCCCCGACTCCGCAGCCGAGGTGATGGTCGCCCTGGCCGAGCTGGACGCCCATCCACAGGTCGACGTCATCATCATCGCCCGCGGCGGCGGTTCGCTGGAGGACCTGCTGCCCTTCTCGGACGAGGGACTGGTGCGCGCCGTCGCTGCCGCCCGGACGCCCATCGTCTCCGCCATCGGGCACGAGCCGGACACCCCGATCATCGACCTGGCCGCCGACGTCCGCGCGTCCACGCCCACCGATGCGGCCAAACGCGTCGTCCCCGATGCCGCCGACGAGGCGCGTCGCGTCGCGCAGGCCAAGGACCGGATCAGGCAGGCCATCGTGCAGCGGGTCCGCACCGAGCAGCACCAGCTGGACCAGCTGCGCAGCCGTCCCGTGCTGCAGAACCCCACCGGTTCCTTCGAGGCGCACTATGACCGGTTGGAACTGGCCCGGGGCCGGCTGTCGCGCGCCATCAACCAGGTGCTGAGCGGCCAGTCGACGTCCGTCGCCCATGACCTGGCGCGCATCCGGGCGATGTCGCCCAAGGCGACGCTGGAACGCGGCTACTCGATCCTGGTCGACGGCGAGGGACGATCAGTCTCCAGCATCTTCGACGTCGACCTGGACGACGACGTGCTGGCCTACGTCGCGGACGGGCAGCTGACGCTCGGCGTGCGGGGGATCGCCGACGGAAGCGGCGAACAGATGGGCCTCGCGGACGAAGAATTCAACGACGAGACGGACGAGTGAGGAGCCACCCATGGCCGACACCGAGCAGAACACCGAGAAGTTGAGCTACGAGCAGGCCCGCGAGGAACTCGGCGAGGTGGTGCGCCGCCTCGAGTCAGGAGGCGTGCCGCTGGCCGAGTCGATGACCCTGTGGACCCGGGGTGAGGAACTCGCCGCGATCTGTCAGGGCTGGCTCGATGGCGCGAAGGCCAAGATCGAGGCCGCCCGCACGGCGCAGGCGTCCACCACGGACGCGCAGGACTACGACGGCCAGGGGTAGTCAGCTGGCACTGGTCGTCAGCTGGCCTAGATGATCAGCTGGCCCTGACAGTCAGCTGGCGCGGAGCTTCCCCACGAAGGATTCCAGCGACTCCCAGCTGGTGTCGGCACACACGGCGGTTCCGACCTCGCCCTGCTGGTCGAACAGGCAGTGGGTCCGGTCGTCGGGTGAGGTCATGCGCGCCCAGGTCTTCGCGCCGATGGTCGACGAGCCGTCCGCGTAACCGGTGCGGCTGGCCTCCCGCGCGAGCCCGGCCGGGTCGGCGTCGCGCTGCTCGACCTCGTAGTAGAACTTGTCCGGGCCGTGCACTCCGAACAACCACGTGTTGCCGACAGCCGTGGCCTTCGAGGTGATGGCCTTGCCCTTCTCGACGAACTTGGCCTTGGTCACCTTCCAATCATCGCCCAGCTCCTGTGGTGCGAGCACCGGGTAGTTGGCCTTCGTGCGCGCCTCGGCGACGGCCGGCTTCCAGTCGACGGTGGCCAGGTTCGGCTCGTCCGGGGTGACCGAGAAGAACTGGTAGATCAGCGCCGCCGGCACGAGAATCACCAACATCGCGACGACCATGTTCCATCCGGTGAACTTGTTGTTGCGCACCGGCGCATCCTACCGGGGCTGCGACGATGTTCCCTGCGACCAAGATGAACGATGAACAGGAGCAACCCATGGACGAGCTGACCACCCTGGGCTTCGACGACTCCGACGGATTCGACATCGCCCTGCGCCGTCGCGGCCGGCGTGAAGACCCCGAGGCGATCGTCGAGCTCATCGTCAACGGCATGTTCGCGATGGACACCGCGGACGCTTCCAGCGAGGTCGCGCTGGCCGACATCGTCCCCAATGATGCGACCTCCGTGCTGGTTGGTGGGTTGGGCCTGGGGTTCACCGCGGGCGCCCTGCTCGACCGGCTCCCCCACTGCCGGGTCACGGTCGTGGAACTCTCCGGTGCCCTCATCACCTGGGCACGAGCCAGCTTGGTCGACACCCTGACCCGGGTCGCCGACGACCCACGCGCCACCCTCGTCCACGCCGACGTGAAGGACGTCCTGCGCGATGCGACCCACAGCTGGGACGCAATCTTGCTGGACGTCGACAACGGACCCAGCTTCCTGGTGCACGACCACAACGCGCCGCTCTACGAGCCCGACCTCTTGTCCTCGGCGATCGCTCGCCTGTCCCCCGGCGGCCTGCTCGCGGTCTGGTGCGAACGAGCCTCCGCCCCACTGGACGCACGCCTGCGCGAACTGAGCAGCGACGTGGGCACCGTCACGGTCAGGGTCAACCGTGACGGGCACCACATCGACTACGCCATCCACACCGCCCGCGCCTGAACCGGCGCGGGCGCGCCCTCAACGAGGGCCCACTCGCAACGAACGCTCAGAGCGCGTCCTCCAGCATCTCAGTGACCAGCGCGGCGATCGGCGAACGCTCCGAACGGTTCAGCGTGACGTGCGCGAACAAGGGGTTGCCCTTCAACCGCTCCACCACGGCGGCGATACCGTCATGGCGTCCCACCCGCAGGTTGTCGCGCTGTGCGACGTCATGGGTGAGCACCACGCGCGAGTTCTGGCCGATGCGCGAAAGCACGGTGAGCAGCACATTGCGCTCGAGCGACTGCGCCTCGTCGACGATCACGAAGGCGTCGTGCAGGGAACGCCCGCGGATGTGCGTCAACGGCAGCACCTCCAGCATGTCCTGCGCGATGATCTCGTCGATGACGTACTTGTTGGTGACCGAGCCGAGGGTGTCGAAGACGGCCTGACCCCATGGCGCCATCTTCTCGGTCTCGGTGCCGGGCAGGTAGCCGAGCTCCTGGCCGCCGACCGCGTACAGCGGACGGAAGATCATCACCTTCTGGTACAGGCGGCGCTCCATCACCGCCTCCAGACCGGCGCACAGCGCGAGCGCCGACTTGCCCGTCCCGGCGCGGCCGCCGAGGGAGACGATGCCGACCTCCTGGTCGAGCAGCAGGTCCAGCGCGACGCGTTGCTCAGCGGAGCGTCCGTGGATGCCGAAGGCGTCCCGGTCGGACTTCACCAGCTTCACCTGCCCGGACGGCAGCTTGCGCCCCAATGCAGACCCGCCGCCACCGTGCAGCACCAGCCCGGTGTGGCAGGGCAGGTCGGCGGCCTGTGGGACGTCCGCGACCCCGCCCTCGTACAGCGCGTCCACCACCGACGCGTCGACGTCGAGCTGGGTCATGCCGGTCCAGCCACTGTCGACGGCCAGTTCGGCACGGTACTCCTCGGCCTCCAGACCGACGACTGAGGCCTTGACGCGCATCGGCAGGTCCTTGCTGACCACGACGACATCCTTGCCCTCGGCGGACAGGTTGATCGCCACCGCCAGGATCCGGGAGTCGTTGTCACCGAGGCGGAAGCCATGCGGCAGCCGCTCCGGGTCGGTGTGGTTGAGCTCGATGTGCAGCACGCCGCCGGCATCGTTCACCGGCACCGGTTCGTCCAGCCGCCCGTGCTCGATGCGCAGGTCGTCCAGCAGGCGCAGCGCAGAACGGGCGAAGTAGCCCAGCTCCGGATGGTGCCGCTTGCCCTCCAGTTCGGCGATCACCACGATCGGCAGCACCACCTCGTGCTCCGCGAAGCGCAGCATGGCCCGCGGGTCGCTGAGCAGCACGGACGTGTCGATGACGTAGGTCTTGGCCTGGGTGTCGACGGATGCGTCGGCGTCGCTGGTCACGTATGGGTCTGTCACATGCTGGTTATGGGGCTTGAGCACGGCACTCCTCGAGCAGTGAGGGGCCCTCCGCTGCGCAGCCGGCCCCAGATCGGTCAGGGTCGACAGCTTTGGACGATGTCCGCGGGGGGCCACAGGGATATTCCCCCGGGAGCCCGTCGTGGTCCGTCCATGAGCCCCAAGCTACGACGCGCCCGGGCCCGTGGGCCACGCCGCGCCGTCAGCTTCACCAATTGTTCAACTGGGTGCCGCCCTCGGCTCGCCGGCCCGGTGGCGCGTTCTAGGCTGGGCCACATGCCGCAGCTGCCCGAACGTTTCCACCTGGCCATCACACCGAAGGCAGCACCCGACGCGGTACTGGTCTTCGACACCGTGCGCCTCACCTTCCTCACCGACCGGTTGGTGCGGGTGGAGCACTCCCCCAGCGGGAACTTCGAAGACCGCGCCACGCAGATGGTGCTGAACCGCCGGTTCGGCGTCCCCCCGCTGACCGTGAACCGCAGGGGCGAAGGCGTCCAGGTGCTCACCGGCGCCATCCAGCTCGACTATGCCGGCGGCGAGCCCACCCCGGCCACGCTGTCGATCAAGACGCTCTCGGGCAGCTACCACTCCGTCTGGCGTCCGGGCGAGGACCCGACCAGCGACTTCGCCAGCCACGTGAACCTGCGCAACAACCTGGGCGGCACTGTGCGCACCCTCGACACCATCGACGGCGCCACGCCCCTGGAGCCCGGTCTGCTCAACGAGCTCGGCATCGCCTCCCTGCCGGACGACACGCTGCCCATGACCGACGACGGATGGTTCGAACCGCGCCTGGACGGCTACTCGGACACCTACGTCTTCGCCTACGGCCACGACTTCGCCGATGCCGTCGCCGACTTCTACCGCCTCACCGGCCCGCAGCCGGTGCTGCCCCGCTACGCGCTGGGCAACTGGTGGAGCCGCTACCACGACTACACCCAGGACGAGTACCAGGCGCTGATCGAACGTTTCGAGGCCGAGGACCTGCCCTTCTCGGTGGCGGTCGTCGACATGGACTGGCACCTGGTTGACATACCCGAGCGCTTCGGCAACGGCTGGACGGGCTACACCTGGAACCCCGAGCTGTTCCCCGACCACGTCGGTTTCCTGCGTTGGCTGCACGAGCACGGGATGAAGATCGCGCTCAACGTCCACCCGGCCGACGGCATCCGGGCCCACGAGGAGGCCTACCGGCGGGTGGCCGAGGCGATGGGCATCGACCCAGCCTCCGAGCTACCCGTCAACTTCGACATCGCCGACCCCGACTTCCTCGCGAACTACCTCGAACTGGTCCACCACCCGCTCGAGGACGAGGGCGTCGACTTCTGGTGGCTCGATTGGCAGCAGGGCGGCCACAGCTCCATCCCCGGCCTCGACCCCTTGTGGCTGCTGAACCACTTCCACTTCCTCGACAACGCGCGCACCGGTCGTCGTCCGCTCACCTTCTCCCGCTACGCCGGGCCCGGGTCGCACCGCTACCCGGTCGGCTTCTCCGGCGACTCGGTGATCTCCTGGAGTTCCCTGGCCTTCCAGCCGTACATGACCGCCACCGCCTCGAACATCGGCTACGGCTGGTGGTCCCACGACATCGGGGGCCACATGTTCGGCACCAAGGACGACGAACTCGCGACCCGGTGGCTGCAGTTCGGCGTGTTCAGCCCGGTGACGCGCCTGCACTCCACCAAGGCCCGGTTCAGCGGCAAGGAGCCCTGGCGCTTCGACGCCATTGCCGAACAGGTGATGGGACGCTTCCTGCGCTTCCGCCACCGGATGGTGCCCTACCTGTACACGATGAACGAGCTGGGCAACCGGACGCTCTCACCGCTGCTGCGCCCCATGTACTGGTCGCATGGTGACCAATGGGAGGCCTTCCAGGTCGACAACCAGTACTGGTTCGGCACGGAGCTGGTGGTCGCGGCGATCACCGAGCCGAATGATCCACGCCTCAACGCCGGGCGGGTGAAGGCCTGGCTGCCACGCGGCACCTGGACCGACATCTTCACCGGACTGGTCTACACCGGTGACAAGTTCGTCGAACTGCACCGTGGACTGGGCCAGTACCCCGTGCTGGCCAAGGCCGGCGCCATCGTCCCGTTGACGGGCGAGGACGATCTGCGCGTCGAGAACCCAGCCAGCCTGGAGATCCGCGTCTTCGCCGGGGACGCCGGTGAGTTCGTCCTGTACGAGGACGACGACGCCGTGGACGCGCGAGCCGCTCGCACCCGGTTCACCCTGGACTGGGCAGGCGGACGCTTCACGATCCACCCCGCCGAGGGGAACCTGGACGTGGTCCCCGCGACGCGCGACTACCGCGTCGTGCTGTTCGGAGCAGCCCCCGCAGCCGTGCAGGGCCACGAGAGCGTGTGGGACGAGTCGACGGGCAGCCAGGAGATCGACCTCGGGCCAGTCAACACCCGCACCGGCGCCGAGATCGTCTTCACCGAGCCCCTGACGCTGCACGACAACCAGGTGCCGGCCCGCGTGGCCGCCTTCCTGGACCAGGCAGAGATCGAGTTCCTCACCAAGGACCGCGTGATGGCCATCGTGGACGCGAACCCGGCCAGTGCCCGTCGTCTGGTCAAGATCGCCGAGCTCGGCCTGGACGAGCGCCTCGAATCAGCCCTGCGGGAGCTCATCGCCGCCCACGAGTGATGTGCTGTGCCAGATAGCCCCACCCCGGTCCCCGGGCCCGGCGAGGGTCAGAAAGCCACCAGACAGATCGCGATGAAGTGGCAGATCGCCGCGATGATCGTGCAGATGTGGAAGATCTCGTGGAATCCGAACCACTCCGGCCACGGGTTCGGGTACTTGAAGGCGTACGCCAGTGCCCCGACGGTGTAGACCAGCCCGCCAGCAGCGATCAATGCCACGACAGCAGCACCACCTGCTTCCAGGAACTGGGACATCCATCCGACGGCTGCCCAACCCATCGCGACGTAGAGGCCGACGTAGAGCCAGCGTGGCGCATCGATCCAGAAGACGCGGAACAGGACGCCCACGAGCGCGCAGGTCCAGATCAGCACCAGGATCTGCACCAGGCTGCGTCCGTGCAGCATGGCGACGCTCAGGGGTGTGTAGGTGCCGGCGATGAACACGAAGATGTTGGCGTGGTCGACACGGCGGAAGACCGCCTTGACCTTGGGCGTCCAGTTCCCCCGGTGGTAGAAGGCGGAGTTGCCGAACAGCAGCAGTGCCGAGACGAGATAGATGGCGGACGCGAACCGGATCGATGCCGTGCGCCCGAAGGCGACCAGCACCAGCCCCGCCAGCAGGATGACGGGCGTGAATCCCTGGTGGAACCAGCCGCGCAGCCGCGGTTTGAGCGCGTCCGCGAATTCCTCGACGCGCTCCTGGACGGTGTCGCCCAGGCCTTCGGTCTGCATCTGCTTCATACAACCTACGGTACCGTAGGTTGGCGCTGGGGCAACATCGGTGGACGTTTCGGCCGCACGGCTGGATATTGTGGCGCCATGGCAGGCATGGAACGATTCAGCGAGGCGATCGATCGTCTCCACCCCTCCGGCCTCCTCTACTCCACCTACGAGTCGCGCCTGAGCGCAGAGCTCGACCGATCAAACCTTCCCCAGCACATCGCCGTGCTGGCGGACGGAAACCGTCGTTGGGCCCGCATGAACGCTCCCGACCAGCCCCTGGTTGCCGGCTACCGTGCGGGTGCCGGCAAGCTCGAGGACTTCTGTGGCTGGTGCGACGAGGTCGGCATCAAGGTCATCACGCTGTGGGTCCTCTCCACCGAGAACCTCTCCCGCGCCGGGGACGACGAGCTCCAGCCTCTTCTGGACGTGATTCAGCAGCTGGTGCTCGATCTTGCAGCCAAGGGAACGTGGCGAGTCCAGATCGTCGGCGACCGGGCTCTGCTCCCCCAAGCCATGTCGGACGCGCTGTCCGAGGCCCAGGAACGGACGTCCACCATCCAGGGCATGCACATCAATGTCGCGGTGGCCTATGGCGGCCGGCACGAGCTCCGCGACGCGGTCCGCTCCCTCCTGCAGGCGGAGGCCGAGAAGGGGACGCAGCTCGCGGAGTTGGCGGAGCGCCTGGAGATCGACGACATTTCCAACCACCTGTACACGAAGGGCCAGCCCGACCCCGACCTGATCATTCGGACGAGTGGTGAGCAACGCCTCAGCGGATTCTTGATCTGGCAGAGCGCCCACAGTGAGTTCTACTTCTGTGAAGCCCTGTGGCCCGACTTCCGACGCGTGGACTTCCTGCGTGCCCTGCGCTCCTTCGCGCAACGAGAGCGTCGTTACGGCAAGTAGCCCCTGGGAGCACGCATACCTTCGACCGGGTGATCGAGGGCTTCAACTGCCGATCCACATCACCCACTCTGCGCCACCCGAATCAAAGAACTGCAGATCCTGCACTCCAAGGCAATTGTCTGGGAAATGCACAACACCCCTGACAGATGCCTTGCGGCTCCCGTCAGGGGTGTTGTATAAGTCCGGCGGCG